>CAKQQG010000021.1 GCA_934270705.1 uncultured Oxalobacter sp. | reverse complement strand
AGCTGTGACGAGGTCGGGCCGGCCTGTACGTGGGTCATGTCCAGAATTCTTACTCCGGATAATGCTTTACTACCCATATTTCTCTTCCTCCAATGTTATTGGTTAATTGTCGCTGTAAACTACAACTGTCCCTAAAAGCCATTTACTGCAAAAACCGGCCCCTCGGGAATGAAACCCAATGACCTATAATATTTGGCGGAAAAACAATACTTTTCAGTTATTCTTGAATTTCCCGTCAAATATTTAAGCTAATGTCTATCATAGCTTCTCAACTCCTGATATATTCTTGACCACAGTCAAGTTTCCAGATTCAAACAAGACTTCTTGACTTTCATCAATATTTTTCGGGCGTTTTAGTCACTTTACGTCAAAACTGAAGCGGGAATTCTATGGCCCTAATAGCAAATCATCCTGAGAAAAATATTATCCGCGTACAGCTTTCCCAAAATTGCATCCTGAAGGAACTTTCCCAAAACGAACTGGCCGAACTTGAACCACACCTTGACATCTCCGACCACTCCAAGGGTGATTGCCTGACGCACCAGGGCGATCGTGATCTTGAAGTCATTTTTGTTCTCGACGGCATACTGAAACGTTCTGTCGCCAACCAGCATGCAAAGGAAATGATCCTGCGCTTCACCAGCGAACGCTATATGGAAGCCACCTATGCGTCATGGAAATTCAACAAGGCGGCTCCTTTTAGCGTCATCACTGTGACAAAAGCACGCATTGCCCGTATTGCGATGCCTCAATGGGTTGCCTTTATAGAAACCCATCCCGTTCTTAAACAACGCTTCGAAATGGAGGTCATGCGTATCATGAGCAGCATCATGTCGCATACCATTTCGCTGCATTTGCTGGATGCTCCCGGGCGGGTACACCGTTTCCTGAGAAAACATCCGGATCTTTTCGATCGTATGCCCAAAAAGGAATTGGCATCTTATCTAAACCTTTCACCGGAAACACTAAGCCGCCTCAAGAACCAGGGCAAAATCTGAACGTTTTCACTTCGCCGTCAGTCTGATCTTTCTGCTGACAGTCGGCGTTCGACAGAAAGGAAAAAGGCAACATCTTGCGATGTTGCCTTTTTGTTCGACAGAAATCCCGCTTTTCGGGGAAACCGGAGCGTTCGCCCCGGTCTCGTTCCGAATTACTTGGATGCTGCAGCGGCAGCTGCTGCTTCCTGAGCTTCGATTTCCTTGTTGTTGTTTTCGATGAAGCGTCTGCGCCACGGTTTCAGGACGAAGAACGCCAGGCAGGAGCAGGTTGCTGCAACGCATGCCGACAGGATGAAGGTACGGTTCCAGTTACCGCCTTTTGCCAGACCGGCAGCCAGCGGAACGATGAGGGAAGAAGTACCTTTTGCGGTGTACAGCGTACCGGCGTTACCTGCAGCGTTCGCGCTACCGAACGTGTCGGCACACATGGACGGGAACAGCGAGAAGATTTCACCCCAGCATGCGAACGTCATGGCTGCGAAGAACATGAAGCCGAGCGGAGTACGCCCCCAGAAGACCAGCCCCAGCAGAGCCACTGCTTCACCCATGAACACAACGAACATCAGGTTTTCACGGCCGAAACGGTCGGAGAGGTAACCCATGATAGGACGGGTTGCACCGTTACAGATGTTGTCGATAGACATTGCCATCGTCAGCAGCGGCAGGGTGACGCCCAGACAGGTAACCGGAATCTTGTCGAGACCGTAGTCACGGGAAACAGGGCCGAAGGAAGCCGTTGCCATGATACCGCCGGATGCGACACCGACGAAGCAGATATAGATGAGCCAGAACAGCGGTTCGCGGAGCATCTGGGTCTGGGAGTAGTTCTTCTTGGAAGAAATGACCTTCGGAATGGCTTTCGTTCCCGGTGGCAGTTTTGCACGAGGCATGAACAGTGCGCAAGCGGTGATGATGACGCCCTGGATGATACCGAAGACGAAGAAGGCCTGTTCATAGCCGGAGGTGTTGATCATGTTGGCAACCGGAATAACGGTAACGGCAGCACCGGCACCGAAACCTGCAGCGGTCGCACCGGCAGCCAGACCGCGTTTGTCCGGGAACCATTTCAGCGAGTTACCGGAACAGGTACCGTAAACAGCACCGGCGCCAGCACCCGTCAGAACCTGTGCGAAGTACAGGAAGCCCAGGTTGGAAGCGTAGGAACAGAGAATCCAGCCGATGGTACTCAGAATAGCACCGAAGATAATGACCGGACGCGGACCGAATTTATCGACGCCCCATCCTTCCAGAGGAACCAGCCAGGTTTCAAAGAACAGGAAGATGGTAAACGACAGCTGAATGGCCGTACGGGCCCAGTGATATTTGTCTTCAATCGGCGCAACGAACAGCGTCCAGCCATACTGGCAGTTTGCGATCGTTGCCATACAGATGATACCAAGAACTAGCTGCACCCACCGATTAGGGTACTTTTCTTGTGTAGCCATAGATCTACTCTCCTAAATCTAACTTTCCAGAAAGGAAATACTTTTCTGCATGCACGCTTTCCGGTTTGCCATAGTGGAAAACATGCCTGACAGTACCGCTCTTTGCAAAAGAAACAAAGATCGGACTCTGTTCTGCATTTTTTGTGCCAGCTCAAGGGCGGTGAGGGAAAAAAGGTGGCGATTTTTGACTTTGGTCAAGAGTGTCAAAAAACTGGCATGGAATATGCAATAAGTGGATCGGACTGAGATATCAGATCTATTCTCTTTTTTCGAGAGGACTCACCGAACGGGAGTCCTCTCTTTTTTTTGTATTTTTGGCTGCCGGAAACATTTGTCGGGACATGTGTCCGGACAGTTGCTTTTTTCTTTAAAAACAGGATGTTCCTTTTGCGGTGCATTGTCAATATGTGCAGGCGTCACACCGGTTTGGCGCCTATGTATTTTTTTTCGGTTTTTCGTGGCGAATACGGCGAAAACGCTGTTTTGCGCAGGAATGTTGTGTCGCGAACCGGTTTGTTTTTTTTGCCGGTGGTATGCCGGAAATGGCGATGTCATGCTGTTGTCGCCGGTGATCCGGATGTGTCAAATGACTGTCAATCGTGTCAATTACATGTCATTCGACATGTCAATGACATGTAATTGACGGTTGTGGAGGGTGTGTCAACGGCGGTTGCGTGTTGATGAATGTCAAATGCCTGCATGGCGCGGTGATCCTTGCGATTTTTTTTCTGTAACTTTCTGTAACAAATTCCGTCGTGTCTGGCGGGTGTTGCCGGTCGTGTTTGTGCGGCGAGGCAAGGGGTGCATGCCCGGGTATTGTCGCCGGTTTCCGTCGGGATATGTCGGGTGTGCCGGCGCGAATGTATCGCTGCCGTTGCGTCGGGGCGTGTTGTGGGTGTGGTGGAATCCGGTGCCGGCGGGTGCGACTGTCGCCCGATAGGATTCGGAATGTTTGTGCCGGTCTGACTCGCATTCGTGTTTTGTGGGGTATCGCGTGCATGTGGTGATTTCCGTGACCGGCTGTGTCGAGGATAGGTATTGACGGCATATATATGAATGGACGGTATATATGAATGGTTGCGGGTGTGGTGTGTTGCCGCGCCCGGTGCGGCAGGGTGGGGCGGAATGAAAAAAAGGGGGAAACAGACGGATTGTCTGTTTCCCCGTCAAGTCAGGGAAGGCGGGGGGTATCAGAAGCGGTGTACGATACCGAGCTGGACACCGGTGACGGAGTCGTCGTCGATGTGGTTGCTGTTGTAGATTTCTCCAACATAGCCATCATCGCTGTCGGTGTAGGCGACCATGGCATAGAGGCTTGTCCGTTTGGACATGTCGTAGGTGTAGCCCAGCGAGTATTTGTTGGCCTTGCCGTCGTAGTCGCCGCTGCTTTCGACTTCACCGCGGTTATACGAGAATTTGAATGTATGCGGTCCGGTGTTGTATTGCAGGCCGACGAGCCAGTCTTTCTGGTCGATGTTCATGTCGGCGATGCCAAGTGCGCGCGCGGCGGCGCGTTCGACGGTGGTGTCCTGATAGCCGACTGAGACCTTGAATCCTTGCCATGTCCATGCGCCGCCAATGTCCCACAGGTAAGATTTGTCGGAGTCGGCGATGCGGTCGTAGTTGGCGGTCAGCATCAGGGAGCCGTTGTCGTATTTCAGGCCGATGCCGAAGCCGTCGTTGCCGTAGTTGTCATAGCCGCCTGTCTGGTTGCCGTAGATGCCTTCACCGTTGCCGTGATGGGTGTCTTGTCCGAGGGTGTAGCTCAGGTTGAAGCTGAAGCCTGCCCAGCTCGGGCTGTCGTAGCGGACGGTGTTGGCGAGTTCTTCGGAGTACAGCAGGTTGTACGCGCCGAACGAGGAGCCGACGCCGTAATAGATGAACGGGTCGAGTGCACCGTAGTTTTCGATGGCGATGTCGTTGACGCGGCCGAGGCGGAGTGCGCCCCAGGTGTTGCTGGACAGGCCGACGTTGGCGGCGCCTTGCCAGGCGACGCCGCTTTCACCGTCGTCGGTTCCCTGGAGTTTGTCCAGTGCGTTGTTGCCGGCGATTTGTTTGCCGCTGTTGAGGTTGAATCGTCGTTCGAGCTGGAAGGTGGCTTTCAGACCGGAGCCGAGATCTTCGGTGCCTTTGACGCCGATGCGGCTGTCTTCGTTGCCGCCCATGCGGGCGTCGGAGCCGGTTTCCTTGATGAAGCCGGTATCGACAAGGCCGTATATCGTGATGTTGGTCTGGGCGTGTGCCGCACTTGCGCAGGCACCGAGTACAGCCAGTGCTATCAGTGTTTTTTTCATGATCGTCCTCTTTTGATTGGGTTTTGTTTTGTTAAATGCACCATGCCTGAGCGTTGCGGGAAGGCGTCTTTTTCGGGCACCGGCATTTGTTTTTATTTAGTGACATGAGGCTGGACGCTGGCAAGTGGTGTGATGAATTTTTTTCTTGCCGAATGCTTGTTTGTTGCGTATAAACTACGAATTTCGGGTTGGCACGAATTATGCAATATATATCGGTTCGGCATATGATTTTTTTAGACTTAAATTGTTGTTTTTTAACACAAAAATAGCTTGTTTAAGGATGTTCCCGTCTGGTGCGGCATGCACCGTTATGGTGCGTGCTGACAAAAGTTTTTCTGTTTGTGTGGTTATATTTCATTTTTCTGTGAGATAATAAAAAATTTTGTATTTTTCGTTTTTTTGGGGTGTGACAGCCGGTTTTCCGGGGGGTGGTCTCATGGAGATGCCGGCGGAAAGTCCGGTCTGGCGGGTCGGTTTACGGGGCGGTGTGTCGCGGGTATCGCGGTGGCTGGCCATGCGCGCAGGATGTAGCGGTCGGCAAATGGCGCAGGATGGGCAAGCGGCTGGCCGCCTGTATCGGGAAAGTTCGCAGGGGTGGCTTGTCGTGCCGCTGCCGGGTTTCCGGTTGCGGCACGATGTGTTTTCAGGCCGTGGGCCGTGAGGGAATCAGCCGAGTGCCCGGGTGCTGTCGGTGACGGTTATGATGTCGCCGAATCCCGCGAGAGCCAGCAGGTGAACCATTTCGGTTTCGGCGGTGCAGCAGTCCGCAAGCATGACGGTGCGGATGTTTTCCGCCCGGTGTGATATGGCGGTGAGTCCCACGCAGTTCTGGGTTTGCATGCCGCAGATGAGGGCTTCGCGGATGCCCATGTCGGCCAGACGTGCATTCAGTTCCGTTTCGTAAAAGGCGTCGGTATGGCGTTTGATGACGACGGGGGCGTCGGGCAGGGCTTCGATGAGCGCGGGATGGAGTTGTACGCCGGGTGTGTCGGGGACGAAAAATCGGGTGAATCCCAGTGCCGGATCGACGATGTGCTGGACGATGATGACGGGGATGGCCTGTTTTTTCGCGCGTTCGATGGCCGAAAGGATGTTTCGCAAGGTGTCGTTTGCCTGCCAGAGCGGCAGTTTGCCGCCCGGAAAGTAATCGTTTTGTACATCGATGACGATGAGGGCGCGGGATGGGGATTGTGCGGTTTTCATGGTATGCCTTTTTTAGCGGATGCCAGTGACTTCGAAGCCGGCTTCGGTGACGGCGCGGGTGATGCTGTCGTCGGCGATGTGTGTTTCCGTTGTCAGGGTGGCGGATTTGCCGGCGAGATCGACGGTGACGGCGGTGACGCCCGGGATGGCCTTGAGGGCTTTTTCGACCGAGGCGGCGCAGTGGTTGCAGTTCATGCCGTGTATGCCGAGGGTTTGTTGCATGATGGGTTTCCTTTCTGTGGTGGTTGCGGCGGATAGCCGGATGATGTTGACGGTGTTTTGTGCCGTGCCGGTTTCCGGATGTGTCGCGGCGATGTCGTGTGTCCGGAAAAAGCGCAGGCGCAATGCGTTGGCGACGACGGTGACCGAGCTGAAGCTCATGGCGGCGGCGGCGATCATGGGGTTCAGGGTGATGCCGGTGAAGGGGTAGAGAACGCCGGCGGCGACGGGGATGCCGATGAGGTTGTAGAAGAAGGCCCAGAACAGGTTTTGCCGGATGGTTTTCATGACGGCGCGGCTTAACCGGATGGCGGTGACGGCGTCGGCAAGATCGCTTCGCATGAGAACGATGTCGGCGGATTCGATGGCGATGTCGGTGCCTGCGCCGATGGCGATGCCGATGTCGGCGCGTGCCAGCGCGGGGGCGTCGTTGATGCCGTCGCCGATCATGGCGACGCGTTTGCCTGTTGCCTGAAGGGCGCGGATGGCGCTTTCCTTGTCTTGCGGCAGGACTTCGGCTTGTACGGTGTCGATGCCGGTGGCGCGGCGGACGGCTTCGGCGGTTCGGGCGTTGTCGCCGGTGAGCATGAGGGTGTCCAGCCCCATGTTTTTGAGTCGGGCGACGGCTTGTACGCTGGTGGGGCGGATGGTGTCGGCTACGGCGATGAGGCCGCACAGGCTCTCGCCACAGGTGACGCAGAGGACGGTTTTGCCCTGTTCGGCCAGTGTGCGTGCGGTATGGTCGATGGCTTCGCCTGTCGTGATGCCGAGGGCTTCGGTCAGGCGGCGGTTGCCGATCTGGCAGTGGCTGCCGCCGATCATGCCGCCGATGCCTTGTCCGGGTGTCTGGGTGTATGCGGTGACGGGGGATGGGCGGATGCCGCGTTTTTCGGCTTCGTCGATGATGGCTTGACCCAGCGGATGACCGGAGAGTTTTTCCAGCGAGGCGGCGACGGAAAGCAGGGCGGTTTCGTCCATGTCGCCGGTGAGGATGATGTCGGTGACGGCGGGCTTGCCTTCGGTGACGGTGCCGGTCTTGTCGAGGATGACGGTGGTGACGGCCTGTGTGGTTTCGATGGCTTCGGCGGTTTTGTACAGGATGCCGGCGGCGGCACCACGCCCGACGCCGACCATGATGGCGGTCGGTGTCGCCAGTCCGAGCGCGCAGGGGCAGGAGATGACCAGTACGGCGATGCCGGCGGACAGGGAAAATGCGAGGCTTTGGCCGAGCCAGAGCCAGATGAGGGTGGTGGCGATGGCGATGCCGATGACGACGGGGACGAAATAGCCGCTGACGGTATCGGCGAGCCGTGCGATGGGGGCTTTCGACGAGGTGGCTTCGTCAACCAGCCGGATGATTTGCGCCAGCGCGGTGTCGTCGCCGACATGGGTGGCGCGCATGAGGAAATGGCCGCTCTGGTTGAGTGTCGCGCCGGATACGCTGTCGCCGGGCTGTTTTTCGGCGGGGACGGATTCGCCGGTCAGGGCGGATTCGTCCAGATAGCCTGCGCCTTCCGTGATGATGCCGTCGGCGGGGACGGTGTCTCCGGCCTTGACGACGAGGATGTCGCCGACGGCGACTTGTTCGGCGGGGATGAGGGTTTCGGTGCCGTTTTCGAGGCGTCGTGCGGTTTTGGGAGCGAGGGCGAGCAGTCGGGTGATGGCTTCGGATGTTTTGCCTTTGGCGCGGGCTTCGAGGTAGCGTCCGAGCGCGATCAGGGTGAGGATGGTCGCGGCGGATTCGAAGTAGAGGTTGCCGGCGAGGGCGGATGCACGGGCGGTGTCGCCGTGTCCGAGTGCATATGCCATGCCGTAGAGGCTGATGACGCCGGGGAGGACGGCCGCGCCGGAGCCGATGGCGATGAGGGAATCCATATTCGGCGCGCGTGCGATCAGGGTGCGGATGCCTTTGGCGAAGCAGGCGCCGTTGGCGACGAGGACGGGCAGCGTCAGCAAAAACTGGGTGAGCGCAAAAACGAGGGCGTTTTTGTCACCGGCGAGAAAGCCGGGCAGGGGAAGTCCCGCCATGTGACCCATGCTCAGGCAAAAGAGGGGGACGGTAAAGAGCAGCGAGAGGATCAGCCGCTTTTGCATGGCGTGTTTTTCGGTGTCGGTAGTATCGTTCGCTTTCCGGCCGGCATCGCCCGCGGCGGGTTTTTCCGCATGAGGGGTCGCGCCGTAGCCTGCTTTTTCGATGGCGTCGATGATGGTCTGCGTGCTGGTGACGGCAGGGTCGTAGGTGACGCTCATGCTGTTTTTGAGCAGGTTGACGCTGACGTCACTGATACCGTCAAGCGATGCCACGGCCTTGTCCACCCGGCTGGAACAGGCCGAGCAGGTCATGCCGGTGATGTCGAATCGCTGGTTTTCCATGGTGTTTTCCGGTAAGGGTTCCGTTATGCGTCGTCGGTTGGTGCGTTTTTCATTGATTGTATCGGATGGTGTTTTTTTCGCAAGAATGCACTTTTTTGGTATATAGTATCTGAAAAGATACTGTCGTTTTTGCGGAGCGTATAGTCATGGTAGGTTCGGATTGTTGTGGCGCTGATGTGCCGGAAACGGTACATTGCCCTGTCGAGGCGACGATCGCCATGATCGGGGGCAAATACAAGTCACTGATTTTGTGGAAGCTGGCGGGCGGTACCTTGCGGTTTTCGCAGTTGAGAAAGGAAGTGCCGTGCGCGACGCCGAAGATGCTGACGCAGCAGCTGCGGGAGCTGGAGGCGGACGGGCTGGTGTGTCGCAAGGTGTTCCCTGTGGTGCCGCCGCGGGTGGAGTATTCGCTGACGCCGTTCGGGCGCAGTATCATGCCGGTGCTCGAGGCGATGTATGACTGGGGCAGCGCGTATCTGGCACGACAGGGCGTGTCTGTGAATTGTTCGATGAAGGCTTTGCCGGATGGGCGTAAATGATGGGCGGTCGCAGGGTGTGCACGATGGTGTGTGCGGGTCTGTGCCGACGGAATGGACGGGTGTTTGCCGTGTCGTCCGTCTATAATGGCACGATGTGTTGAACGGGTGCGGTGTTTATGAAGTTTCTGATTCCTTATCTCAAGCGTTTGCAGTTCAAATGGGTGGTGGTCGCCAATGCGGTGTTGTTGCTGATCGCGCAGTTGTCGCAATTTTATTTGCAGCAGCAGCCGGCAGAGGAGCGCACGACGGTGATCATCCGCATTCTCCAGTCGAACAATTCGTCGATGTTCTGGTATCTGATCGCCGGGATCGGTTTTTTTCTGTATTACCGTTACAAGGAAAAGCAGTCGGGGTATTCGGGGCAGTTCATGGGGACGTTCTGGATTCCGCTGTCGGTGTGGGTGCTCGGCATGCTGATCACGACGGTGATGACGCTCAAGTCGCTGGCTGTCTGGCTCTGATGGGCGGTCGGCGCTTTTCGCTTGCTTGCGGCGGTTGTCGCAATCGCCGTTTCGCTGTCGCATGTTCGGCTTGGCGTGCGGGATGGCGGTGTTTTTTTATGGAAAAGACCGGTTTTCTTTTATACTGACGAACTTGTGTCATTTTATTGATTTTCCGTTTGTATTGTCATGCTGGAATACCGCAGGGAACTGGATGGCCTGAGGGCGCTGGCAGTGATCGCCGTCCTGTTTTATCACGCCAATTTCATGTTGTGGAAAACGCCGCTGATGCGGGGCGGCTTTCTGGGTGTGGATGTGTTTTTCGTATTGTCGGGGTTTCTGATTACGGGGATCATCCGCTATGCGATGGATAACGGGTCGTTCCGTTTTCTGGATTTTTATTTGAGACGTTTCCGCAGAATCGTGCCGGCCTTGCTGGTGATTTTGACGATATCGGCGCTGGGTGCGTGGTTCGTTCTGTTTTCGGGCGATCTGATCAAGTTTGCGGAATCGTTGCGCTCCGCGTTGTATTTCGGCTCGAATTACTATTTCTACGGTGAGGACAGCTATACGGCGCTGGCCAGTATTTTCAAGCCGCTGCTGCATACCTGGAGTCTGGCTGTCGAGTGGCAGTTCTATATCGTCTATCCGTTCGTTTTCTGGTTTCTTTACCGGTATTTCCCGCGTTATTGTCCGGTGATTCTGGTTGGTCTGGCCGTGGTGTCGTTGTGCTATGCGCAGTGGCAGTCGATGGTTTCTCCGGACTGGTCGTTTTATTTTCTGCCGACACGCGCCTGGGAGTTGCTGTTCGGCGGGGTGCTGGTTTTCGTCAGGCGCGATGCATTGCCGCCGGTCTGCCGGCGTATCGGGAAATGGATGCCTTTGCTGGGGTTCGTCATGCTGATGGTCAGCATGGTTTCGTTCAGCGACAAGATCACGCATCCTTCTTTTCTGACGTTCATTCCGGTAGCCGGCACGATGCTCATTATCGTTTTCGCGCGTGAGGACGACTGGATAACGCGTGGCCTGTCCTGGCGTCCGGTGGTGTATATCGGCCTGATTTCCTATTCGATCTATCTCTGGCATCAACCGGTGTTCGTGTATTTCCGGATTCTGAAATATGAACAGATCAGACCGTTTCAGTTCATTATCCTCAGCACCGTCTGTATCGGACTGGCTTCGCTGTCGTACTGGCTGGTCGAGTCGCCGTTCCGCAAGAAAACGATGATCTGGCCGAAAACCGGCTTTCTGGCCTGCCTGCTGGCGGCTTGTGCCATATTCGCACAGAATGTGATCGCCCATAACGGTTATCCCGACAGGTTCGGCATCGAACTGGAGAAACAGTCCGAGGATTACAAGCAGGGCGAGTTCGAACGCCTGATGGGGCCGACCCCGGGCAAGAGTTATTACAAGAATGATCCGGTCGAGTTGTGCTGGAGCCGGACGGCGGACAGCGCCTGTCATTTCGGCGATGAAAGCTGGGTGACGCTGGGCGACAGCTTCGCCGGGGTGTTCGATTATGTGCTTCACGATCGGCTGGCCGCGCTGGGCAAGGGGCATATCGTCCTGACTTATACGTCTTGTCCTTTCATGTCCGAGGATATCTGGGTCGCGGACAAGCCGGAATGTCCTGTGGTCAATGAAGATCGCTGGAAACTGATCCGTTCGTTCAAAACGCCGAAGCATTTTCTGGTTACCGCCAATGTCATGGGATTCGACGAAGTCAAACGCCGGGTCGATAATCCGTACGAACGGATCAAAAACCGGAATTTCACCGGCGAGATCGTGCCGTCCATGGAAGGATGGCGTTCGTTTGCCGCCAATATCAACCGGCTGATCGATATGGGGCATCAGGTGACGGTGGTGTATCCTGTACCGCTTCCGGATATCGATGTCAAAAACGAAGTGTTGCGCCAGCTCCGGAACGACAGGAAGCTGCACAAGGTGTATGGCAGCAGGAAGCAATATGACAAGGCGATGGAATATACGGCGACTCTCGACAGCGTGTTGCCCGACAGGAAGGGATTGACAAAGGTCCGCCCGATGGATGTGTTCTGCGAAAAGGACGGACGTTGCCTGCTGATCGACGAACAGTCGGGAATTTATAACAAGAACGGGCACTTGAGCCATCATGCGGCCGAGGTGCTGATCGACAACTATATCTTGCCTGCCGGGAAACATTGAATGCCGGACGGCAGGGTGACGGGGTCAGGGCGTGTTTGCGGCGATGGAGTAAAATACCTCTGGGCTTTTCCTGTACTTTTGTGTGGCCTTGCGGTTCGTCTTGCGGCGGTATCGCGCCGGTATGGCGTTCGTTTTTCCGGAGTGTGGCATGGATGCCGAATCGTCTTCCAGTCTGGTCTGGTCGGATAACCTCGCGGCGTATGAGGAGGATCTGGCGCGTCTGATGGCCGCCGACGGGCCGCTGGCTTCGGTCGTCGAGGGCTATGGCGACAGGCCGATGCAGCTGGAGATGGCGCAGGCGGTCGCCCGGGCGATCGTCAATTGCGAGACGTTCGTCGCCGAGGCGGGAACGGGGACGGGCAAGACCTTCGCTTATCTGGTGCCTGCGCTGATGTGGGGCGGCAAGGTGATCGTGTCCACGGGGACGCGCAATTTGCAGGATCAGCTTTTTTTCCGTGATATTCCGACGGTGCGCAAGGCTTTGTCCGCGCCGGTGACGGTGGCCTTGCTCAAGGGGCGCGCCAATTATGTCTGTCCTTTCCATCTGGCGCGCACGGCGGAATACGGCCGGATGGAGTCGCGTGCCGATACCTATTATCTGCGCGAGATCGTCCGCTTCGCCAAGGTGACGGAAACGGGCGACAAGTCGGATTTGCCGACGGTGCCGGAGACGGCGGCGATCTGGAATCAGGTGACTTCCACGAAAGAGAATTGCCAGGGGACGGAGTGTCCGCATTATCAGGACTGTTTCGTGATGAAGGCGCGCAAGGCGGCGCAGCAGGCTGACGTGGTGGTGGTCAACCACCATCTGTTTTTCGCGGATGTGGTGCTGAAGGATACGGGGGTGGCAGAATTGCTGCCGACGGCCAATACGGTGATTTTCGACGAGGCGCACCAGTTGCCGGATACGGCGACGACGTTTTTCGGGGAATTCGTCTCGACGGCGCGGATTCATGAATTGTGCCGTGATACGCAGGTAGAAGGGTTGTCGAAAGCGCGCGACGGGGCGGACTGGGTGGCGCTGGTCGGCGCGCTGGACAAGGCGGTGAAGGATTTGCGCCTGACTTTGCCGGAAGGGACGAACCGGATGGCTCTGCACCAGATTGCGAAGCAGGAAGCGTTCATGGCGGCGGTGGAGACGTTTATCGGTGCGCTGGCATCGCTGGACGAGGTGTTGCAGGCGCAGGCGGAACGTTCGGAAGTATTGGCGACGTGTCAGACGCGCACCGCCGATATGGAGACCTTTGTGCGGCGCTGGCTGGCGCTGGCCAGAGGCGAGGAAAAAACCGACGATGTGTTGTGGGTGGAGACGTTCGGCTTGTCGATGCAGTTGCACCTGACGCCGCTGTCGGTGGCCGAGGTGTTCCGCAAGCAGCGGGAAGGAACGCCGCGTGCATGGATTTTCACGTCGGCGACGTTGGCGATCAAACAGGATTTCAGTTATTTTTCATCGCGCATGGGGCTAGATGACGCGGTCTCGAAAACCTGGCCGAGTCCGTTCGATTACGGTGAAAACGCCTTGCTGTATGTGCCGCAGAAGATGCCCTTGCCGCAGTCGGCGAATTATTCGGATGCGGTGGTGGATGCCGCCTTGCCGCTGATAGAGGCTGCCGGCGGGCGCACGTTCGTGCTGTGTACGACTTTGCGGGCGGTCGGGCAGATCGCGGCGCGCCTGCGGGCGGAATTCAGGGAACGGGAATGGCCGTTTCCGCTGTTCGTGCAGGGCGAATCCGGCAAGACGGATTTGCTGGAGCGTTTCCGCAAGTCGGGCAACGGGGTGCTGGTCGGCAGCCAGAGTTTCTGGGAAGGGGTGGACGTGCGCGGCAAGGCCTTGTCGCTGGTGGTCGTGGACAAGCTGCCGTTCGCGCCGCCGGACGATCCGGTGCTGGCGGCGCGTATCCGCGCGTTGGAAAAGGACGGCGGCAACGGATTTATGGATTTCCAGCTTCCCGAAGCGATCATGAGCCTGAAACAGGGGGCGGGACGCCTGATACGCGATGCCAGCGATCGTGGGGTTTTGATGATTTGCGATACGCGGCTGGTGTCGCGTCCTTATGGTCGCCGTATCTGGCAAAGTCTGCCGCCTTTTGCCCGTACACGCGACGAGGCGACGGCGCGGGCGTTTTTCGACGAGGCGGAGCCGGATGACGGGATGCCTTGACGGGCGTCGTCACGTGAAATCGCGCCGTCACATGACGGCGCGTTTTTTTATGCGGTCTTGGCCTTCCGTGTCCTGTACAGGAAGCGCAGGCAGAACATGATGCCGGCGCTGGTCAGGCCGAGAGGAAATGCCATCCAGATGCCGGGCAGGCCGCCGTTCATGATGAAGCCGAAAATGTAGCTGGCCGACAGGGAGATGATGAAGTAGGCGATGAAGGAGTACAGCATCATGATTTTGACGTCGAGGATGCCGCGCAGGGCGTTGGCGAAGGCGATTTGCAGGCTGTCGCCGAACTGGTAGAGCATCATCGGGAGAAACAGGCCGCCCAGTGCGAGGATGACGTCGGGGTTGTCGGTGAACAGTTCGCCGATCCGGGGTCTGAATTGCCAGAACAGGGTGTTTGAGATGAGGGCCATGGCGGTGATGAGGCCGAAGCCGGTGAAGGCGGCGCGGCGCACGTCCGCCGGGCGGTTTTGTCCCCGGAAGTGGCTGACTTGTACGGCGATGGCAGCGCCCATGCCGTAGTACATCATGAAAAAGAGGGTGCTGATGGTGAGCATGACCTGATGGGCGGCGAGTGCGACGGTGCCGATCCAGCCGACCATGATGGTGGTCAGTGAGAATGAGGCGGTTTCCATGCCCATTTGCAAGGCGAGCGGCCAGCCCAGTGCGTTGAGCCGGTAAAAGTCGGTGCGGTTGACGGTTGCGCGGGCGAAGCCGTCGCGGTAGGCGCGGTAACGTGGCAGTTTGAAGAACAGGACGGCGAAAACGAGCAGCATGGCGATGCGCGAGAAAAGTGTGGAAATGCCCGCGCCGGTGAGACCGAGTTCGGGAAATCCGCCCACGCCGTAGATGAGCAGCCAGTTGCCGGCGATGTTGAGCAGGTTGCCGCCGAGCAGGATCCACATGGATGTGCGGGTGTCCATGATGCCGTCGGCGAATTGCTTGAAGGCGTTGAACAGCAGGACGAACACGAGGGACGCCAGTATGGTCAGGTAATACGGCTTGATGAGCGGCATGAGTTCGGGGGGCTGGCCGAGTTTGTCGAGGTTGCAGTACAGGATGGCCATGCAGAGGGTGAGCAGGATGCCGGTCGTGCCGTTGACGGCAAGGGCGTTTTTGAGTTTGCCTCCGATGCCGGTTTTGTCGCCTGCGCCGGAGAGTTCGCCGATGACGGGTGTCAGTCCGTAGGCGAAGCCCGTGCTGCCGATGATGACGAGGCTGAACAGGTTGTTGACGAAGCTGGCGGCGCCCAGTGATTCGGTGTTGTAGTGCCCGATCATCATGGTGTCGGCGAATCCGAGGATGATGATGCCGATCTGGCCGATGATGATGGGGGTTCCCAGTACGATCAGTCGGCGGATGTGGTCGGTGATGGAGACGGGCTGTTTCATGTGTGTCGGATGTTCGCCGGTCGTGACCGGCATGTGCGGGACGGGCAATCGTAGCCGGGTTTTGCCTTGTCGTCAAAGGGGACGGGGATTTTCCAGAATGGCGTGCAGTTCCCCGAGGGTACGGATTTCATGGTCGGGGGCAAGGGACGGTGCGGCTTGCTGGCCGCTCGGGTTGTACCAGCAGGTGGCGATGCCGGCGTTTTTGCCGCCCTGGATGTCGGATGTGAGGGAGTCGCCGACGATCAGGGCTTTGTCGGGGGAAAAGCGCGGGATGGCGTTGAATACGGCACGGAAGTAGGCGAGGTCGGGTTTCTGGTGGCCGATGGTTTCCGAGACGAAGATGCCGTCGAGACAGGTATCCAGACCGCTGCGGGCAAGGCGGCTGTACTGGGTGGCGGCCACGCCGTTGGTGACGCAGTAGAGCCGGTATTTTCCGGCGAGCGCCTCGCAGAGTGCTTTGGCGCCGTCGATGAGGTCGTATCCTTCGCCGAGGGTTTTCTGGTAGTCGCGGCTGAAGGCGGCACCGTCGATGGCATAGCCCGTTTCGGCGAAAAGGCGGGAGAAGCGCGTGGCGGTGATGGTTTCCTTGGGGATTTCGCCGCGTTCGAAAGCGGCCCACAGGCCGCGGTTGATGGTGTGGTACAGGGCGCGGATTTCGTCGGTGATGGTCAGCCCGTATTGCCTGAAGGTGGTGTCGAGCGCGTTTTTTTCGGTGCGCGAAAAGTCGAGCAGGGTGTTGTCGGCGTCGAGCAGCAGGATGTCGTAAGGTCGGCTCATGGTGTTATGGTGTCGTTTCGGTCGGGGTGGGTTTGCCGGAACTTGCCGGGGTGCCGTCCGCGATGGCGAGGGTGAGATAGACGAGCGCGTTTCGGGCGAGCCGCAGGATGGCGAGGGTGCAGGCTTGCAGCTGGCGGCGCGAGAGGGTGCCTTCGACGATGTTCGGGATCGCGCCGTCGTGTTCGATGATGCGCAGGCTGCCGGTTTGCAGTGTGGTGGCGACGGTTTTCCAGAGCAGGCTCTCGGGTTCGAGGGTATTGAGGTGCCGTTCGGGCGGGAGCGATTTGGAGAGCCAGAACAGGCCGCGCAGGGGCCAGTTCGTCGAGGCGGCGAAGGGAGCCGCCAGTCCTTCGGCGGGGTTGCCGCCGGTGTACCAGACGGTTTTGAGGGTGTATTTTCCGTCGGGCAGTCCGGCTCCGAAGTGGTCGTTGACCAGCCGCGCGATTTTCGGCAGGAGCGCCCAGCCGGCGCGGCAGGCGAGTTTGACGGTTTCGATGGCTTGTATCGCTGCCGGTGATTGGGCGGGCGAAGGGTTTTCGGGTGCGTTTTTCTTGCCTGCGCCGCGCAGTGCCCGCGCATGGATGGCGTCGTGGCAAAGCCGCCGGATGGCGGTGTACTCGCGGTACAGGTGCGAGAGGGTGCGCGCGGTGGGGGTGACGATGCCCGGGGTATCGGTGTTTGTCCATTCTGGCAGGTCGCCGGATGCGGCCGTGCCTTTGCCGAGGTCGTTGTACGGGTTCAGGCACAGGGTGTTTTCGGCGCACCATTTCCGGTAGGGTTTGTCTTTGCCGGTCTTGGCGTTTTTCTTGCCGGACGCGACGTCGGGCAATGCGGCATCGTCGGACAACAGGGTCATTTCGGTTTTTTCGCGTTCGGCGAGAAAGTATTGTTTGCCCTGTTCGTCGCCGTAGTAGCGGGCATTGTCGGCGGTGGCGTCGGCCAGATTTTCGCAGGCGACCTTGAGGAAGGCCGTTTTCTGCGGTGCCATGGCGGGCAGTTCGGCGTATTCGGCGATGCTTTTGCCGCGGTTGCCCAGTGCCATGCCGAAGCGGCTGTCGATGGCCAGCGCGCGGTTCCAGCATGCAAGGGCTTCGGTGAAGTGTCCCATGTAACCGTACTGGTTGCCCAGCAGGGTGAGTATGCGGCAGCGCGGCAGTTCGTCAAGGAGCGGGAAGGCGGGGTTGGCGACGGCTTTTTCGAGGTGGGCTATCGCGTTTTCGATGTCGGGGTGTTCCCATGCGCCGCTGCCGGCGCCTTGCGTTTCGCGGTGGCGGCAGATGCAGGCGTTGGCGGTATGGAAGTCGAGCAGGCAGCGGCGGGTGTCGTCGAGTTTGCGCCGTGCCGCGATGCGGCACCATGCGAGCGCCTTGTCGGCCGCGCCGGTTTCGTATGGGGCGTCGTTGATGGCGGCGATGTCGGCCAGCAGGGTGTCGGTGTTGCGCGACGGGTGTTTTTTGGCAAGGGCTGCCTGTGCCGGTTGTCTGGACGGACGGTTGCGGTGCGGTGTCGGTTGGCGTGCCATGGTGTCGGTCGGTATGTGTCGGTATGCCGGTTATGATGCCACGTCATGGCACGGTGTGCATGGATAGGGATGAAAAAAACGCGGATATCCGGCAAACGGGGATCACAGGCGCGCGAATTCGTCGAACGGGACGGGGCGTCCGTAGTAATAGCCTTGTGCGAGGGTGCAGCCTGCACGGGTCAGGAAGTCGATTTGTTGCCGGGTTTCCACGCCTTCGCACAGGATGTCGATGCCGAGACTGTCGGCGATGGCGACGATGCCTTCGATCAGGTTGCGCTTGCAGGGCAGTATCGAGGCGTGTTCCAGAAAGCTTTTGTCGATCTTGATGGTGTCCACGTCGATCTGGCAAAGCAGGTTGACGGATGAGTAGCCGACACCGAAGTCGTCCAGCGAGATTTTGAAGCCGCTGTGCCGCAGTTGTCGGGTGGCTTCGATGACGGTGTCGATGTCGTTGATGACGCTGGTTTCGGTGATTTCGATGTCGAGCAGGGCGGGGGTGATGCCGTAGCGCCTTGCGATTTCGGTGAGTTTTCCGGGCAGCGACAGGTCGGTGAAGTGGTTGTGCGAGAAGTTGCACGATACCGGCAGGACGGACTTGCCTTCGTCCTGCCGTTGTTTCAGGATGCGGCAGGTCTGCTCGAAGATGGACAGGTCAAGCTGGATGATGAAGTTGTTTTTCTCGAACAGGTCGATGAAGCGTTCCGGGGAAATGATGCCGTGTTCGGGGGTGATCCAGCGCGCCAGCGCTTCCGCGCCGACGATGGCGCCGGTTTTCATATCGACTTTGGGCTGGAAGTAGGGGACGAATTGCCCGTTGGCCAGCGCCTGGTTCATTTCCTGTTCGATACGGCGGTTGTCTCGGATATGGGCGATGGTCTGGTTGTCGAACCATGTGTAGGTGTTGTAACTGACCTTGCTTCTTGAGAACTGGGCGTAGTGGGCGTAGTTGATGGCGGCGTCGATGGTGTCGCCTTTCCGGAGCTGGTAGATGCCGCAGCTGAAGGTGACGTGATAGTTGCCCGCGGCGCGGTTCAGGGCGGCGAGTTCCGTGTTCAGCTCGCCGATGCGTTGCCGCAGTGCGGTTTCGTCCGGCGAGGCCAGCAAGAGGATGAAGTGGTCGGCGGACTGGCGGCAGACCATTTCGCCCCGTTCGGGGTGGACGAAGGTCTTGAGCCGTCCGGCGACGGTGCGCAACAGGTCGTTGCCTTTGCTGAAGTCGTGGATATCGTTGATGTATTTGAAGTTGTTGATGTTGATATAGACGAGGCTGTATTGCATGCCGGATACCGGGTGCTGGAGCTGGCGTGTCGCGTCCTGCGAGAATCGCACGAGGTTGGGCAGGCCGGTGAGCTGGTCGAAAAAGAGCAGGTCGGTGATCCGCCTGTGGGCGCGGTTGCGGATGATGATGAGGCTGGTGAAGAATCCGACGGTCAGAATGAGGATACAGGCGAATCCGTAAAAGGCGAGCGCGGGCCGTTCGCGGATGAGGGTGAACAGGTTGCGCTTGGGTTGCCGCGCGATGTGCGTGATGGTGAATTCGTGCAGCTTGTAGTTGCGCAGCTGGCGGATGTATTTGTTGAACACGCTGATGATTTGCGTGTCGATGCCCGGGGAGAACACGACGGAAAATTCCGCGGTATGCGGTGCGGATTCGCTCAGCGCCAGCGAGGAGTATTCCGGCCATGACATGAGCGCGTTGGCGCTGTAAACGTTGACGTAGCCGGCGTCGATTTCTCCGGCGATGAGCGCATCGAATATCTGGCGCGGCGAATCCTTGTACACGATGTCGATGTTGGGGTGCTGCTTGCGCAGTTCGTCGAGCAGGTGGTCGTTGGCGTAGTGGGTGAGGGCGACGCGGTCGATCGGGGTCGAGGCGGCGCGGCCTGCCATGGCAACGCGCACGACGGGTACCTGAAGGAATGGGGTCGTGGGCTGGAGATTGCGCAAGGTGATGATGCTGCTGTCGGTTTCGGCAAAGCCGACGGCGTCGATTTCGCCGTCCTGCAGTTTCTGGTAGGCGGCTTCGTGCGACGGGAGATCGATATACCGGATGTCGAGGCCGGTATGGCTGGCGATGTAGGAGAGCATGTCGGTGACGATGCCTTCGTGTCCGCTGTATGAGAACGGACGCCAGCCTTCGATGCAGCCGATGCGCAGTACCGGGGTGTTTTTCAGCGCGTCGCGTTCGGCGCGGGTCAGGGTCGGCAGGTTGGTTTCGTTGAAGCCGTAATGTTTTTCGTAAAGCCGGAAATCGAAGAAGGGGTCATGGCTTTTGAGGATGGATTGCGCCATGTCGAGTTCGTCGAGCAGTTTTTTGTTGTCTTTCCTGACGGCGTAAAACAGCGGCGACGGTGCGAAAGTCGCCAGAATGCGCATGCCGTTGATCTTGCTGATGGAGCTGCTGAGCAGGATGTCGATGTCGCCGTTTTCCATCGCGCGCTGCATGTCGGCCGGCGAATCGTATGTGTGCAGACGGTAGCGGATATGGTAGCGGCGTGCGTATTTGCGGAACAGGACGGTTTCATAGCGACCCTTGAGGGCGCCGACGTTGAGGGTGCCGAGTTCGTCCAGGTTTTTGTCCTGAAAGCGCGGGTCGTTGGCGCGTGCCAGCAGGACGTTGTAGTTGAGGAAAGATTCCAGCTCGGCGAAACGGAACTGTTTTTCGCGTGCCGGTGTGCGCTGGATGCCGCCCAGCAGGTCGATGTCGCCGGTTTCGAGCATCCGGATGCATTCGTCCCAGTTGCAGGGGACGAATTCGTATTTCCAGCCGGTATGCTGGGCGAGTTTCTGGAGATAGTCGTAGTTGTAGCCGCTGTATGTCCCGTCTTCGTTGATGTGTCCGAAACCGGCGATGACGGGAAAACCGGCGCGCACGGTGCGTGCCGCGTGGTTTGCGTTTTCCTGGGCCAGGGCGAAAGAGCCGGCGAACAGGCAGGCCAGCAGGAAAAGGAGCAGTCTGGCTAGGATGTCCGGTTTCTTTTCCATGAGTCGGATGCACCGTATCGGGTGCGTGGGCGGTCAGGTTGTCGTCCGTGTGTACGGACCGGTTTGCGAAGTGTACCGTTTCCCGAAATGAATAGATACTTTTTTAACATTTAAACACATAATTGTATTTGTTTCACGGTCGGGTTCGCGGTAACCGTGCGTATCGCGCCGTGCGGATAGGGCGGTTTTGTCCGTTTTTTGGCGGATTGCCGGGGAAAACATGGCAATGCGTCTTGCAGGGCGGGCTTGCGGGGGGGGGTGTGACCGGTTTTTGCGTGCGGCGCGGAAATGATTGTATGATTTCCTTTCGGGACGGCCTCGGCCGTGTGTGTTCGTAAACAGGATGACGGGTATGCGGAAAATCATCAGTGAAAGCGGGAAACAGACGATCGGAGCGTTTGTCCGCGAAAATCTCGCCGGTCGTGTCAGCGACGAGACGGTGGCGGCGTATGTGGGAATGGCGGAAAGCCAGATGCAGATTCACGGCGGCTTGCCGTGTCTGGAAATTTCGATGTGTTTTTCCCTGACGGGGGATCAGGAGTCGATCGAACTCGACGAAAGCGATGTGACGTATGCCGATTGCGTGCTGGAGGGCGACGCGGCGCTGGCCGATGTGTTCGGCGGGGATTTTCCGGCGCGTGTCCACGCCACCGGCGAGGCCGAAGGGGTGTATGACGGTTACCGTTTTTCCGTGAAGGCGCAGGAAGGCGCCGCACAGGACGGCGCTGTGCGCTATGCGGTGCATTGTCTGGGTCGGGACGGGGTGTAGGCGTTAGGCGTCGCGGGCGCCGTTTGCCGGAAACCTTTTGCAGGAAGCCGTCGTTTCCGCGGAGATGACGGCCGATGGCGGTGTTTTTCGTGCGTTTGTTTTTCGTGCGTTTTCCGGCTTGCGGCGCGCTATCCGGTGATGTCCATGTCGAGATTGCCGGCGATCATGCGGATCAGGTAGGCGATTTCTTCCAGCGATTCGATATAAAACGAGTTGGGGGCGAGGACGTCTTTCTGGAACCGGGTGATGACTTCGCGGTCTTGCAGGCGGTTGCTGGTTTCGCTGTCGAAGAAGGTTTTCAGTGCACTGAAGTATCCGTCGGGCGACATGGGCAGTTTCTGGCTGTCCGCGATGATTTTCGCCAGAAAATCCTGCGAGAGGGTGGCCAGTGTCTGCATGTTGTTTTCCAGCAGCAGCCGGAGCCATTCGGGCTTGCGGATTTTCAGGACGATCAGGAAGGCCGCGATGCCGGGTTCGGGCGGTTCGTCCGAAAGAATGTAGAGAGTGGTGGCCCGTTCGACTTCCTGAAGGGAAAGCGGAACCAGCGCCGCCCATGCGGTCATCAGCTCGGTGAAGCGTTGCCGTTTGGCTTCGGCGGTATCCATGCCGTGTCGCGCGAAAATGGCGCCGATGAAGGCGCGGACATGCGCCAGACGGGACTGGTCGTTCGGCGGGAAGGTGGGCAGCGACAGGAAAAAGCTGACGAATTTGTGCAGATAGGCGGCGGCGTCGGTATCGGGGCCGTACACGCTTTTGACGGCTTCATAGAGCTGGATACGGGTCACCGGCAACACGAATACCAGATTGGGCATGTCGAAATAGTGCCGGATGCGTTCCAGAAAACGGATGGCGAACGACGGGCGGCACCGGTCGAGTTCGTCGAGCATGATGACGACGGGTTTGCCGCTGGCGGCGACGATGCGCCCGAGCGATTGCCGGAAATTGGCGAACAGGGCTTTTTCCGACGGGTAGGCCTTGAGCCGGTTTTCGATCCAGTTTTCGGTATCTTCGCTGGCGGTCCTGAACGAGGCTTTCCCCGCCGCAGGGTCGTGCAGGGGATCGCCGGATGCCTGCAACGCGACGGTTTTGAGCGCGGCGAGACGGCCCGTGAGGGGGACCAGCGCGTTCATCAGGCGCGCCGCTTCGCCACGGATGGTGTCGCCGGTTCCCTGTCCGTCGTCGAGCGAAAGCGCCAGTTCGGCGGCGAGGATGAAAAACGGGTCGAGTTCGTCGTTCTGGCGAAAGGTATCCAGATAGATGACGGGATGGTCTTGCCGCCGCAGGCTGGCTGCCCAGTTGCGGGCGAACCATGTTTTGCCTTCGCCCCATGAGGCGTCGATGGCGATGACGGCGCCTTCCCTGAGCCGGTCGATATAGGTGGTGAGTCTGTCGGAAAGCCGGGCGCGTCCCAGCAGGTCGCCCGCGAAGGGGCGTGCGATGTCGTCAAGGGCGTTTTCCGGTGTGCTGCCGGCCAACCGTGCGCTGCGGTTCATGCAAAGTCTCCGTGGATGGGGAAAAAGAGAGGGGGGTTCCCGTCAGGGGTTACTTTACCTCAAAACGGCGAAAAGTGCCGCTTGCTTGCGCAATGGGCGGATGCTTGCGTGCGGGGCGGGGGCGAAGCGGCACGATGGGGACGACACGGAAATCACCGTATTTGCCTGTACAATAGCGCATCTTGAACAATACTGAAGGAGTGACTATGCGTGAACCCGATCAGCTCGGCGATCAGTTCGTCTCGAAAAAGAAACTGGAGGCACTCGGTATCGAGGTGCCGGAAGATGCGCTGGGGTTTTATGTGAAGGACAAGACCCTGTATATCGAGGCGATGGATACGGGTGACGGTCCGGGACCGTTGATGATCATGATCGATTCGATCGAGGTGCCTCTTTCGGACGAGCAGGTGCAGCGCCTCAGGGACGACGGTCTGTACAGCAGCGAAGGTTTCCGTCTGGGGTGATACACGTTGCGCCGGAGTGCGTTTTTTCGCGGTCTTCCGTTTTTCGGGCCGCTTTCTGCCGATAGCGTAATAAAAACGGAATATCCGCAAGGCAAGACGCCTCCCGTGCGAAATCCGTCCGGGTGTGGGATTGCGCAAGGGACGCATCTCGCATGCCGGGGATGCGTCCTGGGGAAAACGGTAGATGGCGGATACGCCGGCGCGTCGGGACGCGCGTCAGGGCGATTCGATGGAAACCCTGATGAAACAGGGACTTGCCTTTTCAGGATGCTGTGGTTTCCGGAAG
>CAKQQG010000020.1 GCA_934270705.1 uncultured Oxalobacter sp. | reverse complement strand
GTGTTCGCACCGTTTCTGCTGTTCCTGAACATTTTGATGGTCAAACCGGCGACCGCCATGCGGGCCACGCCGTTCATGATGCTGACGATTTGTTCCATGACCATGTTCGACACCGGCACGGCGGACATGACCACGTTCATCAATACCGAACTGAGCCAGTCCATCGGTATCGGTATGTCCCTGTTTTGCACCTGGATGTTCCGTGTCGTCAATGTCACGGCGGTGACGCGGCGGCTGGCGCGGCATATGTGGGGCGATATCGCGCAGCTGGGTGATGCTTCCCGCGTGCCGTCCATGATCGCCATGTCGGTGAAGATGGTCGATGGCATCAGTTTGATGGTGCCGCGGCTGACGCAACTGGAAAAGGCGCGTCATCTTGCGGTTCCCGATGGCTTGTCCGCCAACGGCATTCTTTCCGATTTGTGCGTCGGGCTGAATATGGCGCGATTGCTTCGGCTGGAAAAAAAGCTGGCGACAAGCGGGGTGACGATCAGACCGCTGCTGGGCGAGCTGTCGTCGTATTATCGTGAGAAAGCCGCCGGAAGACCTGCCGCACGTGAGCGGATACGTTCTGTCCTGCAGGACTTGCTGGCGCAGGTGGTGGACATGACTGGTGGTTCCCTGCAAAGAATGGCGGTCTCCGCCCTGTCAGGCATTTGGCGCGATCTGTTTGCACATGACGGTGCAGCGGGCGATATGCCGGGACGTGCCGAAGACGGCGAGGGACGCATGCTGGCGGCCGGCGGGCAATGACCGCAGCGGGAAAACGCATGTCCGTGTCGCGCGGAAGCCTGAATTTTTAATGGTAAAATGACGCATCCGGTGTGTGTACGTCCGGAGACATGATTTTATCTGGACAGGAGTGCGAGTTGAAACCGTCGGAAGTTTCGGAAAAGTTGCCGTGTGGGAAAGCGGCGTCCCTGCGGGCAGGCATTTGCCGTCGCCTGTTGTGTGCGGCAGTGACCTGCGTGATGCTGTGGCAGGCGGTGTCGCCTGTCCATGCGGAAGTTTTCGAGGACGATTACGATGAAAGGCGTCTCCAGAACAGCCTGTGGGTGCAACACAAGGTCGGCCCGGAAGTGGCGGCCGTTCTGGCGCATTTCCCCGCCGGTTCGATCGATTCGGTCAAAAGGGCCGATCAGGCACTGGAAGTCGTCCGGATCGAAAAGCAGAACATCAATGCGCGACTGTACAACGAAAAACTGTTGTGCAACGAAAAATTCCTCGTTTACATGTGCTATGACGAGGCGGAAGAACGCCGTCGCATCGATTTGCAGGGTTTGTACATGCTCGAACTCGAAGCCAGACGCTTCAAGCGCAGCGACGATGTCAGACAGCGCGATCTGGCGCTGGATCGCAGCAGGCTCAGGGATGATGCGAATGCCGCGCAGCGGGAAGAAAGCCTGAGAGCGCACGAGGAGCGGATCAGACGGGTTCAGGAACGTGAAGCGAAACGCGAGGCGGCCGCACGCGGCGTGACCGATACGCCGGGCGAACGGCATTCGGGTAACCTGATGACGCCGGCGGAAAAGGCGGAAAATATCCGCGAGTACGAGGCCAAACAGGAAGAGTCTGCAAGACGTCTGGAAAGAGTGGAACGCAAACGCGCGGAAACGCAGAGAAAACGCGACAGGAAAGCTGCGGAAGATGCGGCGAAGGCGGCGGGACAGTAGTGGGTGGACGTTTGCCGTACCGGATGACGTCTGGCATGCCTGCCTGACGGGATGAATGCCGAAAGGAGAAAAAATGAAACGGATCGTGGCGTTGCTGGTTCTGGTATGGAGTGTTTTTTCGGGAGGAATGGCGATGGCGACGGACAAACCGACAGTCATGGTATTGCTGGCGCCCGGATTCGAGGAGGGCGAAACGGTCGAGATTCTGGACGTGTTGCGGCGCGGCGGCTTTTCGGTCGATGCCGTCAGTACGGCTGGCGAATGGGTGAGCGGCGGGCATGCGATCACGATCCGTGCGGACAGGGTACTCGGCCGGGATAACGGCGACTTCCTGCATTACGACATGATCGTTTTGCCGGGTGGCTGGGATGGCGTGGCACACTTGCAAAACGATGCGCGGGTGCTGGAGCTCGTCCGGTACTATGATCGTTCCGGCAAGTTCGTGGCTGCCATGTGCGCCGGTCCCAATGTGCTGGCGAAGGCAGGGATTCTGGCGGGACGGAAGATGACGGCCTATCCCGGCGACCGGACGGAACCGTTTTACCGCGATGCGACCTATCTTTCCGATACCGTCGTGCGTGACGGCAAGCTGATTACGAGCCGCGGGCCCGGAACGGCATTGCCTTTCGCTTTCGCACTGGTCGATGCACTGGGCGGCGACAGCGCGGTGATCAAGCGTTCGTTTCTCTATGACGAAATGAAGGCATGGCCGGACGGACTGGCGAATACACCGGCGAAGTGACGGTAAAATTACGGACAATTGCAACGGGGAAGGCTGGCTGCCTTCCCCGTTTTTTCTTGCCGGCGCGATGTCGCAGGATTTGGCTGCGGCGTTTCAGGAGCGAACCGGTACGGTTGCCGCCGGAGTGGCAGGCGTCGCCGGTACAGCAGGTGCAGAGGGGGCGGCGGATGTCGCCGGTTGTGGTGCGGGCGTTTTTCCCGCCGGTTGCGTCGGGGCGGATGACGCGGTGTCCGGCGTCCCGCCGGTTTGCGGCGCGGGAGCCGTCGCCGGCGTAGTCACGGCTGCCGGTGTGGCGGTGGCGGGGGTGTCCCACTGACCGCCGATGGCGGCGATCAGGCCGACGCTGCTGCTGAACTGGCGTTTGCGGATGTCCCAGAGCGTGTTTTCGGCGGAAATGCGGTTGTTTTCGGCGACGAGCAGTTCCAGATAGCTGACGACGCCTGCACGGTACTGGTTGCGCGTGATGGTTTCCGAGCGGATGGCGGCGGCGACGGCGGCGCTTTGCATGTCGGATTCATCGCCGAGCATGGCTTGCGCCGCGAGATAGTCTTCCACTTCCTGGAAAGCGGTCAGTACTTGCTGGCGGTAAGCGGCGACGGTTTCGTCATAGGCGGCGATCGCTTCGTCGGTCTGTGCGCTGCGCAATCCGGCATCGAAAATCGTCAGCGCGATGGCCGGGCCGATCGACCAGATGCGGTTCGGCACGGTAAAGAGATCACCGAAAGACGGGCCGTTCCAGCCGCCGGTGGCGGAAAGCGTCAGCGACGGGAAAAAGGCGGACTTCGCCACGCCGATCAATGCGTTGGCTTCGGCGACACGGCGTTCGGCAGCGGCGATGTCGGGACGGCGCTGGAGCAAAAGGGACGGTATGCCGGCCGGAATTTGCGGCAGATAGGGATCGGCTGTCGCGGCGGGCAGCGAAAAAGTGGCGGGCGGCTGACCGATGGAGACGGCGATGGCGTGTTCGAGCTGGGTGCGTGCCAGTTTCGAATCGATTGTCGAAGCCTGCGCGCTCTTGAGCTGGCTTTCGGCCTGTGCCACGCTGGCATCGGACACCAGACCGGCGTTGTACTGGTTGATCGTCAGTTTCAGCGATTCGGCGAGCAGTTTTTCACTTTCTTCCAGCCGGATGATTTGCCGGTCCGTGACGATCAGTTCCAGATAGGCAGTCGCCAGCTGTGCCTGAGACGAGAGTTTCACCGCTTCGAGTTGCGCCTTGCTGGCTTGTGCACCGGCTTCGCCCGCCTCGATATTGCGGCGGATACCGCCCCAGAGATCGACTTCCCAGCTCAGGGTACCGATAAGCTGGTTTTCGTTGGAAACCTTCATCGAATTGTTAGACAGGACACCACGGGAGCGGTTGGCATCCATCGAGAGTGTCGGAAACAATGCGGATTCGGCTTGCCGCAACATGGCCTGAGCCTGCCGGTATTGTGCCTCGGACTGGGCGATGGTCAGGTTTTGCCGGTTGTGCAGTTCCATCAGGCGATCCAGTTCGGGGTCGTGGAAAACCCGCCACCATTGTCCGCGCGGGTATTCGTCGGCCGGTCTGGCGGTTTTCCACAAGCTGTCTTCCTTGTAGGCCGTCGGGACGTCGGTGTCGGGCCGGACATAGTCCGGGCCGACGGTGCAACCGCCCAGCAGGGCGGCGGCCAGCGCGAGCGGGAGCGCAAGCCTTGCGGCTTTCGGCATGGCAAGTCGTGTTTTCGACGGGAGCGGACGGGATGGCAAATCGGTAGTCATGGCATTATCCTGTGTCGTTTCAGGCCGTTTCCTCTTTGGCACCGGCGGCGTTTTTTTCGGCGCGGCGCTTGCGGAAGCGGTCAAGATACAGATAGACAATCGGTGTCGTGTACAGCGTGAGCAACTGGCTCAGAATCAGGCCGCCGACGATGGAAATGCCCAGCGGCGTGCGCATTTCCGCGCCGTCGCCGTGACCCAGCGCCAGCGGCAGCGCGCCGAACAATGCGGCGGTCGTGGTCATCATGATCGGGCGGAAGCGCAGCAGGCAGGCCTGATAAATGGCGTTTTCGGGCGAGAGGCCGTTTTCGCGTTCGGCAACCAGCGCGAAGTCGATCATCATGATGGCGTTCTTTTTCACGATACCGATCAGAAGCAGTACGCCGATCAGGGCGATGACCGAAAATTCCGTGCCGGCGAGAATGAGCGCGAGCAGTGCGCCGACACCGGCGGACGGCAGTGTGGACAGAATCGTGACCGGATGGATGAAACTTTCATAGAGCATGCCCAGCACGATATAGACGGCAACAAGCGCCAGCGCGATCAGAAGCGGCTGGTTGGAAAGCGATTCCTGGAAGGTCTTTGCGGTACCCTGGAAACTGCCGACGATAGAAGACGGCATGCCGATGTCCGAGAGTGCCTGTTCGATGGCGACGGTGGCGTCCGACAGGGAATTGCCGGGCGGCAGGTTGAACGACAGGGTCGATGAGGCGAACTGGCCCTGATGGTTGACCGAAAGCGATGTATTCGTCGGTTTCCAGCTGGCGATCGCCGACAGGGGTGTCGGCCCCGCCTGCGTCTGGATATAGATGTCGTTTAGCGATTCCGGGTTTTGCCAGTATTGCGGTGCGACTTCCATGACGACCTTGTACTGGTTCAGTTCGTTGTAGATCGTGGAAACCTGCCGCTGGCCGAAGGCGTTGTACAGTACGTCATCGACCTGTTGCTGCGTCAGCCCAAGCCGCGACATCGCGTCCCTGTCGAAAGCGAGCATCGTCTGTCGCCCCTTGAGTTCCTGATCGGTATTGAGGTCGGCCAGCATCGGCAGTTTCGCCAGCGCGCTGAACGCTTTGGGCGTCCATTCGCGCAATTCGTCGAGATTGTCGCCTTGCAGGGTGTACTGGTATTGCGCATTGCTCTGGCGTCCGCCCATGCGGATATCCTGGACGGATTGCAAAAAGAGCGTCGCGCCGGGTTCGTTGGCGAGTGACCTTCTCAGGCGGCCGATGACTTCGTCTGCGCTGATCTTGCGTTCGGAGAGCGGCTTGAGGCTGATGAACATGCGTGAAGTATTGGTCTGGCTGCTGCCGGTATAGCCGGTGACCTTGTCGATGGCAGGATCTTCCTTGATTTTCGCCATGAAGGTTTTCATCTTTTCCTGCATGGCCTGAAACGAAATGCTCTGGTCGGCGCGGATGACGCCGAACATCTGGCCGGTATCCTGTTGCGGGAAAAACCCCTTGGGAACGACGATATACAAAAAGACGTTGAAACAGATCGTGGCGATCAGAATCAACAGGGTGATGCGCCGGTGGTCGATGGCCCATTTGAGCGTGCGTCCGTAGGCAAGCTGCATGTTCGTGAACAGGTGTTCGCTGGAATTGAACAGGCGGTTCAGACGTCCCGGTTCCGGCGTCTTTTCCTTGCGCTTGAGCCAGAGTGCGCACAGCATGGGGGTGGTCGTCAGGGAGATGAAAAGCGAGACCAGAATCGTCGCCGAAAGCGTGACGGCGAATTCGCGGAACAAGCGCCCGATGATGCCGCCCATGAGCAGGATCGGGATGAATACGGCGATCAGGGAGATACTGATCGACATGACGGTGAAGCCGACTTCCCGCGCGCCTTTTATCGCCGCTTCGAACGGTTTCATCCCCGCCTCGACATGCCGCATGATGTTTTCCAGCACGACGATGGTATCGTCCACCACGAACCCGCTGGCGATCGTCAGGGCCATGAGCGAGAGATTGTTCAGCGAAAAGCCCGCCAGATACATGACGGTGAAGGTACCCACCAGCGAGACGGGGACGGAAATGGCGGAAATGGCGGTGGCGCGGAAATTGCGCAAGAACAGAAAGACCACCAGAATGACCAGCGCCACCGAAATGATGAGGGTGAATTCGACATCGGCCAGCGAGCTGCGGATCGTCGGGGTGCGATCCATGACGACATTGACGTCGATGGCTTCCGGAATCGCGGCCGAGAGCATCGGAATGGCATCGTAAATCCGGTCCACCGTTTCGATGATGTTCGCGCCCGGCTCGCGGAAAATGATGATCATGATGCAGGGTTCGCCGTTGACCATCCCCATGTTGCGGACATCCTGCACGGAATCGGTCACGTCCGCCACATCGGAAATGCGGATGGCGCGGTTGTCCGTATGATGGATGATGAGCGGCATGTAGTCGCTGGCGGTTTTGGCCTGATCGTTGGCTTCGATTTTCCATTTCACGTCGTCGTTGCCGACAAAGCCCTTGGGACGGTTCACGTTCGTGTTGTTGATCAGGTCACGGATCTTTTCCATGCTGATGCCGTAGCTGGAGAGCTGCTTCGGATGCAGTTCGATACGCACGGCCGGTTGCGAGCCGCCGCCGACGAACACATCCCCGACGCCTTCGAGCTGCATGAGCTTCTGGGCGACGATGGTATCGGCGGCGTCGTACATCTGTCCGCGCGTGAGCGATTCGGACGTCATCGACAAAATCATGATCGGCGCGTCCGCCGGATTGATTTTGCGGTAAGTCGGGTTCGATGGCATACCCGTCGGCAGGAGGGCGTGGGCGGCATTGATGGCGGACTGGACGTCGCGTGCGGCGCCGTCGATATTGCGCTCCAGCGCGAACTGGAGCGTGATGTCGGTCGAACCGAGTGTGCTGACGGACGTGATTTCACTGATGCCGGCGATACGGCCCAGCGTGCGTTCCAGCGGTGTGGCGACGGTCGCCGCCATCGTTTCGGGGCTGGCTCCCGGCAGCTTGGCCCTGACGCGGATCGTCGGGAAATCGACTTGCGGCAGCGGCGAGACCGGCAGCCAGTTGAAGGCGACGATACCGGCGAGCATGATCGCCAGCGTGACCAGAACGGTGGCGACGGGGCGGCGGATGAAAATTTCGGAAAATTTCACCGGAAGCCTCCGTCACAATCCGGCAGAGCCGTCGATGGCATGGGTCGCCGTTTTTTCGAACCGTCTGGCGAGCCTGTCGAAGTACAGATAGATGACCGGCGTGGTAAACAGCGTCAGCACCTGGCTGACCAGCAGACCGCCCACCATCGTCAGACCCAGCGGGTTGCGCATTTCCGAACCGATGCCGGTGGCGAGCATCATCGGCACGGCACCCAGCAGCGCCGCCATCGTCGTCATCATGATCGGACGGAAACGCAGCAGACAGGCCTGATAAATCGCCTCGCGCGGGGCCATGCCGTGATCGCGTTCGGCTACCAGCGCGAAGTCGATCATCATGATCGCGTTTTTCTTGACGATCCCGATGAGCAGGATGATCCCGATGATGCCGATGACCGACAGGTCGTTGCCCGTCATCATCAGCGCCAGCAGTGCGCCGATACCGGCCGAAGGCAGCGTGGACAGAATCGTGATCGGGTGGATATAGCTTTCATACAGGATGCCCAGCACGATGTACATGGTGATCAGGGCCGCGACGATCAGCCACAATGTCGAGGACAGCGAGGACTGGAACGCCATGGCGGCGCCCTGGAACTGCGTCTGGATATCCGGCGGGATGCGCATGTCCCGCTCGGTGGCGACGATGGCTTCCACCGCCTCGGAGAGCGACGAACCCGGTGTGAGGTTGAACGAAATCGTCGCGGTCGGGAATTGCCCCATATGGTTGATGACCAGAATCGAAGGCCGGTATTCGAGGGTGGCGACAGCGTCCAGCGGCACGAGGGTACCGGAAGACGTGGCGACGTAGATGCCCTTGATGGCCGACGGGTTTTGCCGTTCGTGTTCCTGGACTTCCAGCACGACACGGTACTGGTTGGTCTGCGTGTAGATCGTCGAGATCAGCCGCTGGCCGAACGCGTCGTACAGGGCGTCGGCGATGTCGCGTGTCGAGACACCCAGACGGGAAGCCGTATCGCGGTCGATATTGACATAGGCCATCTGGCCGTTTTCCTGGAAATCGGTTGCGACATCCGCCAGTTCCGGCAGTTCGCGGAGACGGTCGATCAGGCGCGGCACCCATCGGGACAAATCGTCCTGTGTCGTGGCCTGAAGCGTGAACTGGTATTGCGTCCGGCTGGAACGGCTGTCGATGCTGATATCCTGAACCGGTTGCAGATAAAGCGTCATCCCTGCGATGTCCGAGGCCGCTTCCGAAAGACGGTTCATCACCGTATGAATATCGTCGCGTTCGCCCTTCGGCTTGAGATTGATGAGCATTTTGCCGTTGTTTGGCGCGGCATTCGTGCCATCGACGCCGATGAACGAGGACAGGCTGACGACGGCCGGATCTTCCAGAATCCTGTCGATCAGCTTTTCCTGCTGGCGGCCCATGGCGGAAAACGATATGGATTGCGACGCTTCGGAGACACCCTGGATGACGCCGGTATCCTGTACCGGGAAAAAGCCTTTCGGAATGACGATGTACAAAAGCCCCGTCAGGACGATCGTACCCAGCGCGACGGCCAGCGTCAGTTTCTGGTGGTCGAGCACCCAGCGCAGGCCTTTGGCGTATTCCTCGATGATGCGGTCGAAAAAACGCCCGCTGGCATGGAAAAAACGCCCCTGTTTTTCTTCGGGAACATGCTTGAGGAGCCGTGCGCTCATCATCGGCGTCAGGGTCAGCGAAATCAGGGCGGAAATCAGGATCGCCACGGCCAGCGTGACCGCGAATTCGCGGAACAGCCGCCCGATGACGTCACCCATAAAGAGCAGCGGAATCAGCACGGCGATCAGGGAAACCGTCAGCGAAATGATGGTGAACCCGATCTGTTTCGAGCCTTTCAGGGCTGCTTCCATCGGGTTTTCGCCTTCCTCGATATAGCGCGCGATGTTTTCGATCATGACGATGGCGTCATCCACCACGAAACCGGTTGCGATCGTCAGCGCCATGAGCGACAGATTGTTGATGGAAAAGCCCGACAGATACATCACCCCGAAGGTACCGATCAACGACAGCGGCACGGCGACCGCCGGAATGATCGTCGCGGTCAGATTGCGCAGGAACACGAACACGACCAGCACGACCAGCGCCACCGACATGACCAGTTCGTGTTCCACATCGGCCACGGATGCGCGGATCGTCACCGTCCTGTCAGAGAGGATTTCCACGTCGATGGCGGCAGGCAGGCTGGCCTGCAGTTGCGGCAACAGCTCCTTGATACGGTCGGCCACGGCGATGACGTTGGCGCCGGGCTGGCGTTGCACCGTCAGGATGACCGCCGGTTTGTCGTTCGCCCATGCCGCCAGACGCGCGTTTTCCGCGCCGTCGAGAACGGTGGCGATGTCTTTGAGGCGTACCGGCGTGCCGTCACGGTAGGCGATGATGATGTTCTCGAATTCGGCGGCCGACTTGAGCTGGTCGTTGCCGTCCACCGTCGAAGCCTGCAACGGCCCGTCGAAACTTCCCTTGGCCTGATTGACGTTGGCATCGGCCACGGCGGAACGGACGTTTTCCAGCGTGATGCCGCGTGCCGCCAGCGCGCGCGAATTGGCCTGAATCCGCACCGCCGGGCGCTGTCCGCCGCTGATCGAGACCAGCCCGACGCCGGGTACCTGCGAGAGCTTTTGCGCGATGCGCGTATCGGCAAGGTCTTCGAGCTTCGTGATCGTCATGGTCGGGGACGTGACCGCGATCGTCAGAATCGGCGTATCCGCCGGATTGACCTTGTTGTAGATCGGGGGGTTGGGCAAATCCGTCGGCAAGAGATTGTTCGCCGCATTGATCGCCGCCTGCACTTCCTGTTCCGCCACATCCAGCGTCTGCGACAGGGTGAATTGCAGCGTCACCACAGAGACGCCCTCGGAACTGGCCGACGACATCTGTTCCAGTCCCGACATCTGCCCGAATTGCCGCTCAAGCGGCGCCGTGATCGTCGAGGCCACCACTTCGGGACTTGCGCCCGGATAATACGTCACGACCTGAATCGTCGGGTAATCGACTTCCGGCAACGCCGAAACCGGCAACAGCTTCCAGGCCACCAGCCCGGAAAGCAGGATAGCCACCATGAACAGGATGGTGGCCACCGGACGGAGAATGAACGGGCGGGAAGGATTCATACGGCACCCGATTACTTCTTCGTGCTATCGCCCGATGGTGCGGGAGCGGCGTTACCGGACGCCTTGCCGTCTTGCCTGCCATCGTTTCCGGCAGTTCCCGACGGGGAGGATGCCGCCTTGCCGGCAGCGGAAGCGTCTTGCGGCGCGGGGGTCTTGTCAGGCGCTGCGGATTCCGGCGTTTTGCCATCCTTTCCGGCGGGTTCAGACGGAGCAGGGGCAGCCGGTGGATTGGTATTGGCTGTTTTCGGACGGATGACCCGGATTTTCGAGCCGTCGCGCAGCTTGTCCACCCCGTCGGTCACGACGATCTGACCGGGTTCCAGACCTTCCTCGATAATCGTGTTCTCGCCGGAAGTCGGTCCGGTTTTCACCTGAACCAGACTGACCGTGCCGTTGTCGTTGACGCGGTAAACCGTGTGACCGAGTTTGCCCAGCTGGATGGCGACCGTCGGCACGAGAATCGCCTGCGGACGCGAACCCAGATGCAGGCGGACATTGACGAACTGGTTGGGGAACAGGCGGCTGTCCGTATTGGCGAATTTCGCCTTGATGCCGATGGTACCCGTGTCGGTATTGAGCTGGTTGTCGATCGCCAGCAGCGTCCCTTCGGAAAGCAGGTTGCGGTTTTCACGATCCCATGCCGAAACCGTCAGCTTCGGATTGCCCGTATAGGCTTGCAGGAGCTGGGTCAGATCGACTTCCGGAATCGAGAAAAAGACATTGATGGGCTGTTCCTGCGTAATGGTCACGATGCCGTTGGTATCCGTTGCATGGACGATATTGCCCAGATCGACTTGCCGCAGGCCCACACGTCCGGAAATCGGCGCGGTGATCCGGCTGTAAGTGAGCTGGAGCCGTGCATTGTCCACCAGCCCCTGATCGAGCTTGACGGTACCTTCGTACTGTTTGACCAGAGCCGCCTGTGTATCGACCTGTTGTTTGGCGATGGAATTCTGTTCCAGCAGCTGGCGGTAACGTTTCAGATCGAGCCGCGCGTTTTCCAGCAGCGCCTTGTCCCGCATGAGCTGCCCTTCGGCCTGCATCAGTTCCGCCTTGAACGGACGCGGATCGAGTTCGGCGAGCAACTGTCCCGCTTTCACCAGCTGACCTTCCGTGAAATGCAGTTTGACGAGTTCGCCATCGACACGGCTGCGAACCGTCGTGGTGTAGGTGGAATCGACCGTACCCAGCGCATTGATTTGCAGCGGCGCATCTTCCTGTACGACAGCCGCCACCCGGATGGCTGCCGCACCGCCACGCGGTGGCGTTCCGCGGTTTTTGGCGACGACCCAGTAAATGCCCCAGATCACGAGGATAATGAACAGACAGACGATGGCGATCAGAAAAGGGCGGCGGAGTTTGACGTTCTTCAGCATAAAGACACCGTGATGACCGGTTGGTAAACGTCCAGGACCGGCAGACATCCCTTCACGGCCCATATGCACAGGATCATCGGAAACGTTCCGGTGGCATGACGCAGGTCGGACAAGTTTCATCGCATTGTAATTCCATCACCCGCATGCGAACAGTGGCGGATCAAAAGCTGTTACAAGGCGTTACAAAATAGTTGTCAACCGTTATTCATATGTTGAAAAAAGCCGACAGCCATATGCAGGGACGATCATGTGGCGTTTTCCTGCCTGTTTCTCGTGCAGCGGCGGCAAATCCCTGAAACACAAGGCGATTTCGTGCCTTTGAACAGACTTGTCCACAGAAAACGGGGACAAGGGCGGCTGCAAGGCAGAATCCGGCGAAGGGGGGGACGGTACCGGCAGGTACCGTCAGAGCCTGCCACGGAATGCGGCGTCGAGGACGCTGTTTTTCAGATGGTTCAGTTCGTCGAGTTTTTCCTCGATGGCCCGTTTTTGCATGGCGATTTTTCCGGACAGGGCATCGAGCTTGTCGGCAATTCGGCGCTGTTCGGGGAGAGGGGGAAGGGGGATAAATATATTTTTTATTCTGTCTAGATCTATGGTAGGTAGAGCAGAGCCTTTGGAAAAATTCTTAAAGTCTATTTTTTTAAAGAAGAACCAAATATATTTAAGACAGAAAGTTTTGAGAGGAATAAAACCTGCTGTATTTAAATCTACGACAGATTCTGTAAATAATATACGTTTCTTATTGGTAAAAATGGCTCCTCCATTTTTCGGATAAACAATAGTATTTGAAGGTAAAGTTCTATTTGGAGACTGAATGAAGCTGGAGGTATATTTTAGAAATATCTCATTTCCAGAGCTATTCATATCAGAAACTTTGAAATATGGTATCCCTTGCTCTGAAAGTTCATTTTTTTTAGGAGTATATCCTGAAACGAACCTTCCGCAAGTTTCCAATTTTTTCCACTTCCACCCGTCCGGCAGTTCATAGCGTGTTTCTTCCGATGCTTTTCCCAGCGGGTCGAAAGCCTGCTGGAGCAGGCTGGCGAACAGGTCGTCCAATGATGCCAGATTGCCTTGCGACAGGCGGATGGCATCGTCGATACGACCCAGTACAGCATCGAGCTTGTCGGCGATGCGGCGCTGTTCGGGGAGAGGGGGGAGAGGAATCCATGTATTTTTTGCATTGACGATGGTATAAGTTTTGACTGTTGTTCCGACAGGAAATGCGTTTATTTGTCGAATAACAAAAGGGCTGTGATATAGGAAATATATAAATTTTGCATTTGTATTTTTCTTATTTTTAAACCAGATGATATTCCCATCCTTGAAATAGAATTGATTGTTCTTAGGTACGATGTAGGGAATGCCGATGGTTCCCACACCGCTTACCAGAAGATCATTTTCTGACGGAATGCCGTATTTATTTTTGAATTCATTAAACATTTCATTGGAAATGAATAATGTATTGTCAACATGTCCGTTTTTTGAAAGTTCGACCAGTTCTCGTGTTCGATAAAATGGGATACCTTCGGATTTCCAGTCTTTTTGATGGACGCGTTTACTGGATGTGACTTCAAAAAGTTCACCGATTTGTTTCCACTCCCACCCGTCCGGCAGCTCATAGCGTTCCTGTTCCATTTTCATCGCTCCTGCAACAGGGTTTCGATTTCATCGAACAGATCGCCGATCCGTTTTTCCTTGTCGCGGATGGCGAGCAGGATATCGGACGGGGTGCGGTGGACAGTGGCGCTCTGGCGTGCGGGATTGCGGGCGGTCAGGTCGTAGTTGGCGGGCAGTTCATCGACGGATACCGTCCATGAGACGTTCGTGGTGTCGCGTGTTTTGAAACGGGCGACGAAGTCGGCCAGATGCGCTTGTGTGAGCGGGCGGTTTTTGGTCAGTTTCTGTTCCGGCACGCATTCGTAATACCAGATGTCGCGCGTGCGTCCGGTCCGGTTGAAGAACAGGACGTTGGTTTTGACGGCAGAATAAGGCAGAAAGACGCCGGAGGGCAGGCTCAAAATCGTGTGCAGATCGAAGTTTTCCAGCAGTTCCTGCTTGACTTGCGCAAAGGCGTTTCCGGTCTGGAACAGGATGCCTTCGGGGACGACGATGGCGGCTTTGCCGCCCTGTCTGAGCGAGCGCATGAAGTGCTGGAGAAAGAGCAGTTCGGTGGCGTTGCTGGTGACGGGAAAGTTTTGCTGGATCTGGCTTTTTTCCTTGCCGCCGAATGGCGGGTTGGAAAAGATGAGGTCGTAGCGTTCGGATTCGCCGATGTCGCGGATGTTTTTCGTCAGGGTGTTGGCACGGTAGAGGTTGGGGCTTTCGATGCCGTGCAGGATCATGTTCATCATGCCCATGACGTAGGCGAGCGAGGTTTTTTCGATGCCGTAAAACGTTTGTGTCTGGATGGTTTGCCACTGGCCGGTGGTCAGTTCGTTTTTCCGGTTTTTGAAGTGTTCGAAGTTTTCGACAAGGAAACCGCACGATCCCGCGGCTCCGTCATAGATGGTTTGCCCGGGCTGCGCGTCCATGACGGCGACGATGGCCTTGACGAGGGCGCGGGGCGTGTAGAATTCTCCGGCATAGCCGCCTGCATCGCCCATGTTTTGCAACAGGTGTTCGTAAACGAGCGACAGTTCGAACAGTTCGGTTTCGGACTGGAAGTGCAGTTTGTCCACGATGTCCAGCACTTCGCGCAGGGTGTGTCCGGATACGATGCGGTTGTCCAGAAACTGGAAGATCGCACCGATTTTGTACTGGAATGTGTCGGTGTTTTCCGTATCGGAAAAGGCTTTGAGGTACGGAAACAGTGTGTCGTTGACGAAAGCGGTGAGGTCGTCGCCCGTTGCGGTCAGGTTGAGGTTCGGTTTGCCTTCGGGTGTTTTGGGGCATGCCCATGTGGACCAGCGGTATTCGAGCGGCAAAATGGGGGTCCACGGGATGCCCGTGAGGATCGCTTCGTTTTCTTTTTCGTGTTCCAGATCGTCCAGGAATTTCAGGAACAAAATCCATGAAATCTGTTCGGTGTAGTGCATTGCGCCGGATATGCCGTCGTCACGGCGCAGGATGTCGGTGATCCGGTCGATGTCTTGTTTCAGGCTCATGGTTGTTTTGCCGGTTGTATCTGGCTTATGTCGCCGGTGTTGAAAATGCCATAGGATACCCGCTTATCGGGTTCCGGGGAATTGTCTTGCGTGAAAATGGCTGAAAGTCGCCGGTTACTGGTAAAGCTGGTGCTGCAATTCCCTGACGGCGTCGAGTACGTGCATGGCTTTGCCGCCGAAGGCGTTGGCTGCGTCGGTGGCGGTGCCGATGGCGGACAGGTCGATGAGGGCGGGCAGACGGTCGCGGGCCAATTCGGTGATGCCGTTTTCTTCGTAGCGCTTCAGGGCGAAGCGTAAAAAGTCGGCCGCTTTCGGGTTGGTGTATTTTCTGAAGAACAGGTGGTTGTTGCGGACGTGTTGCGCACGGTCGTGCCGTGTTTTCATGGGGCGTTCGTATGCGAGCCATGAGAGGACGTCGAACAGGTCGCAGGCCTGACCGTCGCAGAGTTTTTGCAGCAGGGTCAGTTGTGCTTCACCGTAGCCTTGCTGCCGAAGTTGCACGACGAAGTTTTCACGCGATTCGGGAGCGGACCAGATTTGCCGGAAGTGGTCGTATGAGTGGATGATGCCGGGCAGTATGTGTTGCAGGCGGTCGATGAATGCCTGAATGTTGAGCGGTTTGCCGTTTTCGTCCACGAGTTGTGTTTCCACATTCGTGATGCGGATGTCGTGTCCGTGCAGCCGGATGACGGGTTTTTCCGGGTGTTCTTCCGACGGGTCGCCCTTTTCCGGCGGTAATCCGGTGGGTGGAGACGGGTCGCTTGCCGGGTCGTGCAGGTCGTTTGACGGTTTTTCCGTGTCGATGATGTCCGGTTCGGTGTCGGGCGGGCCGTCCCAGTCCGGGTCCTGAAAACGTTCGGAGGCTTTCCGGAAGTCGATGATGGTGAAATAGTCCTTGCCATCGTACAGGCGGGTGCCCCGTCCGATGATTTGTTTGAATTCGACTAGGGACTGGATGCTGCGGTCGAGAACGATGTTTCTGACGTTGCGTGCGTCCACGCCGGTGGTCAGCATCTGGGATGTGGTGACGATGACCGGGATGTTTTTGTCGTTGTCCTGGAATTTTTCGAGCAGGTCGCGCCCGTTCTGGCCTTCGTCGCTGGTAATGCGGACGCAGTATTCCGGATCGGCGACGGTTTTGTGTTTGTTGATCATGTCGCGCATGGTCAGGGCATGCCGCTGGTTTTCGCAGAATACGATGGTTTTGTCGTACGGGCGGATGTTTTCCAGTATGGTTTTCGCGATCAGTTCGGTGCGTTGTTCCACGATGATTTTCCGGTCGTAATCGACGACGGTGAATTTTTTTTCATCGGTTTCGCCTTCGAGTATTTCATCGCTGTCGGTCAGTTCGAGTTCGTCGATGCTGGTTTTGACGATTTTCAGGCGGTATGGCGTCAGAAATCCGTCGTTGATGCCGTCTTTGAGTGCGTATTCGAAAACGGGGGTTCCGAAGTAGTCGTAGGTGTCGGCGTTGTCGTCACGTCTGGGGGTGGCGGTCATGCCGAGATGGACGGCGGTGTGGAAATAGTCGAGGATGGCGTGCCATGAGCCTTCGATGTTTGCCGAACCTCTGTGACATTCGTCGATGATGACGAGGTCGAAGAAGTCGGGCGGATAGGCTTTGTAGTATCCGGCGATGTTTTCTTTTTCCGCGATGGCCTGATAGATGGCGAAGAAGAAGTGGGCGTTGGTCGGGACTGCGCCATGGCGTTTCCGGATTTCGTCGCCGTCGATCTTGACGAGGTCTTTTTCGTACGGGTTGAAGGTGTTGATGGCCTGGTCGGCCAGTATGTTCCGGTCTGCCAGAAACAGGATTCTGGGTCGGCGTTTTCCGATTTCGTGACGGTTCCATCTGGACTGGAACAGTTTGTGCGCGATCTGGAATGCGATGAAGGTTTTGCCGGTTCCGGTTGCCAGCGTGAGCAGGATTCGGTCGCGGTTTTCGCCGATGGCGTCGGTGGCGGCGTGGATGGCCAGTTCCTGATAGTAGCGCGGCCTGAAGTTTCCTTCGATGTAAAAGGGCGTGTCGCGCAGCAGTTGTCCTGTCGTGGTGCTTCGGTAACGCTTTTGCAGTTCGTCAGGCGATGGAAAGGTTTCGATGTACCGGCCTTTTCCTGTTTCGAGATCGAATTCGAATGTCCGTCTGCCGTTGCTGGAATAGACGAAGCGGACTTTCAGTATCTGAGCGTAGCGCATAGCCTGTTGCAGGCCTTCGGTTGGTGCTTCGGATGCTTTTTTTGCCTCGATAATCGCCAGCCAGCGGTTTCTTGTGTGAAGCAGGTAGTCTGCAAAGCAACGTGAGCCACGCTGGTTGTTGCCCAGTTTGCGTCCGTCTGTGAAGTAGTATTCCCGACGGATGTTTTCCGGTTTCCAGCCTGCCTTGTTCAGGGCAGGGTCTATGTAGTTGGCTCGTGTGTCGGCTTCTGACTGCATGGGGTTATCCGGTTGAATAGACGGCATTTTTTATGTTAATGCATATCGCCGCCGATGGTGGGGTTGTCGGGGTGAATATAGGATTTTTTGCCCGGTTTTGTATCGCGAAGGTGTCGTTTGGGCACAAGTGTTGCTGGCAGGTAACAGGCCGTGTGTGCTTTTTATCCCCGCAGGACGGGGTAGCAGCGCACGAGGTAGCCCATGCGGTCGATGAGGCAGCGGGCTTTGCGGGTGGTGACGAGGGGGCCGGATGTGCCGGCGAGGTAGCCTTCGCCGACGGGGTGGGTAAAGGTGAGGGTGAGGCGGTGTACGCCGAGCCGGGTGCCTTGTTGCCGGGCGAAGCGGGATGCGGCCATGGCGCGGATGGTGTCGGGGTCGGTTTTCTCCGTCCAGCGGGCGGCGTCGCAGGGCAGGCCTTGTATGCCGTCGGGGGTGATGCCGGTGGCGGCCCAGCGGCGCAGGGTTTGAAGCGGCTGGCTGGCGTCATGGCGTGCGAGTTCGCGGGGCAGGTTGATGCCGTGTCGTATGGGCAGTTCGGGCAAGGGTTCGCCGTTTTCGCCGGTTCCGGTGCCGATGTGTGAAAAGAGGGTGTTGGCGAAGGCCTGCCGGTCGTTTTCACGGTAGCGGGCGGTGTCGATGGTGTCGGGGGGCTGCTCTCCGGTCAGTTCGCGGCGGATGAGGGAAAAGAACAGGCGGGGATCGGTGTCGATGGGGATGCCGTACGAGGGGAGTATCCAGCCGGTTTTTTCGCTTCCTGTTGCAAGGTAGCTGTCGAGTGTGGCGAGGATTTTGTCGCGCGATGTCGGGGTGAAGCGCGTCCAGACGGGGCGTATCCATTCGTCGGTCAGATGTGCGATGGCGTCGGGGTCGCGGTAGTCAGATGCGGCGAAGGTTTCGGTTTCGGTGTCGGTCAGGCTTGCCAGTTCGCCCAGCAGGTCGCCCAGAAATTCCCAGTGGGTTTCGTGTGTGCCGGGTGCCGGTGCCGGTGGCGGGATGTCGAGCCATTGGATCAGGCGTGCCAGTGTGTTTCGGATGATGCCGGGCATGGTCGCATCGGACGGGTATTTGCGCCGCCGCGGTGTGGCTGCGGCGGCGTGCGGGGGTTATTTGAGGATGGGGTAGTTCGCCAGCAGGTTGCCGAGTTTGTCGAACAGGAATCGGGCGCGGCGGGTTTTGGTGGGGATGGTGGTTCCCTTGAAGAAGCCGATGCCGATATCGTTGTCGAAGGTCAGGGTCAGGCGATCGACGTACAGGCCGTTTTCCTGAAGTTGCTGGAACTGGCGTTTGGCCAGATCGTTGCCGTAGTACATGTCGTCGTAGCTGAGCCATTTGGTGGCGTCCGACATGAGACCGCGGATGTTGTTGGGGCGGATGCCGGTGGTGGCCCAGCGTTTGAGTTCGTCGAGTTTGCGTTCGGGCGAGTACCATTCGAGCAGGTCGGTGCGGACGGTGCCGATGCGTTCCGGGCTGGCGTAGTAGGATGTGTCGGACCAGTCGGGGCGTTCGGCGTGTTTGTACAGGGAGTTGATGAATTCCGGGCTGGTGTCTTCTTCGTATTCGTCCGGGTTGATGGGGTCGGGGAAGTTGGACTGGAAAAATTCCTGCCAGATGACGGTATAGAACTGTTTGGACGAGACGATGGGGATGGGGACCTGAAAGGCGTTGATGATGCTGTCGAGTTCGCTTTCGGGCTGGTACAGGTACCATGAGAGGGTGTCGCGGATGCGCAGCCGGCTTTCTTCGGTGTAGAGGTAGAAGTCGGGCATGATCCAGGGTTGCAGGAAGTAGCGCAGGGCGACGGTTTCGGAAAAGTCGCGTTTGGCGAATTCGATGATTTCCTCGTCTGTCGGCAGGATGAGTTCGCCGAGGATGTCGCCGAGGAAGCCCCAGTAGTATTTTTTCTTCCGTTCTTTTCCCCAGAGGTGGCTGCGGTAGGCCTTGAAGAAGCTGGAGATGGTCATTTTTCCCATGATGGCTGTCCTGTCGAGTGTGTGTTCGGATGGTTCCGGTGGTTTAGCGATAGTGTTGTTTGATGAGCAGGGGGTGTGCCTGACGGTTTTCCTTGAATACGGCCTGATCCGGACGGATGCAGTCGGCGACGGGGCAGACGTTCAGGCAGAGGTGGCAGCCGACGCAGCGTTCGTCGTCGATGGTCGGGGTGCGCGTGTAGTCGTCCCAGTCGATGGCCTGGTGCCCGCCGTCCTGGCAGGAGACGTAGCAGCGTCCGCAGCCGATGCAGCGGGCGGCGTCGATTTTGGGGATGAGCATGAAGTCGCGGTCGATGTCGTCTGCCGGTACGATGTTGGGCAGCGCCTTGCCGACGAGGGCGGAGAGCCGTTCGATGCCGTTTTCCGCCATGTAGTGCGACAGGCCGCTTGTCAGGTCGTCGATGATGCGGTAGCCGTATTCCATGACGGCGGTGGTGATCTGGACGGTGGATGATCCCACGAGCAGAAATTCGAGTGCGTCGCGCCAGGTGACGATGCCGCCGATGCCGGAGACGGGGATGCGCGCCAGTTGCGGGTGCTGTTTCATCTGGGTGATGAAGCGCAGGGCGATGGGCTTGATGGCGGGGCCCGAGTAGCCGGAGATGGAGGATTTGCCGTTGACGACGGGCATGGCGGTCATGTGATGCGTGTCGATGTGCGTGATGGCCTTGACGGTGTTGATGGCGGCGATGCCGCGTGCACCGGCGTTGACGGCGGCGATGGCGGGTTCTTCCATGTGGCCGATGTTGGGGGTCATTTTCGCCAGTACGGGCAGGCGGGTGGCACTGCATACGGCTTTGGTATAGCGTGCGACGAGTTCGGGACTCTGGCCGACGTCGGAGCCCATGGCAGAGGATGTCATTTGCGGGCATGAGAAGTTGCATTCGATCATGTCCGCGCCTGCGTCGGTCACTTTTTCCGCCAGTGTCTTCCATTCGTCTTCGTCGCTGCCCATGATGGATGCGATGATGACTTTTCCGGGGTATTCGCGTTTGAGGCGGCGTATGCTGGCGAGGTTGGTCTCCAGCGGCTTGTCGGAGATCATTTCCATGTTCTTGAAGCCGGTCCATGGGCCGCCCGGCATGCCTGTCGTGTCGAATCGCGGGGAGCATTCGTCGGGGATGAAGATGCCGAGCGTCTTGTAGGCGACGCCGCCCCAGCCGGCTTCGAATGCGCGGGCGACCATTTCGTAGTCGCTGGATACGGGGGACGAGGACAAAAAGAACGGGTTTTCGCAGTGTACGCCCAGAAAGTCGATGGAGAGGTCTTTTTTCAGCGCCATGGTGTTTGTCTCCTCAAGGTCGGGTTTCCGGTACGGATGGTTTGCCGATGGCGTCCAGTATGGCGGCGGCGGCGCGTTTGCCGGATGCGATGGCGGCGACGACGGTGGCGCCGCCGTTGGTCCTGTCGCCGCCCGCGAACAGGCGCGGGTGGACGGGCAGGCTGGCGATGTCCGGGTGTTGTTCCTGTCCGACTGCCAGGATGATTTTGTCGGCGGCCAGTGTCATGTGCGAGATGCCGTCCGCTCCGGTGAAGTCGATGGCGGTGACTTTGCCGTTTTCGCCATGGATGGCACTGGGGAAAAATTCGGTCAGTACGGGGATGCCCATCTTGACGGCCAACAACGTCTCGGCCATGTTGGCCGATGCGAAGGCGATGGGGCGGCAATAGACGAGTTTGACGTTGGCCGCCAGCCGTGCGGCGGCGGTGGTGGCGCAGTCCATGGCGACATCGCCGTCTCCGATGATGACGATCCGGTTGCCGGCTTCCGAGGGTTTTTCGAGCCGTGCGGTTTTGAGCCAGTCCAGCGCATGGAAAACGCCGTCGAGTTCCTTGCCGGGCAAGTCGAGCGTTTTGGGTTTCCACAGGCCGGTACCGACGAAGACGGCGTCGTATCGCGCCAGCAGGTTGTCGATGTCGTGGGCGGTGAGTGGGGTGTCGCAAAAAAAGGTGATGTCGAGGTCGTCCAGCCGTGAGAGGTCGAAATCGACGATTTCCTGCGGGAGCCGGAAGGGGGGGATGCCCAGCGAGAGCATGCCGCCCGGATATTCGGCGGCTTCCATGATGTCGATGTGGCAGCCTTCGCGTGCCAGGGTGACGGCGCAGGCCAGCGAGGCAGGGCCTGCGCCGATGCAGGCGACTTTTTTTCCGTTGGCGTCGGCTTTTGTCAGAATGCGCATGTCCAGCCGCCGTTCTTCATCGGTGATGTAACGCTGGAGTTTGGCGATTCTGACGGGTTCGTCGAGCCGGCTGCGGATGCAGGCGCCTTCGCACAGTTCGTTGGCGGGGCAGATGCGTGAGCAGCTTGCGCCTAACGGGTTGTTTTCCCGGATGGTTTCGGCGGCGCCCCTGACGTTTCCCAGACGCAGGGAACGGATGAATCGGGCGGGGTCGGTACCGGCGGGACAGGCGCGGCTGCATGGTGCGTCGTGGCAGAGCAGGCAGCGGGAGGCTTCGGCGATGGCAGCACGGGTATCGAAACCTTTTTCCAGTTCACGGTTTTCCATGACGCGGATGGTGCGGCTCATTCTGTTTCCTTCTTTTCCGGATGGCGATACCGTCAGTATAAGGGAAAGTGGGGGGCGCGTGACAGAGTGTGTCGCTTGCCATACGCAGGGTGCCGGCTGCCTGTGGTACGGGGCTGGCCTTGCGGTGGCGGTTGGTTGTCGTTTCAGTCGTTGCCGGACGCGGTTTCGGGTTTTTCGCGGAATGCATCGGCGTCGATACCGAGTTTTTTGATCCGTGCGAGCAAGGTGGTGCGTTTGAGTCCGAGCATGGCGGCGGCGCCGGATTTGCCGCCGATCTGGCCGCCGGTGGCGCGAAGTGCGGTGACGATGGCTTCGCGGTCTGTCGGCGGGATCGGTGCGGCGGAGAGTGCCGGTACGGATGGGGTCGCCGTTGCGGGCGGTTCGGTCACGCAGATCGCCGATGGCATGGATTCGGTGGTGAAGTTGAGCAGCGTCTCGGGCGTGAGGTTCAGTACCGGGCTGTCTCCGGTCAGGATGACGGCGCGTTCCATGACATTTTCGAGTTCGCGGATATTGCCGTGCCAGGGCAGGCGGGTCATCATGGCCAGCGTTTCGCGGGGAATCGTGGTGATGTGCCGTTTCATCTGGGTGGCGTATTTCCGGACAAAGAATTTTGCCAGAAGCGGGATGTCTCCGGCGCGTTCCCGAAGCGGCGGTATCGTGATCGGAAAGACGTTGAGCCGGTAAAAAAGGTCGCTGCGGAAGGTCTTGTCCTCGACTTTGCGGGCGAGGTTGCAGTTCGTGGCGGCGATGCAGCGGACATCGACGGGAATGACGCCGGTGCTGCCCAGTCGGCGGATCTGGTGTTCCTGAAGGACGCTTAACAGTTTCGGTTGCAGATCGATGGGCATGTCGCCGATTTCATCGAGGAACAGGGTGCTTTTGTCCGCCAGTTCGAAATGCCCGATGCGCCGGTTCATCGCGCCGGTGAACGCGCCTTTTTCGTGTCCGAACAGTTCGCTTTCCATCAGTTCGGACGGAATGGCGGTGCAGTTCATCTTGATCATTTCATGGTCACGACGATCGGATATATTGTGGATCGTCTGGGCGACAAGTCCCTTGCCGGTGCCGGTTTCTCCCTGAAGCAGGACAGTCGCGTTGCTGGATGCGACGATTTCGATCTGTTTGAGGATGTCGTGGATCGCGGGACTGTCGCCGATCACGTCATGCAGGGCGTTGGACTGGCCGTTTCCGGTGATGACGCTTTCGTCCGTCAGTGCGATGCCGTGTCCGTGAAAATCATGGTCCCTGCGGGTCTGGATGACGTCCAGCGCGCTGGAGAGGCGCAATGCCACACGCGAGAGCAGTTCCATGATGTCCGGCGAAAAGCGGGAGTGCCGGAAACTGCCGATCGCCAGGGAACCGAGCAGTATGCCGTTTGCGATCAGCGGTATGTGGAGCAATACCTGAAGGCCTTGCTGGAGCAGGGCGTCTATGAAGGGGTATTTGCCGGTGTTCTCGACCATGGCCTGACGGTTGAACAGGATGGTTTCGTGGTTTTGCAAAGCTTTTCCCAGCGTGGATGTGTGCAGGGATTTGCTGATGTTGCTGTATGAACGGTGGTTCTGCCGGTCATAGGTGATGGACTGGGTGTCGAGCCGGAACGCCTCCGGATCGTATATCTCGATGCTGATGTAATCCAGTCCGAAAAAAGCGTGCAGGTACTCGGCTGTTTCGCTGGCCAGATGCGGAATATCACGAACTGCCATCACGGCGTCGGTCAAATCGGCCAGAAAATGGAAATAGTCGTGATCGTGTGGGTCATCCATGCGGTATAACCCGTTACGACGGCTGGATAATGCTGTCATATTCCTGTTGCGTTTCTTGTGGATTACCGGAAGCAGGTTGCGACCAGACGGGTCAGCTTGTCCAGATGATGGAGCGATGCCTGTATCGGGGAGTCTCTGTTTTCGATAGGATGCAATATGTATCTATATGCATAATTGATATTTTAACATATGTTTTGGATTTCCGGTGGGACGATATCCGTTTTTTTGAGGAATTTCAGGGGGGGGAAATTTCAGGGGCAGGGCGGCACCGGTTTGGCGGCGTGAGATGATGGCGAAAAAAAACGGCAATACATGTGTATTGCCGTTTGGAGAATTTTCGGAGCGGGAAAGTGTTTTCCCGTCTCCGACTGAGGATTACTTGGCTGCTGCGGCAGCTGCTGCTTCCTGAGCTTCGATTTCCTTGTTGTTGTTTTCGATGAAGCGTCTGCGCCACGGTTTCAGGAC
>CAKQQG010000019.1 GCA_934270705.1 uncultured Oxalobacter sp. | reverse complement strand
GAAAAAGAACTGGAAGCGATCGGCATATCGGCAGACGCCATCGCGGCACTGGCGAACACGCTCAAGGCGGCAAAAGCAAACGAAACGGGAGCGGAAAATGCCGAAGCGTCTTGAACAGATCCCGATCGCGCTTGATCAGCTCGTCAACACGGTTTGCGGCGGCTGGGCGGACGAGACGATTTCCAGCCGGGCATGGAGAATGCGAACCAAAAGCACGGCTTGGAGCTGGCTTAGAGAAACCATTGATTTTATCTTCCGATGGCAGAAAGACCACTGCAAGACCTCCTACGAGTCTGAGCTGGAACGCAGACATTTGCCCCCAGAGCTGAGGTAATTGGTGGAACATCTGAAAGATGAACTGCTGGATGTCGCAAAGACATCGCCAGCTTTGGCAGTATCAACACTCACCCTTTTAGGGATTGGCCTGGTTGATTGGGTGTACATCCTCACCGTGATTTACCTCATCATCCAGATTGCCCTTGCGATTCGCAAACACCTCTATCTGTCCAAACGGCGGAAAGGCAGGCAGGATGAAAACTAGAGTCATAGCTCTAGCTCTCTCTGCCTCTGCTGCATTACTCATTAGCACAGCGAACCATGAAGGATACCGACAGAACGCTTATAAAGATTCTGGCGGTATCTGGACGGTGGGCTATGGGGAAACACAGGGGGTCACAAAAAACTCGAAGACCACACCGGAGAGAGCACTGATTCAGTTGGGCAAAAGCCTGGACAAACATGAACAGGGTCTAAAGAAGTGCATCGGCGATATACCACTATATCAGCACGAATATGACGCTTACCTTGATCTTGCATACAACGTCGGAGCGGGTAGTGTCTGCCGATCATCCATCCCGAAGAAACTCAGGGCAGGGCAATACGAAGAAGCCTGTAAAACCATCCTGTCGTTCGACAAGATGCATAAAGGGAAAGAGTTGGTTTCGTGCAGGGACCCAAAGAACAACTGCACAGGACTGATAAAGCGGAGAGAAAAGGCTTACTTAATGTGCTCCAAAGGAGAATACAACACATAAATGTCTAAAATAATTTCTATTATTCTGGATATTGCTTTTATCACTTTGGCGGGTTTTCTGCTGATACAGATGCGTTCTGAAGTTGTGGCTACAAGGGAGCAAATAAGGCAACTTCAAGAGCGTGTTGAAGTATCAAACAGGATTTCCGCTGAGAGTCATAAAAAGCTGAAAGAATATAAAAGTAGTCAGACAGAGGTGAAGAAGCAGTTTGAAGAAACTAAAGCAAATAATCCTGATCCTGGCAATGAGCGTATCCCTGTTGACAGGCTGCTCATTATTCAGGGAAGCATCCACAGGGCAAACACTTCCATCCATTAGTCCGGAACTGAGAGAGCCTTGCCAGAAAATCCCTGAGATAAAAGAGAATGCAACGGTCGATGATATGACAGAATGGTCATTAACGCTTATTGAACAATACACAGACTGTGCAATCAGAAAGCAAGGTGTCGTCAATACATATGATGAAATCAGGAGAATCAAATAACAGAAAAGGCAACTGAAAAAGAGCTGGGAGAACTGCACAGGGAACTGGCTGAGACATTCCGAGAGATGTTGAAAAAGGGAGGTCTTAAAGCCGCAGAACTGAACGTTATCCGGCAATTTCTGAAAGACAACAACATCGAGGCAATAATGACACCTGAATCTCCGATGTTCGATCTGGTTAAGAATATGCCGACATTTGATGCTGATGGAAATCCTGTACAGTGACCAAATGCACTAAAACGCTTTAAAACGGCTTCTGAGCGGTTTTTGATCTGGACGATTAATTCCTACCGAAAGGTTTAAAAATCCGCTCAGAAAGCCTTATATTCAATTACAGGAGGTATTCACGAAAGACAAACAATTAGACTTCCGACAATTCGTTTACCTTGTCTGGAAGCATCTCAACTTACCTGACCCAACACCATTGCAATATGATATTGCATCCTACCTACAATCCCCCTCAGAACGAGTATTGATTGAGGCATTCCGTGGTGTCGGAAAATCATTTCTGACATGCTGCCTTACTTGTTACTCACTTCTCTACAACCCCCAATTAAAAATCATGATTGTCAGTGCTGCGAAAGACAGGGCTGATGGTTTCTCATCCTTTATCAAGCGCCTTATTAACGAGATGCCTATTTTGACATCGCTGAAGTCTCGGCCAGGACAAAGAGATTCAGCGGTCAGTTTTGATGTGGGCGGTGCACTGCCGGACCATTCACCCTCGGTGAAATCGGTAGGTATCTTTGGGCAAATTACCGGCTCACGTGCAGACATCATCATTGCCGATGACATTGAGGTTCCGAATAACTCTGCGACACAGAGTATGCGTGACAAGATTGCAGAAGCCATCAAGGAATTTGAGTCTGTCATCAAGCCAGGCGGCAAGATCATCTTCCTGGGGACACCACAATGCGAGATGTCTTTGTACAATTCGCTTCCTGAGAAAGGCTATGACGTTCGTATCTGGCCTGCCGAATATCCTGCCATAAAAGACTTTGACAGCTACAAGGGGGCTCTGGCACCAAAAATTTCTCGCACATTGGCGCAGGACAATACCCTTGCCGGAGAACCCACAGAACCACTTAGATTTGACAAAGAGGAACTGGCGAAACGTAAGCGCTCTATCGGAGCAGCGACATACAGCCTCCAGTTCATGCTGAATACCAGCTTGTCAGACCTTGACCGGTATCCGCTCAAAGTGGCCGATCTGGTTGTTATGAACTTGAACCCGATCATGGCACCCATAAAGGTCATCTGGGCACCATCACCTGACAGGGTAATCAATGACGTGCAGACATATGCGCTGTCTGGAGATAAATATTACCTTCCGATGTGGGTGTCAAATGAGTTGGAAGAGTTCACTGGGTCTGTGATGGCAATCGACCCCTCAGGACGTGGTGCTGACGAAACAGGGTATGCTATCGTGAAAATGCTTGCTGGAAACCTGTTCGTCACAGCGGCAGGCGGAATACAGGGCGGGTATGATACTCGGACACTGGAAGAACTCGCAAAGATTGCAAAGTCCCAGAGAGTCAACATGATTCGTGTTGAGTCAAACTTCGGAGACGGGATGTTTACCCAGCTCCTCAAGCCAGTATTGAGTCGGATTTATCCGGTTATGGTTGAGGAGGTACGCAGCAACAAGCAGAAAGAGCTGCGAATAATCGAGACGCTAGAGCCTGTCATGAGTGCACACAGGTTGATCGTTGACAAGCGGGTCATTGAGCATGATGCCCAAACCGTCAAGGATGTGCAGAAGTCCCTGTTCTATCAGATGACACGCCTTACTCGTGACCGTGGCGCATTACAACATGACGACCGTCTCGATGCCCTGGCAATGGCAGTGGATTACTGGAAAGAACAGATGGACGTTGACAACGACAAGATGGTGGACAAGATCAGGGAACAACGGATAAATGATAAAATCAGCAGTTTTCTTGACGCTTGTTCAAGTCTTCGTGGACAGACGGATAACTGGCTGGACTACGCAAAATGACACAAAATGAGCAAAAATAAAACGTAGTAAAATCAACAAGTTATTCTAATGTTGCACCATAGATATAAATAATGCTTTATATTGGGGGATGGCTCTGCCGTGAGGGCAGGGTTCCGGCATCGAAAGAGTAAGACCGGTCAAAGCCTCATGTGTGCTCGTCATGTATGAAATATGTGATAGCTGTCATGGGAAACTGCCTCTTACCACCTAACTCATGGGGGGTAAGGGGGGAATCAAAGTTTCCTATGTGGCTGTCATATATGGTAAAGATAGAACTTTAAGATAACTTGAAGTAATAACAGAAAGGATGTTGTACTTTACTGCACAAGATGGATTCCCTCACGTTGTCTTCAAGAGAAACTTCCAGTCCAGCTTCCAGCTAAAATAAAAGGGGTGGTCTCTCACCCCCTTTACCCAACGCTGTAAAATATCTGAATCAGCGTGTAAAGGGTTTGTAGGGTATAGTACAAACCTTTGACAGCGAACAGAATACCCCGTTGTACGCTGTGTGAGATATTCAATTTAAAAACTGTATAGCTCCTCCATTTGGTTAGTTTTCAAGGTCATGGCTTAGGCGGCTATTAACCGTCTCCACCACCGTTCCGCAATAACAAGGATTGCTAACTGTTCCTGACGGATGTGACCCGACAGGAAACACCTTTACTGAAAACACTTCCAATATGGACATCAGCGCTGGGAATTATTATAGCTGTGCAGGAAAAGGACTGGAAGTTTCTCTTGAGGGCAACGGAAGGGGAATCTTTTTTGCTGCTCAAAATGAATTACACCCCTCCCGCTTAGCTTTGTGATCCGTCGATCGGCAAATGACGCGAATATGGAGGGGTTGTCTTATTTTTCAGTTAAATCAATATGTCCCCAAAAGTTTTACTTTAAAAATTTGAGAGGGCATCTCGATGACTCGCAGGCGCGGCTTCCCCCGTGGGGGCATACTATCAGAGGGGGGAGGGGAACAGAGAGGGTCTTTGCGGCTATTGTGTGTCTCTATTGATTGATAAGTTATTGATTTATAAAGATATTGAAAGAGATTATATATCCTGTACTGTTGCATTTTATCAATCTTTTTGAACATTATACTTTTTTATATAATATCTTTTTGTATAGTGTTAAAATGTGTGTATATGTAATCAGTGCCGAAGGAATCAAAGACACTCAAAGACCCCAAAAGCCCACAGAAAGCGTCAGAAAGCCTCACAAGCGATTTTCCCTTGTGTACTGGTAGGGTGGTACCCAGAACAAATTGAAGCGCTCATAAGGCCATTTAACGCGGTTTTGGTGTACCCTAGTTTTACAGCTCAAAATGATTGACTTTGCAGGGTAACTACCGGATGATGGAAGTGACAAACAACAGAAAGCCTGCCGATGAAGATCATCATATCCCCGAAAATTGCAGATAAGCTCAAAGACAAACACAACGTAACACCTGAAGAAGTCATGCAATGTCTTGTAAACGTGGAAGATGAGCCGTTAATTGATGACCGATTGCAACATAGGACTATCCCTCCGACACAATGGATCATTGCGGAAACAAACAGATGCAGGATGTTAAAAGTGGTGTTTATCCGCAAACTGGATGGAATCCATATCAAGACTGCATATGCTCCGAACGAGGATGAATTAGATATATGGAACCAAAAATGATAAAAGAAGAAATCATAGATACCTGCGAAGACTGGGAAAACGGAAAATACGGTCAAGATGCAGAACATGCCGAACGTGTAGGACAAGAAGAAGCTAAAGCCGTTGATGATGCATTAGGTCTTGAAAAAGTGTCGATAAAGATGGACAAGGAGTTAATCAAGACACTTTCCGGTATCGCCAGTTATAGAGGCCTGACAAACTACAAGGTACTGATGCGTGATGTATTGCAGCGTTTCGCGGATGCTGAAGCAAAAGCGATCATGTTTGAAATGCTGGAAGAAAGAAAAGAGCGGGAAGCGGCGGAAAAGGTAGCGTAATGCCAAAAAGAAGTGAACAAACAAATACAATCCTGACTCTTTTAGTGGAACTGGAAAAAGGAAAAAAGTCCGGCGAAGAAAAAGGATGGACTGACTTTGAAGAAATTAAAAGAAAAATGTTCTTTCAAAAGGATAATATACCGGACACATTGTGAAAAAGACTATTTTCGCCAGTACGGTACTTCCGCTATTTCTATGTGCTTGCGAGATAGGCAGTGAGCCGCCGGAAGAGCCTGTAAAGCAGACAGCAAACACTGAATATGTTCGCAACCTGACAGAGCAGGAAAAAGCGTATCTGCACGGGACATTAGATGTAAATAAGCGTGTATATAAACAGAAACGGGATAATTTAAAAGCAGCGTCAGAGCTAATCAACGATCCTGTAATTAAGAGCGCATATAAAAATGCATATATTTGCAGTACAAAATATCCATCATTTGAAATATCTTTAAGAGAGCAGATTCTTATTACAGGAAAAGATACAAATAGATATTTAACAGACAGAGAAAAAGCGGCTTTAAGTGGTAAATTTTATGAGACATCATGCGAAAAAGAATTTCTATATCTATCAGAAGTAACTGGAAGTAAAGATACAAGAAAAAATGTAGAAAGAAATCTAAAAGTGGTAAACGATTCTATTTCGGCTCTTTTGCTTGGAAAGATAAGAATAGATGAATATATTTCTAAAACCCTCGAATCAAACGCGATTACTGTACAAAGAAATCAAGAACAATGGGTAAGGGATTTATCTATTCAAGATAGAGAAGACTTGCGCAAGTCTATTGAAGCAGGGAAAAAGTATTCAAAAAGAGCACTTCTTGATATAAAAATGATGATCACAAGTGCGCCAAACGACGAATTAAAAGAGACGTTGAAAAACTATGCCTCTTGCGTTGAAAAATACCCCACTTTTGAAATAGAATTACGAAAACAAATTTTGCATACTGGTAAAGATTTAGATAGATATTTAACAGATACTGAAGTAAAAAATCTTGGTAGAAAATTTAATGATGTTGAGTGTAGTAAATACATGGGAAATCTTTTTCGGCTTATGTCTCAGGGTGATATGATTAAAATGTCACAAGAACATACGGACGCATATGCAGCACTAATAAATAACTTATTGTCTAAGAATATCAAGATTACTGAGTATCTAAAAAAATCTCTCCAGTTACGCAAGCATGAATACGAAATAAGAGAAAGTAAAGGCTTGTTAAGTGAAATAGAGCGTAGAGAGCTGGAAAAAATGCGCGATATGGACATGTTTCATAAACGATAAATTTTACAAAATCTTGACCTAGGTCAATTACAACAAACAAAAACAGCGTATTATTAGCATCATTGAGTCCACAAACTCATGCGTTAGCGGTAGGCACATGTAACCGAAATTGTGTTATTTGTGTTTGCTGGAAAATATAGCAATGCTTCGGGTGTAGGCTAATACAACACCCTAACCGGAAATAGGCCTGATCGTCTAACGCCGATTTGTGGCACCCGGAGCACCCACACACACACAAGAAAGCGTGAAATGAAACAACCTACCTACTATAAAACCCCGATCGATTACACTTGCGCCATCAATACCGCCCTTGCGGCAGGCTGGAAGTTACGCTTGTCAAGTGTCGGTGTTTGCTCAGACTGCCGAAGAGGCAGACATGAAGGCAGGTGAATCCGGTATGGCAGAACTGACATGTTATCAGGCCTACGCTCTGGCGGACGTAACCGGCCTGCTCCAGTAATCAACAAGACACACACGCGGGCGCAGTGCCCGCTTTTATCGGAACATAACGCTCAAATATGAGCGATGCTTAGAGGTGCGAACATGTCAAAATTTTATGCTAACCCTTACGGTTACGGGTACCACGGGTTTTACTTCAACACTGCCGAAGAACTGGAAGAAAAACTGGAAACCGCTGATTTTGAAGAATACAGCATCGACTGTATCGACTACGAATACAGCGAAATTTTCTACGCGCTGAATATCGACGGGTCCAATTTGGCGGAGTTTTTAGACTTCATGGGGGGCCTGTCTGATCTGGAAGTGGTCGCGGTGCAATATCTGGCCGAATATAACCGCGCTGATCTTGAAACCGTTATGCGCAAATATGATGACGTGATTATTTTCGAGGGTACGTTACGTGAATGTGCTGAGCAAGAAATGCCGGAAGCACTGGATATTCCCGACCACCTGACTAGATATATTGACTATGACGCATATGCGCGCGATTGCGTATGCGGTGGCTACTGGGTCGAATATGGGCGGTATGTTATCCGTAATGCAGCTGCGCTTTAATGGAGGTGTTATGCGTATCGTAAAACAAGGACTCTATCAGCTTCCAGAATATGCGGTCTGTTATCTCGAATATGGTGACGATAGCGGACTGTCTGAAGAAGATGTGCGGAATATAGATGCGTGGAGGGATTCTTTAGAGTGCGATGGGTCGCCATATTCGCCTTGTTTTGACTATGGCGAAAACCGCTATTTTACGTCCTATCCTGCATTCGGCCTGCCGTGTGACTGCATTGATTTAACAGTGACGTGGCTAGCTGATTAAACAACACTACGGCCCGCCTGAGCGCGGGCCTAAAGATAATCCAAAATAAACGGAGAAAGAAAAAATGAAAGTAACAATAAATTCGGTTGAAATCAAGGCACTGTCCCATTTCGTGAACCCTAAAGAAACGTGGGAGTTTTTACAGGGTGTAACGGTTATCGTTGACGGTCAGCAAGTATCATTATTCGCCAGTACGGGAACGGTTATCGGGTTTTTCCGGTGCCCTCATCATCCAGATAATGCCGGTAATGCCGACAAGTGCCGCGTATTGATACCGTATGCAATCGCTAAGGGCCTCAAGAGTCCCTGTATTACTTTGGAAGTATCTGAGGACATAGCCACACTGCAAGACGGGAACATCACGGCGGAAGTTATCAATATAGACAAAAAGTTTCCGCATTTTCCCGACTTCAGGCGGCTATGGCCGCGTCCTGAAGCGGTATCTGGAGAACTGGCACAGTATAACCCCGAACTAATCGGGCTGTTTGCAAAGTGCCTAAAAGAGTTCCACGGACGGAAAAGCACGGTTCAGCCATATATCCATTTTAACGGTGACGGGCCTGCACCTGTTGATATTGCCGTCAATGGTTTTTCTGGCCTGATTATGCCGTATCGTGTCCAGGCTAAAACCTATACATATCCGTTCAATTAGCGTTCGTGGCCGGTAACCATTCCGGCCGTAAATATAAGGTGATTCGTGAGTCACTTTATATTTACCTACCAACATAGTGGAGTTAACCATGTCGAAACAGATCACAGTTTATACACTTTCGGAACTCGCAGAACATGTGCGGGAACGTGTAATTACCAATTTTCGGTACACGGATTCAGGCCTTCAAAACATCATACAGGACGCTTTACAGGATGTTGTTGATTGTGAAAAAGAACATCTTGAATCTGTCGGGTTTTCGGATGTAACTATTTCGTGGCAGTTAGGTTACGTGCAGAGCGATCATGTCACCATTAAAGCCCGGATGTATCAGGATGCACTGTTAAATTTCTTTGGCGGTGAATCCCGGCTTGATAATTATGATGATCTTCGGGAAGTAGAGTTTTTTGAACTGGAAGCCAATAACTACCGTCAAATATCTTGGGATGTATCGCCAGAATCTCTTTATGATGAAAATGGTGAACTGGCAGTTAATGTCATGCACTTTAAACACGTTCTGAAAGAGTTTCTAAAGGATGCAGCGGTGTCCTTATATGATTCGCTCAGGGCTGAAGATGAATATTTAACATCCGCTGATTATATTGCGAACCATATACAAGGTAACGAATGCCTGTTTACTGAAAACGGTATTGCAGTTTAAGGGGGATGCAATGAAGCAAATACTGCTTGAAGCACTCTTGCTTATTTTGGGGGCACTGTCATCATATCTTGGTCTTGTCTTTTTGTTGGCGATTTAGGCTCAATTTTGAGCCTTAAACTGACAGGCATGGCTGAGGCCTACAACAGAAATTACTTGGAGAAAAAATGATTCCACAGGAAATTATCAGGCAATTAGATAGCATGGCCGGGCGGTTGACCGGTAGGGTGTCTTATGAACCGCGAAGATGTACCGAGGAAAGCGGTATTGACTATTGCACGCCGGAACAGGCGGAATTTTGGAGCGTGTATATCGAATTTTTCGATCATGGCTGTTGTGTCTCGGATTGGGTTGAGGATTTCGACACAGAACAGGATGCCGCACGGTTCGCTGATGAGCTATCGGAGTTCATAAAGTCAGCTTTTCATTCGGAGGCATGAACATGGTCGAAGCATCATTTCCGCACAAACGCTTCAGCGTTTCCCGCGATGTCCCAAAGATTTTGGAGTATATCCGGCATGTCGTTGGGGTTGATCTGGTGCCATATCTCAACACGCGCTACCAAAAAGCAAGCACGGCCGGTGTGCTTGTCCATTGGGATGATCTGGACAAAACAAGCCAGAACCGTATCCGTGGCCTTATCGGTGCCGGAAGTATTGGTGCGGAACTTAATGGCTGTCTGGGTGTGATCCTGTTTGACGCTACCGGAAAGATCACGGGGGTACCACCTAAAGCTGGCCGCATGACAAAGTTTTTTCCAATGATGGTGAGGTGAAAAATGCAGAAAACGAATAAAAGCGAAGTAATCAGGAAGCTAATCAAAGACAAACGGGAATGGTTCACGTCTTTTCAGGTTGCAAATGCCACAGGAATCACTCGGAAGGGGGTGTCTGCAATCCTGTCTTCATGGGCCGCACAGGGTTTGCTGGAAAAAGAACAAAAAGAATCGGGCATGGCCCGTGTCCGCTACCGTGTCGTTCGCGGGGCACTGAATGGTCCTGTGACAGTAAGCATTGCAAGGTACCGTGACTTTTCAAACATCTTCAATGCGCTTGTATTGAAGCGATCAAGCCTTGACGATAGACCATCTTTGGTCTAACTTATACTGTATATATTCACAGTTACGTCAATTTCGAGAATATCTTACAATCGGAGGTGCTGCATGTATATTCAAATCTTTGGCTACGGAATCATCATCGAACTTCGGGAGAATAGTTACAAACGTCCCCGACTGTACACGAGCAGCGGTTACAGCGAGTTTCGATGGTTCCGTCTCAGCGTATCCTTCGGAAAAGTTTAGGGGGATGACATGGACGACAAGAAAATATCAAGACTGAAAGTGGATGATATGGTGAAAGCTCTGGCCGAGTTTCGCGCCATCAAAAAATCATTCAATGTAAACGAAATGATGGTATTCCTCACCGTGGCCCTTTACGAGGGAGCCTCTATCAGGGAATTGGCAAAGAAAGTAGGGTTGCCCCCTGTCTCTGTGAGTCGGCACGCCATCAATCTGTCGTCCAAAGGAACGAAGATGTCGAAATCAAGCGGTGTCGGGTTGGTTCATCGGTATGACGACCCTGCATGGGAATTGGTCACACGGGTGGAACTTACAGACAAGGGAAGGGAACTTTTAGAAAGGATTGCAGGGAAATGACAATCACAAAACGACAAAACGGCGGCTATCTTGTGAGCATTGGTAGCCGTGACAAGCGATTCAGGCGAGTCTGCAAGACGCTGGAAGAGGCTAAAGCCGTTGAGGCGGCAGAAGAAGCAGTAAGAGCGAAGCAGCGCTTGGCCGACATCGTGGGTAGCACAGTCATCACACAAAAGGCCGTCGTTTCCGAAGTTACTTTGCTTGACCTGTGGAAACGCACGAAGCAGATCAAATGGGCAAGTGATTCTGGCGTTCAGGCAGCTAACGCATACCGCTGCATTGAAATTCTTGGCCCGAATAACTCAGTTTTGAACATAACTCAAAAAGTTCTTAACGACCTTGTGGAAACCCTGTATCGGCAAGGTAATTCTGGTTCAACGATAAACCGGAAGCTGTCTTCACTGTCCATGATGCTCAAGGTGGCTGAGGAAGACGGTGTTTTGCAGCACACTTTTCGGATGCCGAGGCAGCGGGAAGGACAAAACCGGAAACGAGTGTTCCTCCCGAAAGAAGAGCAGCAAATGTACAGGGTGTGCGACAAATTAGGCTTTGAGACTCTCAAAGACTACATTGCGTTTACGCTTGATACTGGCTTTAGGCGTTCGGAGTCCTTGAATATTCATTCGGACGACATCCAGATCATGCGTGTCGATGGGGAAACAGTGGGCATGGCCCGTCTCCATGATGGTGAGACAAAGAGCGGTAAAGGTAGAACTGTGCCGCTCACGCCACGGGCACTTGAGATTGCTATTCGGAGACGTGGACACGGTAAGATATTTTTTGATTACTCAGCGTACCTACTGAGGAGGCAGTGGGAAGCTCTGAGGGCCGCTATGAGAATGTCAGATGACCCCGGATTTGTCATCCATGCTTTGAGACACACATGCTTGACGAGGCTTGGTGAAGCCGGAAAGAGCGCTGTATTCATCCAGAAGTGGGCCGGACACTCATCAATAATGGTGTCTCAGCAGTATGTGCATGTTGGTCTGGATTTCTTGAAATCCGGTGTAGATGCCCTTACAAACGCTGCAAAATTCATGGACACATAGTGGTCATTTTGTAGCCAACACGTCAGTTTTTGCTCCAATTTTTGACAACAAAAAACCGCTAAACTGTTGATTTTTAAAGAGGTATATAAGACTTAAAATCTCTCGCCAGAAATGGCGTACCGGTTCGATTCCGGTCTCGGGCACCATCGGATCACGCTCCGGTTTGCACGGAAAATACCGCCTGTATCCTGCCTTGCGGGACGGCGTACCGGACATGATGTCATGGCATTATCCCGGCGGCTTTCGCCGCACGCCGTTTTTCCCGTATCCGCATGTGCCGCACGCGATCCGTCCGCCGTGCCGTTTCGGGTATCCGGTTTCGTGTCCGGCGTGCCTTGCCGGAAAAACCGGCACTTTGCCTGCGATATAATGCCGGTTTTCTCCATACGCAAAATCATCCATGCCAATCGTTTCCTTTCAGTGGCCGCCCGATCTGGCGGGCATGACCGTTACCGAAACCGTCTATTGCCGGACAGTGTCCGATACGCGCAAGGCGCTGGTATATCGTCCGGCGGGAAAAGGACCGTTTCCCGCGCTGGTATGCGTGCATGGCGGCGCATGGGTATCCGGCGACCGTTTCGCCACATCCGGATTCGCCGAACTGGTCGCCGCCACCGGTATCGTCGTCATGGCGATCGACACCCGTCTGGCGCCGCGCTATCCGTCTCCCGCCGCGGTCGAGGATGTGCACTGCGCCGTACGCTGGCTCAAGGCCCATGCCGCACAATATGACATTGACGCCGGAAACGTCGGTGCGCTCGGCATTTCAAGCGGCGGTTATCTGGCGCTGCTTGCATCGCTTTGCCCGGGCAGGACACCATTCGGCGGCGAAACGCCCGCCGGCATGCCGCAGGGAAAAGAACCGGACGCCGCCATGGCATTTGTCGTGACCTGCTCGGGCGTACTCGATCCGGTGGCACGCTACCGCATGGCGCAGGAAAACGGCATGACCGACATCATGGCATGCCACCATGCCTTTTTCGGGAGCATACCCGCCATGGAAGCGGCGTCGGTTTCCCGATGGCTCGAAAGCGGTGCAAGGCGGGATTTGCCGAAAGCCCTGTTCTTTCAGGGAAGCGACGACATCCGCCTGCCGAAAGATACGGCCCCGCGCATGGCACGGCTCTGGCGCGAACACGGTGGACAGGCACAAGCCGTCATCGGCGAGGGGGAAGGGCATTCCGTCGGGACATGGCGCACGCAGACGCTGGCGGACATGCTCGGAAAAATACAGGCGCTGGCATATGGCATGAAATAGGCGGCATTCAGGCCAGCGACGCTTTTTCATCGCCATGGCGGCTGGAACCGGATGCATCCGGCTCTTGCCGTTTTTGCGTCCGCTCCGATATGATGCCGCATATCGGATTGCATGAACCGCCTCAAAGGAGATCGCCATCATGACGGAGCGAACAGCAAAAACGGGAAAAACGGAAATCGTCGTATTGACGGATGATACCGTCGCACGGGACGACCTGACGGCCGAGCATGGTGTCTCCATTCTCGTGACGCTTCCCAACGGACGGCGCTGGCTCGTCGATACCGGCACGACGAACGTCTATCAGGAAAACGCGGGCAGGCTGGACGTCGGTCTGGACGGGCTGGCGGGTATCGCCATCACCCACGGGCATGACGATCATACCGGCGGCCTGACGTTTTATTCGCGTCTGGCAGGCAAACCGCCGGTTTACGGACATCCCTATATCTGGCACAAGTCCTATCAGGTCCGTCCGGGACAACCCGTACGGATTACCGGCATGCCGTATCTGGCAAGACGAGACGCCGCGCCGTCATTTCATCCGGTCAACGGCATGACCCGTCTGGACGACGACTTCTTTTTTTTCACCGACATTCCGAGAAAACCCGGCAGTTTCGCGCCGGTCGCCGGCAATTTCTTCAATGAGGACGGCACAGGTCCGGTGCCGCTGATCGACGATGCCTCGCTCGTCGTGCGCACACCGCGCGGCATGGTCGTCATCGTCGGGTGCGGCCATGCCGGTTATACCAACATCATCGCCGCCATCCACGAAGCGTTTCCGCAAGACAGGCTCCTGAGCGTCATCGGCGGGCTGCATCTGGTCAACGCGCCGGAAAAGGTGCTGGCTGAAGCCGTCGCCTGTACGGAAGCGATCATGGCGGACGGCTTCTTTTTTTGCTGCGGTCACTGTACCGGCGAAAACACCTTGCGTTATTTCCGCGAGACGCTGGGCGAACAGGCCGTCAGACCGATGGGGGCGGGCAGGGCACTCGTTTTCTGAACCGGACGGCTGACGGCGCTCGGGCGTCCGAACAGGCGTCGCCCGCTTATGTCGTGTCAAACACCGGACGAAAAAACGCCATTGTGTCTCGAAATCGCATCCGCATACCTTATCGACGCTGGACAATACCGGAGACAGCGGGTACTCTAAAATCATGAAGCTACCGGCATGCCAGCGACCTGTACCGACACGGCCAAAGGCATGAACCGGACAGGCCGGTACCGGTAACACCCGTATTGCCAGTCGGGTGGAAAGAGGCTTTTTCCGCCCAGTTCCAAACCAGTATGGAGATGAGCCTATGCGTACCATGAAAGCGGCAGTATTCGTCAAACCCGGCCAGATCGTTCTGGATGAAAAACCCGTTCCCAAAGTCGGCCCCGGCGAGGCGCTGGTCAGAATCACGACGACCACCATCTGCGGTACCGATATCCATATCCTGAAAGGGGAATATCCCGTCAAACCCGGTCTCACCATCGGCCATGAACCCGTCGGCGTCATCGAGGAACTCGGCGTGGGTGTGACCGGCTACCGTATCGGCCAGCGCGTCATCGTCGGCGCGATCACCCCTTGCGGACAGTGCTATGCCTGTCTGGACAACCATCCCTCGCAATGCGGCGGACACGGCGCACACGGCTGGAAACCGATCGGCGGCTGGCGGTTCGGCAATACCATCGACGGCTGCCAGGCGGAATATCTGCTGGTACCCGATGCGATGGCCAACATGGAGCCGATTCCCGACGATCTGACCGACGAACAGGTATTGATGTGTCCGGACATCATGAGCACCGGCTTTTCCGGTGCGGAAAGCGGGCGCGTCAAGATCGGCGACACGGTCGTGGTATTCGCCCAGGGGCCGATCGGTCTGTGCGCGACGGCGGGCGCGCGGTTGCGTGGCGCGACACGCATCATCGCCGTGGACGGCATTCCGGAACGGCTGGCGATCTCGAGACGGATGGGGGCGGACATCACCATCAATTTCCGGGAAAAAGACCCCATCGAAGAAATCATGAAAATCACCGACGGTCATGGCGTGGATGTCGCCATCGAAGCGCTCGGCACCCAGCAGACGTTCGAAAGTTGCCTGCGGGTACTCAAACCCGGCGGCGTGCTCTCCAGCCTCGGTGTCTATTCCGGCCAGCTGACGGTACCGGGCGATGCGTTCGCATCCGGTCTGGCCGATCAGGCCATCGTCACCACCCTGTGTCCGGGCGGCAAGGAGCGCATGCGCCGTCTGCTCAACGTCGTGGCCAGCGGACGTGTCGATCTGAAACCGCTCGTCACGCACCGCTTCAGGCTCGACCAGATCGAGCAAGCCTATGATTTGTTCGCCAACGCGCGTGACGGCGTGCTGAAAATCGCCATCACGCCCTGACGGACAATCCGGAATACATGGCAAAACAGCCGGACGGCACGCGCCATCCGGCTGTTTTGTCTGAAACGGGCGACCACTCGGGCGGTACGGTTTGTCAAGCGCGGCAGAATACCCGTGGCGATCTGCCGAAACGGCCGGAACCAAAACGGCGATGCCTCCACCCGGAGACAAGACGAACGGCACCCGTTTTGACCCGGTATCGGCAATACCGGGCGAACGCTCCTGCGGAAACGGACGGCGGCGTGAAAACCGCCCGACTATCGCCTGCGGCTGCCGCGCATATAATCGTGGGAACGGCTGAAATCACGGTGTGCGCGTTCCTGCCGGTGCCGGAGCTGATCCTGCTGCCGTTCCAGACGATCATGATTGCGCTGCAAATGCATGCTTTCACGATCGAGATCGTATTGCGGCGAAGGCATGTTCTGGTAATGATACTTTTTGTCCGGACGGTAATGTTCGTGTTCATAGGAATCGGCATGCGCCGTGCCGGCAAGCAGGCAGGAAAGGCAAGTGGCGAGGGCGGCGGCAAAACAACTGAAACGGTTCATCGCATTCTCCGGTTTCATATCGTTATGGCAGGATACCCCGCTTTGCGTGAAACGGTCAAACGTACCGGAAAGCATGCGCGAAGGCGGGTATGCATGCCGTCGTCTGGGAAAATGAAAAACACGGCGGCCGGCAATGCGGCGTACATACGATACCTTACCAACCGTGGTGGCATCCTCTGCGGTAACCGGGGCGGTCGTCATTGCGGTAGGCTTGCCGGCGGTAACGCTCCAGTTCTTCCCGTTCGGTCTCGTTCAGTGCACGGTTCCGGTCGGAACGTTTTGCTTCGGTACGGGTATCGCTGTACCGGTATGCCCGGTCAGCGGCACAATAGCCCTGCTCGTCGCAATGGTCGTAATAACCGCGGCCATGGGCATTCGCTTGCATGGGGGCGACAAGCACAAAACCCGCCAGTGCGACCGCAGCGACAAGAAAACGGTTTTTTGTCAGCATCATGGCATGCTCCATATGGATATGGACAGCATCAATGTACCTGAAAATCAGGTACTTATCAAACAGGGTTGCGCAATGCGGCGCTCGGTGAAAACGGTACGCGAAGGCGGTACCGTTTTCCGGAAACCGCAAGGACAGGCGGGGAGAACGATCCCCGACGGGAAAACTGTCATCGTACGGGAATTTTGTTACACTTTCCCGATCGACTGCAAAAAGAGACTGACATGAAAAAATGGTTTGTCCGCTATGCCACGACCTGCTCACGGTACACCCGGTACGACGGGCGTTCCTCACGCGGGGAAATGTGGAATTTCGTTCTGATCACGATACTGGCGGAAATGGTCGCGGCAATGCTGGGCGGCAGCCTGTTTGTGGCGATCGTCCACATCCTCGCCATGATCGTGATGGCGGCGCTGGCGGTGCGCCGGTTTCACGACATCGGCGTATCCGGATGGTATCTTCTCACCCTGTTCGTTCCGGTCGTCAACCTTGTCGCACTGTTCGTCTTGCTCTGTTTCAAGAGCGAACCCGGCATGAACCGCTATGGCCCGCCGCCCGGCAACGATGAGGGAAGCGGTCCGACAGCGCAAACGGCATGATCTTCAGTGGTCGCTCCAGCGTTTGAGCGTCGGGAAAAAGGCTCTCATGAGCTGGCGTGCCTCATCCCGGGTGATGCCTTCCTGCGAAGCCAGATGCGGCGCGCAATGCTCGATCATCTGATCCATCGTCATGTCGGACGTGAATTTGCCGTGATTGTAGCAATAGCTGCAATAATAGGCATTGGTCGTGCCGTTGGCGTTCTTGCCGTAAACAATATCCCGATCCGACATCGGCATGCCGCATGACTGGCAGCGTTTTGCATTTTCCATGATCATCCATCCTTTCGTCAGTCGAAATATGTTTCACCACATGTTTTTCGGTATTCGGAAACACCGGTATCTCCGGGGCGTTTCCAGCAAAAAAACGTATCGGTCTTCCGTTATATCACATTTCCGCCGGAATACGCCAGAACAGGCGCAGTGATGAAGTGTCACGGTGCATTCGCTATAATGCGCTTTTACCCAGCGAGCTTCTGTCATGTCACAGTCTCCCGAACTTCTGCTGCCGGCAGGTTCTGTCGAAAAAATGCGCGCCGCCTTCGATTTCGGCGCAGATGCCGTCTATGCCGGACAGCCCCGGTACAGTCTCAGGGCCAGAAACAATGCGTTTTACACGCTCGATGCGCTGAAAGCGGGGATCGACGAAGCGCATCGCCGGAACCGGAAATTCTATGTCGCCAGCAACATCTATGCGCACAACGCCAAACTCAGGACCTATCTGGCGGACATGGAGCCGGTCATCGACATGAAACCGGACGCGCTGATCATGGCCGACCCCGGTCTGATCATGCTGGTGCGCGACCGCTGGCCGGATGTGCCGATCCATCTTTCCGTACAGGCCAACGCCATCAACTGGGCGGACGTGAAATTCTGGGAACGCATGGGACTGACACGCGTCATCCTCTCGCGTGAACTGTCGCTGGACGAAATCGCCGAAATCCGCCAGAAGTGTCCCGACATGGAACTGGAAGTATTCGTGCATGGCGCGCTGTGCGTGGCGTATTCCGGGCGCTGCCTGCTCTCGGGCTACTTCAACCACCGCGATTCCAACCAGGGGACATGCACCAATTCCTGCCGCTGGCGCTACCGTATCGCCAACGCCGAAGAGGACGCAACCGGCGACATCCTGCCGATCGACATGGCGAAACTCATGGCGTCCGGCGAGGCCGAACCGGCCGCGCTGGGCGGCATGCCGCGCCATCCTGCCGCCGACAGGGTCTATCTCATCGAGGAAGGCAAGCGGGCAGGACAGCTCATGCCCATCATGGAAGACGAACACGGCACCTACATCATGAACTCCAAAGACTTGCGCGCCATCGAACATGTCGGGCGGCTGGTCGAAATCGGCGTCGATTCCCTCAAGATCGAGGGACGCACCAAATCCATCTACTCTGTCGTGCGCACCGCGCAGGCGTACCGTCAGGCCATCGACGACGCCGTGGCGGGCAGACCATTCGACACGCGCCTGCTGGGGGCATTGCAGGGACTGGCCAACCGCGGCTATACCGACGGGTTCTACCAGCGCCACCATACGCAGGAATACCAGAACTACATCACCGGCGCGTCCGAACTGCACAACAGCCACTATGTCGGCGACGTCGTATCCGTCAGGGACGGCTGGGCGACCGTTCTCGTCAAAAACCGTTTCGCTCTCGGCGACACGCTGGAAATTTTCCATCCGGACGGCAACACCGTCGTCTCGCTCGAGAACATGTCCGACGAGGAAGGGCAGGCCATTTCGGTCGCGCCGGGCAGCGGTCACCGCGTGCGCATTCCGCTGGATGCACGTTACGACGGCGCGTTCATCGCACGCAGGCTCGGCAATGGCGGACAAAACGGGGAGCGCGGCGAATGAGGCAAATCGTTCTGGATACCGAAACCACCGGTCTTTACGCCAGCGAGGGCGACCGGATCATCGAAATCGGCTGCGTGGAAATCATGAGCCGCCATGTCACGAAAAACCATTTCCACCAGTACATCAACCCGGAGCGCGACTCGCATCCGGATGCCGTCGCCATTCATGGACTGACGACCGAATTTCTTTCCGACAAGCCCAAATTCGCCGACATCGCGCAAGCGTTTTGCGATTACATCCGCAATGCCGAACTCATCATCCACAACGCACCGTTCGATCTGGGATTCCTGAACGCCGAACTGGCGCGGCTGGACATGCCGCCTGTCGAGGAAATCACGACGGGTATCACCGACACGCTGGTTCAGGCACGCGACATGTTTCCGGGGCGGCGCAATTCGCTGGATGCGTTGTGCGAACGCTTCGAGATCGACAATACCCACCGGACGCTGCACGGAGCCTTGCTGGACGCGGAACTGCTCGCCGAAGTCTATCTGGCGATGACACGCGGACAGGAAACGCTGGAAATCGAGAAACTGACGCTGGAGAGCGAGGAAGAACTGGCGAAAAGCCGTGCGCTGGCGTCGCGCAAAATCGTGGTACTTGCCCCGACAGACGAGGAACTGACCCTTCACGAAGCGGTACTCGACGACATCGAAAAAGGGAACAAGGGGGCGACCTGTATCTGGCGCAAGGAACCCGAACCGGAAACGAAGGAAGACGGTGTCGCCTAGACGCAGGCGTCGTGAAGCTCAGGAACCGGTTGCCTGACGCAACAGCTTGCGCAAATTGACATCCTTTTGCCAGCAGGCATGCTCCTCGTTGCTTGATGCCAGCCGCCGCATTTCATCGATACCGGTATCGAGCTGGCTTTTCAAAAGCCGCTCCGCCACACCGGCGTCCGGATGGATGCAACCGAAAAAATTCACGATATCGCCGTACTGGATCAGCAGACTCGGAAAATTCTCGATATCCAGATCGCCGAGCAAATCGGCATGATCCTCGATATCGATCCACAGGAAAACGATATCCGGATACTTGCCCGCCAGTTTTTCGAAAGCCGGCCGCCAGCCGCGGCAAGCGCCGCACCAGTGGGCGCAAAAACAGGCGACGATCCATGAACTGTCCGTCAGGGTCTTTTCAAGGGCTGGATAATCCGCTTCGTTCAACTGGGCAAATGGCATAATGGCGGCAGGAAAAACGGCAAAAAAGACAACGGTTTGCTATTCTAGCGTAAGCATGACGGCAAATATATCATTTCAGGGACATTCCGGCAGACGATTCCGTCATGACACCCGTGACCAGCCGGAACCGGACAGGAGAAACGGCATTTGGAAAAACGGCCCTATCGCGGACGGTTCGCGCCATCGCCGACCGGAGCGCTGCATTTCGGTTCGCTCGTCGCCGCCGTCGGCAGTTATCTTGACGCACGCGCCAACGGCGGCGAATGGATCGTGCGCATCGAAGACGTGGACACCACGCGCTGCCATCCCGAATTTTCCGCATCCATTCTGGAAACCCTCACCGCTTTCGGCTTCGAATGGGATGCCCCCGTCGTTTACCAGTCGCAACGCACGGCGTGTTACGAAAAGGCGTTTTCGTACCTGAAGCGAAAGGGACTGGTCTATGGATGCGCCTGCTCGCGCCGTGAAATCGCCGATTCCGCCATCGGAATCGACGGGGCGCATATCTATCCGGGAACCTGCCGCCACGGCTTGCCGCCCGGACGACAGCCGCGCGCATGGCGTATTGTCGTGCCGGATCGTGAAATCGTCTTTGACGATGCGGTGCAGGGGATGCAACGCCAGAATCTGGCGCAAGACGTCGGCGATTTCGTCCTCAGACGTGCCGACGGCCTGTTCGCCTACCAGCTCGCCGTCGTCGCCGACGACATCGAACAGGGGATAAACCACGTCGTGCGGGGAGCGGACTTGCTCGCATCCACACCGCGCCAGATATGGCTGTACGACTGTCTCGACGAAACGCCGCCGCACTATGCCCATTTGCCGCTGGCCGTCAACGCCGCAGGCGAGAAACTCTCGAAACAGACACGTGCCGCGCCGGTAAAAGCGGATGATCCGGTCGCGCCGCTGGTCGCCGCCATGCGTTTTCTCAATCTCGATCCGGGAAAAGGCAGGCGTTCCCTGAAAGAATTGTGGAACTGGGCGATAATACACTGGTCTGTCGAAAACGTACCCCGGAAACAGGCAATCGAAAGTCCCGATTAACCCAGCAGGAGAAAAAACATGATCGTCAAAGATGAGGAAGGCATCAGGGATATCCTGAAAAACAACCATGTCGTCGCCATCGTCGGCTATTCCACCAACGAGGAAAAGGGCGCGCATTATGTCCCGAAGTTCCTCAAGGAACACGGCTACCAGATCGTACCGGTCAATCCGAACATCACCGAAGGACTGGGCGAAAAAGCCTATGCGTCCCTCAGGGACATTCCGTTCCCGGTCGATATCGTGGACTGTTTCCGCCGCCCGGACGCCATGCCGGAAATCGCGCGCGACGCCGTCGCCATCGGTGCGAAAGTCCTGTGGATGCAAAAGGGCATCGAATGTGACGAAGCGGCGGAAATCTGTTCGTGCGCCGATCTGAAAGTCGTGTCCGACCGCTGCATGAAGGAACAATATACGGAACTGTTTCTGAAATAGGCGCAGGTCTGTCGCTCCCACGTTTTTCGCGGGTACTTCGCCATGTCGCAAGGCATGGCGTTGGCCGCTGCATGGAAAAGAGGAAAAAGCATGTCGGAAAAAAACGTCGCCGTCCGCGATCCGGACGCGATCCGGAACATCCTGCTCGATACGAAAACCGTCGCCGTCGTCGGCTATTCGGACGATCCCGGCAGGGCAGGCCATTATGTCGCCCGGTACTTGCAGGAAGCGGGATACCGGGTCATACCGGTCAATCCATCCCTGAAACAGGGACTTGGCGAAACCTGCTACCCGTCGCTCAAAGCCATTCCGGAAGATATCCGGATCGATATGGTCGATTGCTTCCGCCGCCCGGAATTCATACCGGATATCGCACGGGACGCCGCCGCCATCGGCGCGAAAGTCCTGTGGATGCAATCCGGCATCACCAGTGAACAGGCACGGGAAATCGCCACGGAAGCCGGCATGACCGTCGTCGAAAACCGCTGCACCATGCAGGAACACAGACGCCTTGTTTGAGCGGATACCCGAAAAAACTGTCCCACCGCATGATTTCACGTATCGCGTAGCGTGAGAAGGGGACGGCGTGAAAGCCGGTATCCATACCGGAGTGGCGATATCCCCTTGCACGGTGCCGAATATCCGGAACGAAGTACGCAAACCGTCGGGAAAGTTATGGAAAACCGGGGCGGCGTCCTGACGGGAAATGTCAGGATGCCATCGGGACTGCGATCATCTTTCCGAATCGTTTGTGCATTTGTGCCATGTCTTTTGATATTCTGCTTGTCCTTTTTTGCCGTGGCACCATCCGTTCTGATGCAGTATTTTTACAAGATAGTCGTTTGCTGTGGGTTTGTGAGTATCGACCCATTCATCCCCTTCCAGTTTCATGCCGCATAAACAAGGATAGATATAACGTCCATTGTCAGGATTGTAGTCACGGCAATAACTCCTGATTTCCTGAACGATCTCAATGAGGTTTTGTGCATCCTTGTCCGAAAGCTCTCCGGCGAAAGCCGGAACCGAAGCGAAAAGCAGTGCAGCGCAAATGATTTTTTTCATGACCCGAACCCTTCGATGAGAAGTACCTGCCGTTTGTTTTATCCAGTATAAGACATCCGGTTTCCGGCGTGACGCCAGACCGGTCGCGGCGGTCATCCTGCCGGAAACCGGACGCCAATCGCGGATCGCTGCCCGTGCACCATCACGGCAAGTACCCGGGAAACGGCGAACGCTGCCCTGAAGCCGTTCCGGAAGGTCCGGTATCGATATGGCCGTTTGCGGCATCCGGCCGATACTTGTGCCACAATCCGTGCATTTCCTGATAAATCACACGAAATTTATTTTACAACTCGTTGATTCAAAACAAATCGACAGGATGACTTTTTCGATTTTACATGCTGCAATGCTGCATGGGACAGAAAGTGTCCGGTATGGGAAACCTGTGCGCTTGCCATTCAATCCGATTTCGGATAATCTCCATTCGGATTCAAAACAGGGGCAAGGACGCACGATGGAAACCGACGACATTTTTTATCGGCATTTCATGCTGATGCAGCAGGAAAACCGCATCTATGCGACATGGTGCAAAAAGCACGGTATTTCCTACTTGTGGATGATCGTGCTGGATACCCTGTTGCGGGTGGCGCCTGTCGAACCCGCCATGCTGGCCGACCGTTTGGCGATTCCGCGCCAGAGCATGACCAGCGTGCTGGACCAGCTGGAAAAAAACGGCCTGATCCGGCGGGAAGCCCATCCGGGCGACAGGCGGCGCATCCGGCTGTACCTGACGGAAAAGGGCAGGGAAACCATTACGGCGGTGCTTGACAAACTGGCCGTACATGAACGGGCGGTGATCGAGGATATTTCACACGAGGAAATCACGACATTCAACCGGATTTACGCACGAATCGTCGAAAAACTGCAAAAGAGGCTGGCAAATGAACCCTGAACAGGCAACGATCGCCACACCACCGGTACAGGCCGAAGGCACACGCGGGCATGGACATGCCACGCGGTTCGTCTTTCTGGCGCTGGGGCTGGCGATTTCCGCATGGGCGATGCTGGTGCCCTATGCCAAGGCAAGGCTGGCCGTCGATGAAGCGGTACTGGGGATGCTGCTGTTGCTGATCGGTACCGGCGCGCTGTTGTCGATGCCATTCGCGGGCTGGCTCACAGGGCGTTTCGGTTGCCGCAGGACACTGGTCGTTTCCACCACGCTCTTTATGATGGCGCTCGTCATGCTCGCCTGCGTCTCGTCACCCTGGCTGTTCGGTATCGCCCTGTTTCTGTTCGGCGCATCGTCCGGTGTCGTGGACGTCGCCATGAACATCCAGGCCATTCTCGTCGAAAAAGAGCGCAACCGGAGCATGATGTCGGGCTTTCACGGCATGTACAGTGTCGGCGGATTCTTCGGCGCGGGCGTGATTTCGCTCCTGCTCAACGCC
>CAKQQG010000018.1 GCA_934270705.1 uncultured Oxalobacter sp. | reverse complement strand
GTCCTGTCCGGCCTGCCCCGGACGCCGATAGGTCAATGAAACCGCCGGACGTTCTTCCATCAGGACTTCGGTCAACTTCCAGCGCACCTCCTGCCAATTGTGGATCGGTATCTCGTCGATAGCCACAATCGTTTCGCCACCACGTAACCCGGCCTGGTAGGCGACAGTATTTTCCGGCACTTCCCTCAATCTCGCCACCGGCTCCGGCATGCCGTATATATATAGTCCCGTCAGGACAAAAACGGCCAACACGAAATTGGCCAGCGGTCCGGCCGCGATGATGGCCATACGCCGCCATACACTCTGGCTTGTGAACTCCCGCTTCCGGTCTTCCGGCGGAACGGCATCCAGATCATCGGCACGTGCATCCAGCAATTTGACATAGCCGCCCAGCGGCAACAGGGAAATGGCCCATTCGGTCTGATCCGGCCCGAAACGGCGACTATACAGAATCTTGCCCATTCCCAGTGAAAATCGCAAAACTTTCACATTGCACAGGCGCGCCATCCAGTAATGACCCAGTTCATGAATCACGATCAATACCGACAAGGCCAGGACAAATGCCAGTAATGTTTGAATGAATATCATTGCAAAATCAGATTCGTGGCGACCGTTCGGGCTGCGCGGTCATGCATTAACACGCTGTCGATTCCCGTAATCGAACTTTCCGTTGTCACCTTGTCCAGAACACGCGCAACGACATCATCAATACGCCTGAAACTGATACGCTGCTCCAGAAAAGCCTGAACGGCAACTTCATTGGCTGCATTCAGGATCGCCGGTGTGGCACCACCGGATCTAAGTGCATCATACGCCAGTTTCAGGCATGGAAAACGCGCAAAATCAGGTGATTCAAACTGCAATGTCCCGATTTGTGCCAGATCAAGCGGTTTCACACCGGAAAACATTCTGTCGGGATAAGCCAGCGCATGAGCGATCGGAATCCGCATATCCGGATTGCCCAGCTGTGCGATGACCGATCCGTCCACATAGGACACCATGGAATGAATCACACTTTGCGGATGAATCACAACGTCGATCTTGCCAGGCGGAATACCGAACAACCAGTGCGCCTCGATGACCTCCAGCCCCTTGTTCATCATTGTAGCCGAATCGACCGATATTTTCCGCCCCATGATCCAGCGCGGATGTGCGATTGCCTGCTCCGGCGTCACACTGTCGAGCGTATCAAGCGGCCGGTGCAAAAAAGGACCACCTGACGCCGTCAGCACGATTTTGGATACCCCGTGTTCATGGGGAGAGCGTTTGTAACGTGATGGCAGACATTGAAAAATGGCATTGTGTTCACTGTCTATCGGCAACAGTGTGGCACCACTTTCAAGAACAGCATCGATGAACAGCTGTCCTGACATGACCAGCGCTTCCTTGTTGGCAAGCATGACTTTCTTGCCGGCACGCGCAGCTGCCAGCGCAGGCGCCAGACCTGCAGCACCGACAATCGCAGCCATGACGGCATCGCAACCGGGAGACGCCGCGACATCACACAATGCCTTTTCACCGTAGGCCACCTCGGTTCGAATACCTTTCGTACGCAAGTTCCGTTCAAGGATCGCCGCATCGGCAGCATTGCCGACCACGGCGACTTCCGGCAAGAAACATTCGCATTGCCGAAACAACGCATCCACACGCCTGTTGGCCGTCAATGCATAAACGGTATATTGTTCACGATGCCGGGACAGGACATCCAGTGTGGATACACCGATAGAGCCAGTGGAACCCAACACGGTGATACGTTGCCGATCCGATGCCATGATGCTATAACCATATCCCCAATAAAAGCGCCAGCGGCAATACAGGAATCAGCGAATCGATTCGATCCAGCACCCCACCATGTCCCGGCAACAACTGGCTGCTGTCCTTGATTCCGGCACGGCGCTTCAACTTGGATTCGAGCAGATCACCCAAAATACTCAGCGCAACCAGCGCGACCAGACCGCAGATCATGGCGACCCAGCCGTATTTTTCGAGAATTTTCGCAGCCAGCGTCGTTTGCCATGGTGAGAAACAAATCACACAAAACGCGACCAGCAATACAGCAGCGACACCGCCAATCACGCCTTCCCATGTCTTTCCGGGAGAAATGGATGGTGCCAGTTTGTGTTTTCCGAAAGCACGTCCCGCAAAATAGGCGCCGATATCAGCCAGCCAGACGATCATCAACACCGACAAAAGCAACAATGCCGACTGGTTATATAACACATAAACCGAAAGAAAACTGCCCAGAATGGAGAACCAGTAAAGGAACTGGTAAAGACGTCCGGATATGCTGCCCCGTTCAGGCAACTCCCGAAACAGTGACGGTATGAGACAAAGTATCCAGATTACGACCGACACCATTGCAAACCAGATACAGATTTGCTCCGTCAGCCATAGCGACAATCCGGCAATCACAAGACCCGAAACAACGGCCATGGCGACCGGATAGCGGTTACCGAACAATCTGGCGTTTTCCCATGATGCCGCACAAAAAAAGACCAGCAGAAAGAGCTTGAACAACCACTCGTTCCGTGACCACAGAATCAGAAACAGGACGGCAGCAAGAAAGACAGCCGTATATACGCGCTTTTTCAGCATCGCCTTACATCACCAGTTGTTCGCTTGTTTTTCCGAATCGTCTTTCTCTTGTCTGGAAAGAAACAATCGCCTTTTCCAGCTCGCTGTCATCGAAATCAGGCCAGTAAGTATCTGTAAAGTATAACTCGGTATAGGCCAATTGCCAGAGGAGAAAATTCGATATCCGTTTTTCGCCACCTGTCCGGATGAACAAATCAGGATCCGGTGCATACGACAATGCCAGAGAAGATGCCAGCCGCTCTGCTGTCATGTCTTCCTCCCTGATACCATGCCGCATCAGATAGCGTACCGCCTGCACGACATCCCATTGCCCACCGTAATTGGCACAAACCGTCAATGTCAGTGCCGAATTGCCAGCCGTCTTCTTTTGCGCACGATCAATCGCTTCCTGAAGTTCCGGCGCAAACCGGCTGATATCGCCGACAACCCTGAGCCTGATATGATTGGCATGCAGCCTTTCCGTTTCTTTTTCCAGAGTCGCCATAAACAGGTTCATCAGAAAACTGACTTCTTCGCTGGGCCGATTCCAGTTTTCCGAACTGAACGCGAATACGGTCAGATATTCAATCCCACGCGCAAGACACCCCTCGATCGTTCGCCTTATCGCCTCGACCCCTCTGGCATGCCCTGCAATCCTTGGCAAGAAACGTTTTTTCGCCCAGCGTCCATTGCCATCCATCACAATGGCAATATGACGCGGCATCACTATCTTGTCCGACATGACGAAACCGTCAAACCGTCATGACTTCTTTTTCTTTTTCAATCAACAGCTTGTCGATCTGCTGCACGAATTTGTCGGTCAATTTCTGGATATCGTCCTGTGCACGACGTTCATCATCCTCGGAACATTCCTTTTCCTTGACCATCTTTTTCAACGATTCGTTGGCATCACGACGGATATTGCGGACAGCAACCTTGGCGTCTTCGCCTTCGGTCTTGACCAGCTTGACCATTTCCTTGCGTCGTTCTTCCGTCAGCGGAGGTGTCGGCACACGAATAATATCGCCGACGGATGATGGATTAAGTCCCAGATCGGACTCGCGGATCGCCTTTTCGATCACATTGACCATCTTCTTTTCCCAAGGCTGGACGGAAATGGTACGTGCATCGATCAGCGTTACATTGGCAACCTGGTTGATTTGTGTCGGTGTGCCGTAATAATCAACCTGAATATGGTCGAGAATGCCAGTATGCGCCCGACCGGTACGGACTTTTGCCAGATCGGCCTTGAGCGACTCGACCGACTTGTTCATTTTCTGTTCGGCATTTTTCTTGATATCGGCAATACTCATGAAACATCCTCTTGCAAAATAAACGGTAAAAAGAGAACCGGCATCGGCAATTATAGCGTTTCCGTCTCAAAGATGAACCAGCGTTCCCTCGTCCTCCCCAAGCAGCACCCGTTTCAAAGCGCCATGCTTGAGAATCGAGAAAATCTTGATCGGCAATTTCTGGTCTCGACACAACGCAAAGGCGGCGGCATCCATCACTTCCAAATGTTTTTCGATCGCTTCATCAAACGTAATGTGCGAATAACGTGTCGCCGATGCATCTTTCATCGGATCGGCGCTGTACACCCCATCGACCTTGGTAGCTTTCAGCACGATCTCCGCTCCCATTTCAGCGCCACGCAAGGCTGCCGCCGTATCCGTCGTGAAAAAGGGATTTCCGGTTCCTGCCGCGAAAACGACAACCTTGCCTTCTTCCAGATACTGGAGCGCTTTCGGCCTGACATAGGATTCGACCACCTGATCGATACCGATGGCGGACATGACACGTGCCGTCAAACCGTTCTGTTGCATGGCGTCGGCCAGTGCCAGCGAGTTGATCACCGTCGCCAGCATCCCCATATAATCGGCTGTCGCGCGATCCATTCCCTTGGCACCCGGCGCGACACCACGGAAAATATTGCCACCACCGATGACGATCGCCATTTCCACGCCAAGATTGACGGCTTCGACCACATCCCCGACCATCTGTTCGATCGAAGCACGATTGATACCGAACTGATCCTCTCCCATGAGTGCTTCGCCTGACAATTTCAGAAGAACCCGCTTGTATAGTGGACTGGTCATAACCGATTTCCTTTTCCTACCGCCTTAACACAATGAAAAATGCATCTTCCTAACAAAACGGGCCTTTCGGCCCGTTTGCAAAATCACGCCTTGGCTGCCGCCATTTGTGCTGCCACTTCCGCAGCGAAGTCATCCGACTTCTTCTCAAGTCCCTCACCCACAACATAAAGCGTGTACGATTTGATCGTCGTATTTTTTTCTTTCAGCATCTGCCCGACCGACTGTTTGTCGTTTTTGACGAACGGCTGGTTCAGCAGGGAAACTTCCTTCAGGAATTTCTGCACAGAGCCTTCGATACGACGAGCGATAATGTCGGCGGACTGTGGCTTCTTGCCTTCAGCGACAGCCTTGGCGGAATCTTCTTCCGCTTTCTGTTTGGCAATCGCGCGTTCCCGTTCGATCAGTTCGGAATCGACCTGTTCTGCCGACAACGCTGCCGGTTTCATGGCGGCAATATGCATCGCGACATCCTTGCCGACCTGTTCATCCGGGCCGTCGTATTCGACGATCACGCCGATACGCGAACCATGGAGATACGAAGCGATTTTCACATCGCTCTGATGACGTGCGAAACGGCGAATCGACATATTTTCGCCGATCTTGCCGACCAGATCGGTCCGCTGCTGTTCAAGCGTCTTGCCATCAAGCTGCAACGCCGACAGAGCGGCGACATCCGCCGGATCGTTTTCCGCAACCAGTCTGGCGCAGGAATTCGCCAACGCAATGAAATCGTCATTTTTCGTTACGAAATCGGTTTCGCAGTTGACTTCGGCAATAGCGGCTGTATTGCCATCGATATGAATGGCGACGACACCTTCCGCCGCAATACGGTTCGAAGCCTTCGAAGCCTTGTTACCCAGCTTGACGCGCAGAATATCTTCCGCTTTCTGCATGTCGCCGTTTGCCTCCGTCAGTGCCTTTTTGCATTCCATCATCGGGGCATCGGTTTTTGCACGCAGCTGACCTACCATAGCTGCTGTAATGACTGCCATACTGTTCTCCTCACAGAGGGGGCGCAAGCCCCCGTTTGACTGAATGTTTTTGCAAGTCTTTCCGGAAAAAGCCGGAAAGACCAGTACGATTATTTGCTTTCTTCAGCGGATTCTTCGCCCTTGATCGTTTCCAGCACATCCTGCATGGCGCTGGCACGTCCTTCGAGAATGGCATCGGCGACACCGCGGGCATAAAGCTGGATAGCCTTGGACGAATCATCGTTGCCAGGAATGACATATGCCAGTCCTTCGGGAGAATGGTTCGTATCCACAACACCGATTACCGGAATACCGAGCTTGGCAGCTTCGGTCACTGCGCCCTTGTGATAACCGACGTCAACGACGAAAAGCGCGTCAGGCAAACCGTTCATATCCTTGATACCGCCAATGGATTTCTGCAGCTTGGCCACTTCACGCTGGAACATCAAGCCTTCCTTTTTGCTCATTTTATCGACTGTGCCGTCTTCGATGGCCGCTTCCATATCTTTCAGACGCTTGATGGAAGTACGGATCGTCTTGAAGTTGGTCAACATGCCGCCCAACCAGCGCTGATCGACATAAGGCATACCGGCACGCTGCGCTTCGCTGGCGATGATGTCACGGGCCTGCCGCTTCGTTCCGACCATCAAAATGGTACCGCGATTGGCAGCCAGCTGACGGATGTAATTCATCGCGTCATTGTACATGGCCAGGGTCTTTTCCAGATTGATGATATGGATCTTGTTGCGATGGCCGAAGATGTACGGCGCCATCTTCGGATTCCAGAAACGGGTTTGATGGCCGAAATGCACACCGGCTTCCAGCATTTCACGCATGGTAACAGACATAATAATCTCCAGGGTTAGGTCTTGAATCCGCCCAAACACCCGTTTCGGGCACCCTTTCAGGCCGGATTCGCGATTGAAAAACAAAATAAGGTCTTGAAAAGCTTCAAGAGTTCGTCATTGTACTGTAAAAACCGCGTTACTAGAAGGGAGCGCACTATAAAAAGGCATGAAAACGTGGCACAAACCCCCTCTCGGGTTCCTTTCACGCTTTAAGGGGGTGCCCCATACAACCTGTATGCCGCATAATGGATGCATTACCGACTTTTAATTCCCCTTTCCGGAGTCTGCCATGAATGCCCTGTATTCCATCGAGGCTGTCCGTTCCATCGAAAAAGCCGCACTGGCCAATCTGCCTGCCGGAACACTGATGCAACGTGCAGGCCAAAAAGCCGCCGATCTGGCATTGTCCATTCTGTCGCAACAGGACAACGCGCCATGGAAAGTCCTGGTGCTTGCAGGGCCCGGCAACAACGGCGGAGACGCACTCGAAATGGCCACGTTGCTGGCAAACACCGGCATCCATGTTTCGGTACTGCTGGTTGCCAACCGGAAAAAACGCGAACCCGAAGAAGCACGCATGGCACGGCAAAAAGCCGTCAAAAGCGCCATTCACTGGGAAGATGCCCTTTCGCTGAACAACACACTCGAATCGCTCCGGGACAGACAATGGTCGCTCGTCGTCGACGGCATGTTCGGTATCGGCCTGAAAGAAGCCCTCAGCGGCAGCCGCAGACAGCTCGTCGAAATCGTCAATACCATGTCCTGCCCCATTCTGGCACTGGATGTCCCCAGCGGTCTGAACGCCGACACCGGCAATGTCGTCGGTGAAGATGCCGTAGCTATCCGCGCCACGCACACCATCACGTTCATAGCGGACAAGCCCGGACTGCATACCGGCAAAGGACGCGATCACGCCGGTGAAATCCATATCGCCAGTCTGGATGTGGACAAAACCTGTTTTCCCGAAACCCGATGCTGGCTGAACAATCCGGAAATGTTCAGGACATTTCTGATACCGCGCCTGCATGATACCCACAAAGGCAGCTACGGCAGACTGGCCATCGTCGGCGGTGCATCCGGTATGACAGGCGCACCGGTACTGGCAGCCAGAGCCGCTTTATATTGCGGTACCGGTTTGTGCTACGCCGTTTATCTGAACGACCCGCCCTCCTACGACCCGGTCAGTCCCGAACTGATGTTCCGCGCCGCGCACCGCTTCGATTTCGCAACAGACGTCACCGTCATCGGACCGGGATTGGGAACATCCGCTGCCGCACGCAGCTATCTGGCCCGTGTCATCCAATCAAGTCAACCAGCCGTTTTCGATGCCGACGCACTGAATATTCTGGCCAGCGACTCCGAACTGCAACAAATCATGGCAGAACGCCGCGCACCTGCCATCATCACCCCACATCCGCTCGAAGCGGCACGCCTTCTGGATACCGACAGCAAAACCATACAGTCAGACCGTATCGAAGCCGCACGTACACTGGCGAAAAAATATCATGCCATTACCGTTCTGAAAGGCTCCGGCACCGTCATTGGTTCACCGGACGGTGAAACCGTCATCAATCCGACAGGCAATCCCGGACTGGCGACAGCCGGTACCGGCGACGTCCTTTCCGGTATGACCGGCAGCCTCCTCGCACAAGGCTGGCACGCATGGGAAGCGGCATTGGCCGCCGTCTGGCTGCATGGCAAGGCTGCCGACAGACTTGCGCAAACGAACATGGGTTGCATCGGCATTACCGCCGGTGAAATCGCGCCGGTCGCACGTACCCTGCTAAACGAACTGGTTTCTGCATGACATTCACGAAAAAGCCCCGGCAAAACCGGGGCTTTTTCATTCTTTCCGACAATCAGTGCGTCACCACATTCCCACCGTTGGCATTGTCTTCCGTCTTGTCGGCCGTTACCGGCACGGCAGGCTGTTCTTCCGTGATCGGCTCCGGCTGACGTTCCAGGGCGATTTCCCAGACCTTGTCGATCCAGCGTACCGGAATGATTTCCAGCTTGTTTTTGACATTATCCGGAATTTCAGCCAGATCCTTGACATTTTCCTGAGGAATAATCACTTTCTTGATCCCGCCACGCAAGGCAGCCAGCAATTTTTCCTTCAGGCCGCCGATCGGAAGCACTTCGCCACGCAAAGTGATTTCGCCCGTCATGGCGACATCGGCTCTGACAGGAATACCGCTGAACACAGAGACCAGTGCCGTCGCCATCGAAATACCGGCAGACGGACCATCTTTCGGTGTCGCGCCTTCCGGCACATGGATATGGATATCCTTTTTCTCGAAAGCTTCGTTCCTGATGCCCAGATTGTTCGCGCGGCTTCTGACAACCGTCCGTGCGGCTTCGATGGATTCCTTCATCACATCGCCCAGCGTTCCCGTACGGATGATCTGTCCTTTGCCCGGAACCGTCACCGCTTCGACCGTCAGCAATTCGCCACCAACTTCCGTCCAGGCCAGTCCGGTGACTTCGCCGATCTGGTTTTCCTTTTCTGCAACACCAAAATCGAACTGTTTGACCCCCAGAAACTTGTCCATATTCTTTGGCGTCACCACGATCTTGCGCTGCTGTTTTTTGAGCAGCATCATCTTGACGACTTTCCGGCAAATCCTGGAAATTTCACGTTCCAGCGCACGGACACCGGCTTCACGGGTGTAATACCGGATGATGTCGCGGATCGCTGCTTCTGTGATCGACAATTCGGTATCCTTCAGACCATTGCCTTTCATCTGCTTCGGTAACAAATACCGCTGTGCGATGCTCGTTTTTTCATCTTCCGTATAACCAGACAGACGGATAACTTCCATCCTGTCCAGCAACGCAGGCGGAATATTGTAGGAATTGGATGTCGCAATAAACATCACATCCGACAAATCGAAATCCACCTCGACATAGTGGTCGGAAAAAGTATGGTTCTGCTCCGGATCCAGCACTTCCAGCAAAGCCGCCGCCGGATCGCCACGAAAATCAGCGCCGATCTTGTCCACTTCATCAAGCAAAAACAACGGATTGCGCACACCTGCCTTGACCAGACTCTGCAAAATCTTGCCGGGCATTGCGCCGATATAGGTACGACGATGCCCACGGATTTCCGCCTCGTCACGTACACCGCCCAACGCCATACGGACATATTTTCTGTTGGTCGCACGCGCGATCGACTGCCCAAGCGACGTCTTGCCGACACCCGGAGGTCCGACAAAACAGAGAATCGGCGCCTTGACCTTGTCCACACGCTGCTGGACAGCCAGATATTCCAGAATACGTTCCTTGACCTTTTCCAGCCCGTAATGATCGTTGTCCAGTACCTTTTCGGCATTGGCCAGATCATTGCTGACCTTGGATTTTTTCCGCCATGGAAGCGATACCAGCGTTTCGATATAGTTTCTGACAACCGTCGCTTCGGCCGACATCGGTGACATGGATTTGAGCTTGCGCAACTCACCCATGGCCTTGTCCTTGGCTTCCTTGGGCATTTTCGCTGCAACGATCCGTTTTTCCAGTTCCTCGAGATCGGCGCCTTCCTCGCCTTCACCCAGTTCACGCTGAATGGCCTTGACCTGTTCGTTCAGATAGTATTCGCGCTGCGACTTTTCCATCTGGCGTTTGACCCTGCCACGGATACGTTTTTCGACCTGCATGATATCCAGTTCGCCTTCTATCCGTTCCAGCAGATATTCAAGCCGGCGCTCGATCTTGACCATTTCGAGAACGACCTGTTTCTGTTCCAGTTTCAGGGGCAAATGCGCGGCAATCGTATCAGCGAAACGTCCGGGCTCCTCTATTGAGGACAAAGACGCAACCACTTCCTGCGGAATCTTCTTGTTCAGTTTGACATACTGGTCAAACTGCTGGACGATCGCACGCCGCATGGCTTCGATTTCGGGCTCGTTTTCACCGACGGAATCAATCGGCGACACATCTGCCACCAAATGGTTTTCGGTAGCATCGACATGTTCAATCCTGGCCCGCTGTACCCCCTCGACAAGCACCTTGACCGTTCCGTCAGGCAGTTTGAGCATCTGCAACACGGTCGCCAGACAACCGATTTCGTAAATATCTTCTGCGCCCGGATCGTCTTTTGCCGCGGTTTTCTGTGCGGCAAGCATAATGGTTTTTTCGGTTTCCATTGCTGTTTCAAGCGCATGTATGGACTTGTGCCTTCCGACAAACAGCGGAATGACCATATGCGGGAAAACCACGACATCCCTGAGCGGAAGCAATGGAAATCTGGACGGCTTTATATCTGTTGAAGTCATCATGACAAACCTTATGTAACTAGCATAACGATGATATGAGTCCGGTTCCTGAAATTACAAGACCCACACCATAAATATTACTGAAAGCTATAAGGCAGATAAAATCTGCCTTCCAAACGACAAGATCACCGGCATATCCTGCACTTGACCACTCAAATCCGGTCAACCGTTTCTTCTTTGTCCCGATAAATCAGTAAAGGTTTCGTCTCATGTGTGACGGCATTTTCATCGATGATCACCTTGACGACATCTTTTTCAGTCGGCAGGTTATACATCACATCCAGCAATAACTGTTCCATGATGGAACGAAGTCCGCGCGCTCCCGTTTTACGTTCCAGCGCCTTGCGCGCGATGGCATGCAACGCTTCCGGACGTATTTCCAGCTCGGTACCTTCCATTTCGAGCAGCTTCGTATATTGTTTCACCAGCGCATTTTTCGGCTTGACCAGAATATCGACCAGTGCTTCTTCCGTCAAATCGTTCAACACGGCGACAACGGGAAGTCGCCCGATCAGTTCCGGAATCAGCCCGAATTTGATCAGGTCTTCCGGCTCGACATTCAACAGCATTTCACCTGCAGTTCTTTCACTCGGGCTTTTTACCGTCGCAGAAAAACCGATTCCACCTTTTTCCGAACGGTTTGCGATGATCTTTCCCAGTCCGTCGAAAGCGCCACCGCAAATGAACATGATATTCGATGTATCGACCTGAATGAAATCCTGATTTGGATGTTTGCGCCCCCCCTGTGGCGGCACGGATGCCAAGGTCCCCTCGACAAGCTTGAGCAATGCCTGCTGCACCCCTTCACCTGACACGTCACGCGTGATGGAAGGGTTGTCCGACTTGCGTGAAATCTTGTCGATTTCGTCAATATAGACGATACCACGCTGGGCCTTCTCAACATCGTAGTCACAATTCTGGAGCAATTTCTGGATGATATTTTCGACATCCTCGCCGACATAGCCCGCTTCCGTCAGCGTAGTGGCGTCAGCAATGACGAACGGCACGTTGAGCATGCGCGCCAGCGTTTGCGCCAGAAGCGTCTTGCCGGACCCCGTCGGACCGACAAGCAGGATATTGCTTTTCGCCAGTTCGACATCATCATCATTTTCGCCACCGTAATATTTCAGACGCTTGTAATGATTGTAAACCGCGACGGACAGGATTTTCTTTGCCTGTTCCTGCCCGATCACATATTGGTCAAGCAACTGACAGATTTCCCGAGGCGTCGGCAACTCGGAACCTCTTTCCTTGTCCTGTCCCGGTGCAAGCAATTCGTCACGGATAATGTCATTGCATAAATCAATACACTCGTCACAAATATAGACAGAGGGGCCCGCGATCAACTTTTTCACCTCGTTCTGGCTCTTTCCGCAAAACGAACAATAAAGCGTCTTTTCAGCAGGTGTGGATTTGTTTTCAGACATGAGTATTCGTGCAGGTATAAGGATTTAACAAGAAAAAAGACGGATGAAAAGATAACACAAAGCAAGATTCATGACAGAGCGCATCGAAAAAAACGCCCGAACATGACGTTCGGGCTGTTTCGGAAACAGGCCGACTGTCAGTTCCGTCTGCTCAGAACTTCGTCGATCAGCCCATAGCTTTTCGCTTCGTCTGCCGACATGAAATTGTCTCTTTCCGTATCGCGTGCGATCTGCTCGATGGGTCTTCCCGTATTTTCCGACAGGATACCATTCAGACGTTCGCGCAAATACAGAATCTCGCGCGCATGGATTTCAATATCCGTTGCCTGACCCTGCGCACCGCCGGATGGCTGGTGGATCATGATCCGCGAATTGGGCAATGAAAAACGCTTTCCCTTAGCGCCGGCAGCCAACAGAAATGCCCCCATCGAGGCGGCCAGGCCGGTACACAACGTCGAGACCTGCGGGCGAATGAACTGCATGGTGTCATATATCGCCATGCCTGCCGAAACAGATCCGCCCGGCGAATTGATATACAGTGCAATATCCTTTTCCGGATTTTCGCTTTCCAGAAACAATAACTGTGCCACGATCAGGTTCGCGCTCTGGTCGGTTACGGGACCTACCAGAAAAATGATCCGTTCCTTCAAAAGACGCGAATAAATATCGAAGGCCCGTTCCCCACGGCCGCTCTGCTCGATCACCATGGGGATCATGCCCAGCATACGGGTATCCAGCGCGGAATCACGAAAGTGTGTCATGTCAAATCCTGTCCAATCTAGCGAAAATCCGTCATTTCCGGATTACATTTGCTGAGCCATCAGCTCATCGAAAGACATTTCCTTTTCAACGACCTTGGCCTTGCTGAACACATAGTCCACCGCATTTTCTTCCATCAGCATGGATTCCAGTTCTTTTCTGCGACCCGGATCGTTCAGATAATAATCCATGACCATCTGCGGATGTTCATAGCTGGATGCGATTTCCGATGCTCTTTCCTTGAGCTTATCATCGGAAACGGCCAGAACATTGTCTTTCATCAGTTCACCCAGCAGCAGCCCCAGCCGGACGCGGCGTTCCGCCTGTGCCGTAAACAGTTCCGGCGGCAGAGCGATATCTTTCTGCGCCGGATTGCGAATGGCCAGATCACGACGGGTCAGTTCAGTCAATTCACCGATTTCGTGCTTGACCAGCGACTGCGGTACATCGAACTCGGAAACCTTGATAAGCGCATCCATCACACGATTTTTGTTGATGGCCGTCAGACGATTCTTGACTTCGCGTTTGAGGTTTTTTTCGATATCTTCACGCAGCTTGGCGACATTGCCGTCCTGAACGCCCAGCGCCTTGGCAAATTCTTCATTGACCTCCGGCAGATGTGCCTGTTCGATCTTGTTGACCTTGACGGTGAATTCTGCCACCTTGCCTGCGACATCCTTGCCGTGATAATTTTCCGGGAACGTCAGCGGAAACACTTTCGTTTCACCGACTTTCATGCCGCGGATAGCCGCTTCGAATTCGGGCAACATCTGTTTTTCCCCCAGCACGAACGGAAAACCTTCTGCCTTGCCGCCCTCGAACTCGACGCCGTCGATACGACCGGTGAAATCGATCGTGACACGGTCGCCGTCTTCCGCAACCACATTGTCGCCGGTCTTGTCATGAAAGTGTGCCTGACGTTTTCTCAGGATGTCGATGGTCTTGTCCACTTCCGCATCCGTTACGTTCGCAACAGCCTTTTCCAGTTCGACGGCCCCCAGATCGCCGATTTTCACTTCCGGATACACTTCGAAGGTAGCATAAAAAGCGACTTCATCCTTGCCGACATCATCACCGGTCTTTTCATCGAAACGCGGCGCACCGGCAATCTTGAGGCCGTTTTCCTCGACAGCCTTGCCGAAAGCCGCGCTGACTTTTTCGTTCAGCACTTCATTATGGTAGTACGCACCATACTGCTGTGCGACCATCTTCATTGGCACTTTGCCGGGTCTGAAACCCGGCGCCTTTGCGGTACGAGCACGTTCTTTCAGCCGTTTTTCAACTTCAGTCGTAATGTCGCTAATAGGGAGAGTGATAGTCAGACGTCTTTCGAGCTTTTCCAGGTTTTCAACAGCGTTTGCCATGTATCTATTCCAAAAAATAGGGGATTCCTGCACCGGCCAGCGATCTCGGAACCGTTTTGTATTTGCCAAAAATAAATATGCCCCCGTCCGCACCACGAAGCATCAATGCTGTTCACTATGCAGACAAAAGGCAATTATCCATAAAAACAGTTCGACATTCTATCCGAAATTGGCCTCTTGCAGCAAAATTATGTTGATAAATACCGTATTGCGACAGCCTGCGCACCGGAACGGATATAATCTCGTGCACCCCGATATTGCGATCTTTTCTCATTTCCCATTTGTGGGATAACGCCATTTAATTTAAAATAATGGGTTTTACAGGACCGCGTCATTCCAGAATGCCTTATCAAACCGGTCAACTATTGAATAATCAAGAGGACAGCTTATGACCCACGTTGTCACCGACGCCTGCATACTCTGCAAATATACAGACTGTGTAGATGTATGCCCTGTCGATTGTTTTCACGAAGGCCCCAACACATTGGTGATCAATCCCGATGAGTGTATCGATTGCGCAGTCTGTGTCCCGGAATGCCCTGCCGAAGCCATTTTCGCAGAGGAAGACGTACCGGCCGACCAGCAGCAATTCATCGCACTGAATGCCGAACTCTCGAAAAAATGGCCGACGATCACGCGTTCGAAAGACGCCATGCCCGAGGCGGATACATGGAAAGACGTCAAGAACAAGATTATCCATCTGATTAAATAAATTTCTCTCAACACTCATACGGTTGTTGCAGGACAGCCATATTTTTTGTGCGCCTGATGACGGCGACTGTTGTCATGCAACCCGGTTTCTCACAGGAATCCCACCCACAATGGAAGCTAAAGTTGACAACATGCCCATCGAAGCCGATGCCGTCATCGTCGGTGCCGGCCCTGTCGGGCTGTTTCAGGTATTCGAACTCGGACTGCTCGAAATCAAGGCACATGTCATTGATTCATTGCCCGTTGTCGGCGGTCAGTGCGTCGAACTGTATCCCGACAAACCGATTTACGACATTCCCGCCGTGCCCAGCTGTACCGGTCTGGAACTGACCGAAAACCTGATGAAACAAATTGAACCGTTCTCACCGACTTTCCATCTTGGACAGGAAGTCGTGAAAGTCGAACGCCGGGAAGATGGCCGTTTCGATCTTGAAACATCCATCGGCACCCGCTTCATCACCAAAACGGTATTCATCGCCGCCGGCGTCGGCGCTTTCCAGCCACGCACCCTGAAACTGGACGGCATTGAACAGTTCGAGGGCTCCCAGCTTTTCTATCGCGTAAAAGATCCTGAATTTTTCAGAGGCAAAAATCTGGTGGTTTGCGGCGGCGGCGACTCCGCACTGGACTGGTCGCTGAAACTGGTTGACATCGCCGAATCGGTCGTTTTGTTGCACCGCCGCGAGGAATACCGCGCCGCACCTGCCTCTGTTTCAAAGATGAAAGCATTGTGCGAGGATTTCTGCATGCAAGCCATCACCGGACAGGTCACCGGTTTCGATGCGAAAGACGGCAAGCTGACGGAAATCAAGGTCACCGGTCTGGATGGCGTCACCAGACGCGTTCCGCTGGACTGCCTGCTGGTATTTTACGGTCTGTCGCCCAAACTGGGGCCGATCGCCGATTGGGGACTGGAAATCGACCGCCGCCAGATCGTCGTCGACACCGAAAAGTTCATGACCAATATTCCCGGTATTTTCGCGGTCGGCGACATCAACATCTATCCCGGCAAGAAAAAACTGATTCTTTCGGGCTTTCATGAAGCGGCACTGGCTGCCTTTGCCGCTGCGCCATTCGTATTCCCGCAAAAGAAAATCCACTTGCAATATACGACGACGTCCCCGAAACTGCACAAGGTACTCGGCGTCGAGACACCGGTTTTCGATTGAACGAAACATCGCCATTCATGCCGTTAACCGGTTGGTTAACGGCTTTTTTTCCGCCTTTGTCACACCACTTCGAGAGAACGGAAATTCCGCCATGACTGCAGACGGTAAAAACAGGGTATCCGCAGAAGACATTTTGTCATTGTTGCCGCAAACACAATGCGGACAATGCGGTTACGATGATTGCCGCGCCTACGCCACAGCAATCGCCACAGGTACCGCAAAAATCAACCGTTGCCCGACTGGCGGACAAACCGGCATCCGCAGACTGGCTGAACTGACAAGGTGCGAGGCACTGCCGCTGGATACATCCTGCGGAATGGAAAAACCGCGTGCGATCGCCGCCATCGACGAATCGGCATGTACCGGCTGCACTCTTTGTATCCAGGCCTGTCCGTTCGACGCCATCGTCGGCGCTGCCAATATGGCGCATACGGTACTATCCACATACTGCACTGGCTGCGAACGCTGTCTTGCACGTTGTCCTGTGGACTGCATCGTCATGAAACCCGCAAGTGGAACGAAAACCGGATGGGATGCCTGGTCCACCGAGCAGGCACAGGCGGCAAAAATGCGCTATGAACGACGGCTTGAACGGCTGAAACGAAAGACACTGCAAGAAACCGAACGATCATCCAGTACGAAACAGGCGCAAAAAAAATCCGACATTCTCAAAAAAATTCTGGCACGTGTTCACGAAAACGGAACACCATCCGGAACATCCTCTTGACAGCACGGCAATCACGCCACGCCAACAATTTTTTCGACACAATATCCGGAAAAGTGGCATCATACCGTTTCCGTCTTTTCACGTTATGCCATGAGTCCGGAAAAAGTCGTCGCGCTGTTCGAACGCTTCAAAAAACTCAATCCGCACCCCCGTTCGGAACTGCGATTCCAGTCGCCCTATGAATTGCTGGTTGCGGTCATGCTCTCTGCGCAGGCTACCGATATTTCCGTCAACAAGGCGACAGAAAAACTGTATCCCGTCGCCAACACACCCGAAGCGATCGTCAGACTGGGGGTTGACGGCCTGACCCCCTATGTCAGGACGATCAATCTGTATCCTACGAAATCGCGCAATATCGTGAAAATGTCGGAAATACTGCTGGAGAGACACCATGGCGAGGTACCCGCCGACCGCGCCTCGCTTGAAGCACTTCCCGGCGTCGGCCGAAAAACCGCCAATGTCGTGCTGAACACCGCCTTCGGACAAAACACAATCGCAGTCGATACCCATATCTTCCGCGTCTCGAACCGCACGAATCTGGCTCCCGGCAAAACTGTACTGGAAGTTGAAAAACGACTGATCGCCGTCATTCCGGAACAGTTCATGCACGATGCACACCACTGGCTGCTGCTTCATGGCCGCTATGTCTGCAAGGCCAGAGCCTTCCGGTGCGATGACTGTCCGATCCGCGATCTGTGCGAATATCCCGACAAAACACCGGCAGCGGATCCGCTGCCGGCATGACTGTCATCTGTCGCGGCGTCTTGGCAACCCTTGCTGGCTACGTCCACGGCTACGCTGAACGAATCCTCCCTTCATCGCCTGTGACTCCATACCGACATAACCGAATGTCGTCTGCAATGGATCAGGCTGGCGGTTACGTCCGCCCCCCTTCTGGTTTCCCGCTTTCTTTTGCTGCTGCACCGGGACCTGCCATTCGTGCATGGACAATACTTCCGGTTTCTGGACGACAGGATAGTTTGCGCTGTTCTTTCTGGACTTGCCAGTATCGGATGATTTCCTGTCAGTTTTATTTTCCATCCCCAACATACGCAACATCGCACGGACAGTATTTTCATCCAGTTCTTCCCAGCGTCCCCGCTTGAGCGACTGAGGCAATGTAATCGAACCGTAGCGTGTGCGAATCAGACGCGATACGGTCAAACCTACCGATTCGAACATGCGCCGGACTTCACGATTGCGACCTTCACCGATCGTGACACGATACCACTTGTTGACCCCTTCCCCGCCGCCATCGGCGATTCTGGAAAACTGGCCGATACCATCGCCGAGATCGACACCTGCGAGCAATTTCTGGCGCATGCCTTCTTCCAGTTCGCCAAGCGTCCGTACCGCATATTCACGTTCGATATTGTATCGGGGATGCATCAGCCGGTTGGCCAGATCTCCCGAATTGGTAAAGAGCAGCAAACCTTCCGTATTGAAATCAAGTCTGCCGACTGCCAGCCATTTGCTGTTTTTCAGCAACGGCAATCCATCGAATACAGACGGTCGTTTTTCCGGATCATCACGACTGACGATTTCCCCGGCAGGTTTGTGATAAATCAGCACTTTCGGCAAGCTCCTGGCAACCTTGCGCTGAATCAGTTTTCCATTGATCCTGACCTGATCCGTCGGCAAAATACGCTGACCGATATGGGCCGGTTCGCCATTGACGGAAACACGCCCTGCGACAATCAGTTCTTCCATATCGCGCCGCGATCCCAGTCCAGCATCGGCCAGCACCTTGTGCAGTTTCGGCGCGTCATCTTCCGCCGTCAGTTCACGTTTTGGCTTTCTGGATTTGCCTGATACACCGCTCTTTCCGGCTGCCACTTCGCTCTCGCCGTTGATCTTGTCGAATTCGCCGGATATGACAAAACGGAACACATCATCGTTTCCACTCGCTCCGTCCGTCAAACGTTTGCCCGGTTTCGCCACATTACCCGAACGCCCGCGCCTGGACGCATTCTTTTTACCACCTGCACTCACGGTCACCTGCAATTTTTTTCCACCGTCACCTGAGGAAACGATTTCAGGATTGTCTTTCGCCTGCTCCCTGGCCCCCGCATTCTCCACCTGTGCAACGCTTTCCGGTGCCCCACGTTTTGCGGCGACATTGCGTACGGTTTTTTTCCGCCGGTTTTTCTTTTTTTCAGGTGTGCCTTCAGCCGCTGTTTCCATGGCATCGGCCTGTGATAACGTCAAATCCATTTCTTCATTCATTTCAATCGTGCTCTTGCAATCATTACACATCATCGTCGTGTCGTTACCTTCCGGAAAGCCGCCCCATGCGTCACGACGGATCGATATCCATTTCCTGCAACGCCTGCAGTGGCGGCAGCTGTTCCAGAGATTTCAGACCAAGATCGTCGAGAAACTGCGCTGTCGTCGCCAGAAGTGCCGGTCGGCCCGGCACTTCCCGATAACCGATCGTTTCAATCCAACCCCGTTCTTCCAGCGAACGAATGGACTGGGTATTCACCGCCACACCCCGAATACGCTCAATGTCTCCACGGGTAACAGGCTGGCTGTAAGCGATGATCGCCAGTATTTCCATAGTCGCCCTGCTGTAACGCGGCGGTTTTTCCTGCCGCAACCGTTCAAGATAGGGCTTCATTTCGGCACGGCTTTGGAAACGCCATCCATTGGCGACCTGTACGAGCTCAAGCCCTTTCCCTGTCCAGTCCTGTTTCAGTTCCTCAAGCAACAACCGGCAACGATCCGCGACAACCTGCCTGTTCATGCCTTGTCTGTTCATGAACATATTGACGATATCCTGCAATGACAACGGTTCCTGCGCACACAACAGTGCCGCCTCGAGGATGTATTGTTCCTCTTTTGTATTCATATGAACCAGGAAAAACCGATCATTTCATCGGCCGGACATACTGCCATATATGAACCGGCGAAAGCGATACTTTCGTCAGAAAACAAGGGGTATAACCGTCCTGCCGTGCGACGGCAGAGACCCGGCACGACCGTGCCTCACCGACAACCGGAAACATAACCTTGTTCCCGTGACTTTTTCAGGCATGGTACAGTTGATTTTGCCCTGCCTGAAAACATTTTCGAAAATGTAAAACATTACACAGGATATTGTCCAGCCCTGTACAGAAAAAGAACCGTCGAAATCCGACAGTTTCGCTACTTTTTCCTTTTTGCTTTTTTTTGTCAAGTCATTTCCTTACCTTTGATGTGCCGCACCAAACGGCATACAGAAAAAATGCTGTATATAATCCCGGAACAAAACGCCATGCCGGAAATCCCCGATAATGGTCATTTACGCAAAAACCCACCATACCCGCCACTGATGTGCGCAGGTCTCATGGACAAAACACAACCCGGTATTTCCGTCATGAACGAACAGACAGCCAGCCAGTATTTGCCACGCCTTCAGAAACTGGCGTTTTTCATCCTTTTGCTGCTTTGCCTGACACCTTATGTCTCCATTCCCGCAGCACTGTTCATGGGACTGGCTTTCGCCATCCTGTTCCGCAATCCTTATCCGGACATCAGCAAGAAAACATCCCGGTATCTGTTGCAAATATCTGTCGTCGGACTGGGTTTCGGCATGAATCTTTTCGAAGCGCTGAAAGCGGGAAAAGAAGGTATTCTTTTCACTGTCGTTTCCGTTTTTGGCGTCCTGCTTTTTGGGGTCGTACTGGGCAAACTGTTCAAACTCGAAAAAACCATTGCCTATCTCATTTCCGCAGGAACCGCGATCTGCGGCGGCAGCGCGATCGCCGCAGTCGCGCCGATCGTCAAGGCGAAAGAAACGGAAATCTCGGTCTCTATCGGCACGGTATTCATTCTCAACGCTATCGCCCTTTTCATCTTTTCCCTGCTGGGTCATGCCTTCCATATGCCGCAAGACCAGTTCGGCACCTGGGCGGCGATCGCCATTCATGACGTATCATCCGTCGTCGGTGCAGGCGCCGCCTATGGCGAAGAAGCCCTGAAGATCGCCACGACAGTCAAACTCACGCGCGCGCTTTGGATCATCCCTGTCGCCATCGTGACTTCTTTTTTCTTCAGGCAACAGTCCGGCAAAATCTACAAACCCTGGTTCATCCTTTTCTTTGCGCTCGCCATGGTCATCAACACATTCTTGCCGCTGCCCGAAATCCTCACGGGCAATATCCTCTGGCTGGCGAAAAAAGGTTTCGCCGTCACCCTGTTTCTGATCGGCACCGATCTTTCGCTCAAGGTCATCCGTACTGTCGGCATACGCTCCATCCTGTTCGGCGTAATATTATGGGCATTCATCAGTCTGATGAGCTTTATCGTCATCACCCTGCTGTGATCGTCATCCCGTTTGCGAGATATCAACATGAAACTGGCCACATGGAACGTCAACTCCCTGAAAGTCAGACTGCCACAGGTTCTCCAGTGGCTGCACGACAATCCTGTCGACATCCTCTGTCTTCAGGAAACCAAACTGACGGACGACCGTTTTCCCGTCATGGAAATAAAAGCTGCCGGTTACCATGCCACATTCACGGGACAAAAAACCTATAACGGCGTCGCCATTCTCTCGCGCAAGCCTTTGTCCGACGTCGTCAAGAACAATCCGCTATTTCCCGATGAACAACAGCGCCTTATCGCAGGCACCTGCGACAACGTCCGTATCGTCTGCGCTTACGTTCCGAACGGACAGGCGGTCGATTCCGAAAAGTATCGTTATAAACTCGAGTGGCTGAATGCATGGCGTCAATGGCTGGAGCGTGAAAAAGCCGCTCACCCATACATAGTATTGACAGGAGACTACAATATCGCACCAGACGACAGAGATGTTCATGATCCGAAGGTATGGAAAGACGGCATCCTCGTTTCAGAACCTGAACGTGCGGCTTTTCATGCATTGCTTGAGACAGGCTTTGTCGATGCTTTCCGTCTGTTCGAACAACCTGAACGCACGTTCAGCTGGTGGGACTACCGGCAAATGGCCTTTGTACGCAACCGCGGGTTGCGCATCGATCATATCCTGCTTTCCGGACCGCTCGCTTCGAGATGCCGAAGCTGTACGATCGACAAGACACCCCGCACATGGAAACAGCCATCCGACCACACACCGGTACTGGCTGAACTGGATATCTGACATGATGAAAACAGGCTATTGCCTCAACCGGTGGTCATGCCGGATACATACGTCTTTCACTTCCGGATACTGACAGGGATTTCATGAGTACCGTTCTGCTCAAGGCACTGTCGTTCGTCCTGATCATTCTGACGGGATATCTTCTCAAGAAACTGGTTTTCAGGGATCCGGCTGTACAAAATCTGCTTGCTTTCATCCTGCTCAACATCACCCTGCCGGCAACCGTCATTCATGCATTCGGTCGTTTCAGCCGGGACACATCCATGTTTTTCATCATCCTGCTTGGCTTCCTGTGCAGTTTCATCCCCATGATGATCGTTTATCTGGCAAGCTGGCGACAACGCAAGGAAAAACGCGCATTTGCCATGATCAACGTCACCGGTTTCAATATCGGTGCTTTTTCCCTGCCGTTCATACAAAATTTCTTCGGCCCGGGCGGCATGATCGTCGCCTGTCTGTTCGATATCGGCAATGCCGTCATGGTCACCGGAGGTTCCTTCGCTTTCACCTCGACATTTCTGCAAACCAATCCGGGCGAAAAGCAGACAGCCGGCACCTTGCTGAAAAAATTCATCGGCTCCATTCCCTTCGATACCTACATGCTGATGCTGTTGCTGGTCTTGTTCGGTGTTCCGGTTCCGGACACTGTTCTGACACTGATCGAGCCGGTCGCAAACGCCAACGCGTTTGTTGCCATGCTGCTCATCGGCATGATGTTCGAGTTCAGGACACGCGCTGATAAATACCGGACCATGTTCTCGGTCATCGGCATGCGCCTGTTCTTCGGCGCCGCCTGTTCCGCATTGTTATACTTCTGCCTTCCGTTTTCCCAGGAAATCCGGCAAGTGCTGGCTGTCGTCGCTTTCGCACCGGTATCGTCCATCGCACCGATTTACACCGTCCGTTGCCAAAGTGATGGCGCACTTTCCAGCCTGACATTGTCGATTTCGATTCTGTTCAGCCTTGCCATCATGACGGGACTGGTACTTTTCATGAGAACCTGAAAAGCCTGCACCATGACTTGTCCGACACAAATTCACACGTATCATACGTGCGAAAAGATGAAAATGGCACGCATCCCTGCACCCGCAGGGTATAATTTCATATTTGTATCAACGCCATAAAGCACGGAACCATCATGGAAGCAGAACGTATCAATTCTATCTCTCACCGTATCGCCGATCTGACTGACCGCGAAACAGCCTTACGGGGGTATCTTTGACTTTCCTGCCAAGTCAGACAAACTCGAGCAGGTCAACGCCGAACTGGAAGACCCCAACGTCTGGAACGATCCCAAAAAGGCCCAGGAACTCGGACGTGAAAAAAAATCGCTGGAAAATATCGTCCTGTCGCTGACACATATCAAGTCCGGACTGAACGATGCCGCAGAACTTTTCGAGATGGCAAAGGAAGAACACGATGACGATACCCTTAATGCGGTAGAAGCCGACGTAGCGGAATTGCAGCGCCAGATCGAAAAACTGGAATTCCGCCGCATGTTTTCCAATCCGATGGATCCCTGCAACTGCTTCATCGATATTCAGGCCGGCGCAGGCGGTACCGAAGCACAGGACTGGGCATCCATGATTCTGCGCCAGTATCTGCGTTACTGCGAACGCAAGGGATTCACCGCCACCATTCTGGAACAGTCCGACGGTGAAGTCGCCGGCATCAAGACCGCCACGATCAAGGTCGAGGGCGACTATGCCTACGGTTACCTGCGCACGGAAACCGGTGTCCACCGGCTGGTACGCAAATCACCCTTCGATTCCGCCAATGGACGCCACACATCCTTTTGCAGCCTGTTCGTCTATCCGGAAGTGGACGATTCCATCCAGATCGATATCAACCCGGCAGATGTCCGTGTCGATACCTACCGTGCATCAGGCGCCGGTGGCCAACACATCAACAAAACCGATTCCGCCGTTCGTCTGACCCATATACCGACCGGTATCGTCGTCCAGTGCCAGAATGACCGCAGCCAGCATCGCAACCGTGCGGATGCCTGGGAAATGCTCAAGTCGCGTCTGTACGAACTGGAATTGCGGAAACGCATGGCCGAACAGCAAAAACTGGAAGATTCCAAGACCGATGTCGGCTGGGGACACCAGATCCGTTCCTATGTGCTTGATTCTTCACGCATCAAGGACTTGCGTACCAATTACGAAACGGGTAACACCAAAGCTGTCCTGGATGGCGATCTCGACGATTTCATCACCGAATCGCTCAAGCAGGGCGTATAGCGTTACCAGATTATTTCTTTCATTCCGAATCCATTTTGCATCATGACTTCGCAAACCAAGAAAAATGAACCGGCTACCGCCGCCGATGAAAATTCCATCATGGCCGAACGCCGTGCAAAACTGGCCGCCCTGCGCCAGGAAGGGGTTGCCTATCCCAATGATTTTCGTCCCCGCAACAAGGCTGCCGATCTGCATGCGCAATACGACAGCCAGAATAACGACACGCTGGAACCGGCTGCCATCCATGTTTGTGTCGCAGGACGTATGATGCTCAAACGTGTCATGGGCAAAGCTTCTTTCGCCACCCTGATGGATGCATCCGGTCCCAGAGCAGACGGACGCATCCAGCTGTTCATCTCGAACGATTCCATCGGCAAGGAAGCGCATGACGCTTTCAAGCGCTATGACATCGGCGATATTCTGGGGGCCGAAGGGACATTGTTCAAGACCAAAACGGGCGAGCTGACGATCCGGGTTACTTCGTTGCGCCTGATTACGAAATCGATCCGTCCCCTGCCGGACAAATTCCATGGACTGGCCGATCAGGAAATCAAATACCGTCAGCGGTATGTCGATCTGATCATGAACGATGAAACGCGCCGTACTTTCAAGGCCAGAACCGCAGCCATCGCATCTATTCGCCGTTTCATGGGCGAACACGGTTTCATGGAAGTGGAAACCCCGATGCTGCATCCGATTCCGGGTGGCGCTGCCGCCAAACCGTTCATCACCTATCACAATGCGCTGGACATGCAAATGTTTATGCGTATCGCACCGGAGCTGTACCTCAAACGACTGCTTGTCGGTGGATTCGACCGTGTTTTCGAGCTGAACCGAAACTTCAGAAACGAAGGCGTATCGCCACGGCACAATCCGGAATTCACGATGATGGAATTTTATGCCGCCTATGCCGACTATAAATGGCTGATGGACTTCACCGAAACCGTAATCCGTCAGGCGGTGATCGACACTTACGGCACGCCGGTTATTACTTATCAGGGGCGGGAACTGGATTTTTCCAAACCGTTCCATCGCCTGACGATTCTGGAAGCCATCGCAAAATACGCGCCGCAATATACGGCCGAACAGCTCAACGACGCGGACTTCATGCGTGCCGAACTGAAAAAATTCGGCGTCGAACTGCTGCCGACAGCCGGTATCGGTGCCATGCAACTGGCCCTGTTCGAAGAAACGGCTGAGGCCAAACTGTGGGAACCGACCTATATCATCGACTACCCCGTGGAAGTCTCGCCATTGGCACGGGCATCGGATACCCGCCCTGACATCACCGAACGGTTCGAGCTGTTCATGGTCGGCCGCGAAATCGCCAACGGCTTCTCCGAACTCAATGATCCTGAAGATCAGGCGGCACGTTTCATGAAACAGGTCGAAGCCAAGGAGGCAGGCGACGAGGAAGCCATGTACTACGATTCAGACTATATCCGCGCGCTGGAGTACGGCATGCCTCCGGCAGGCGGTTGCGG
>CAKQQG010000017.1 GCA_934270705.1 uncultured Oxalobacter sp. | reverse complement strand
GTTTAGAGATTCCGGGAACGGACGCCGATCGTTGCGGCAGGTTGGAAACAGGGTGCCGAAGCGGCGTCTTTCGGCATGACGTGTTTTGCAACTGCATGAATATATTCAACAAAACCGGTAATGCCAGATCGGCTGGACGGACGGGAAGGCAGCGGATTTCCTGTATTCGGGCAGGATAATACGTCCGTTAATAATGATTAACGACCGTATTAAATGGGAAAAATTCGACAAACCAGCTGTTATTCCGCAATTTACGGAACACAGATTCCAGAATTATATACAAACAGTTTATTTACCACAAGCAAGGCATCCGGAAAATCCATAACAAGATCAATGAATTATGCATCATTTCGATAACCACTAATCATTATTAGCTGCTGTATGGAAAAAACGGCATGGAGAAACGGCGTCGAAGCGCGGGATGCGGTTGGCAACCGGAATAGCAGAAAGGATGATGCATGATGACAGACAACGGAAAATCGGGACAGAAACGATCGAAGGCGGGATGCGGTACGGGAACCGCAGAGGCAACGAAAAAGATATGGCGCAAGCGGCTGTTGCCGTTGCTGGTATGTCTGGCTTTCGTACCCGCGCCGTTCGCGCTGGCTGCCAACGGCGGTGGGCAAGACAATGTACCGAATGCGGGCGACTACGGCAACGACACCCCATCGGGCAATGACGTCATGATCGACAGCGATGTCAGTCACAATGTCGTCGGCGGCTATGCAGCCGGGGGGATCGTGGAAAACAATAGTGTCACGATGATCGGCGGTATTGTCGGTGCGGATGCGGGAGGATATGTTTTCGGTGGCTATGCGGGAGCGAACGGTGAAGCGAGCGCCAATACCGTGGTGGTGTCCGGTGGTACGGTGAGCTGGATTCCTTCCGGTGCCAGGACATATGGTGGCGATATCTATGGCGGTCTTGTAACAGATGGTATTGCCAATGACAATCAAGTGACGGTGTCGGGCAATACACAGGTCGATGCCCATATTTATGGGGGGCGCATAGAAGGTGAAGGTTCGGCAAGCGGCAATAGCGTGGTCGTCTCGGATGCGGTCAAGGTCAAAAATGTTTATGGCGCGAATGTCCAGCAGGGCAATGCCGCCGGCAATACCGTGATGATCAGGGGGGGGGAGATCTCGGGAACCGTCGATGGCGGTTATGCGATTAATGGCTCGGCCAACGACAATCGTGTGCTGATGTCGGATGGCAGTGTCCAATGGAATGTCGAGGGCGGCAATGTCGGGGTGCGAGGCAGTGCCGTCGGCAATCGCGTGATGGTATCGGGAGGTGAGGTCGCAAGGATTGTCCGGGGGGGTGTCGTGACTTACGGTACGAGCAGCGACAATGTCGTGACGGTGACTGATGCACAAGTCGGGGAACATGTCACCGGCGGTTATGTGTATGACGGCACGGCAAGCGGCAATAGCGTGACCGTATCAGGTCGTGCATCGGTTGAGCAGAATGTTACCGGCGGTTATATCGGGAATGAAGGAAAATCCATCGGCAATCTTGTGACCATCGCGGACAACGCCACCGTCAACGGCGACATTTACGGCGGCTATGTTCTCGATAGCAGCGGCACCGCCACCGAAGGCGACGTGACCGGCAACACCGTCACGCTGGCGACCGGCGCAGGCGCGAACCTTGCAGGCGCTACCGTCTATGGCGGATACTCGAACGTCGCCGGAGCCGACATCAAAACCGGCAACACCCTCAACATCCATACCGGCCATGTCGAAGTCAAAAACATCGCCAACTTCCAGACCGTCAACTTCAACGTCAATGCGAACACCCTACCGGCTGCGGGACAAGCCATGCTCGCCCTGAACGATACGGCAGGCACCGACCTGAGCGGCACGCAAGTCAACATGCGAGGCGACATCACCGGCATCAGGTCGATACCGGCAGCCGGCACAACCCTGACCCTCATCGAAAACGCCAACGGACTGACCACAGACGCCACCACCCTGTCAGGCACGGCCACCATCAAACAAGGCATCTCCCTGAACCACCGGTTCACCTTGCAAAACAATACTACCGGAACCGGAATCGACGCGATCCTGAACAGCACGACCGTCGATCCGGCAACCGGCGTGTTCACCAACGGCAGACTCGCCACAGTGGGTTTCCTGAACGAAGGCACCGACTTCGCGCTGGATACCGGCATGGCCAGAGCCATGGAAACCATCCGTGTCAAAGGATACGGCGTCTATGGCGCCATCCGCGGCAGCGACATCCGGCATGACCTCGACAAGGGCGGGGATGCGGAAGTATCCGGAACCCACTGGCTGCTCGGACTGGCAGGCAAACTCAATACCGCCAGAGATTACGACCTTATCGGCAGCATCTATGCCGAAGCGGGCTGGGGAAACATCGACAGCGACAACAGCTTCGCCAGCGGCCACGGAGACACCCACTACTACGGCATCGGCCTCATCGGACGTTACCAGCAAAACGAAGGCATGATGAAAGGCGCCTATGCCCAGATCAACGCCAAAATCGGACGTGCCAGCACCGACCTTGAAAGCAACCTCTATGACGTGAACGGAAACCGGGGAGAATACGACGAAGATTCCACCTACTACGGAGCGGGAGTCGGAGTCGGCTACCTGTGGGAAATCACACAAGCCTATACACTCGACCTGTCGGCGCGGTACCAGTGGCTCCACCTTGACGGATACAACACGGACATCGCCAACGACCCGTACCATTTCGACGACATAGACAGCCACCGCACCAAAGTCGGCGCACGGCTCAACTACACGGAAAACAAACAATACACCCCGTATATCGGCGTGGCATGGGAACACGAATTTTCCGGTTCGGCCCGAGGCAGCGTCTATGGCTACTCGCTGGACGACAACAGCCTGAAAGGAGACACGGGCGTGGCGGAAATCGGCGTGACCTTCAGCCCGACGGCCGACAGCGCATGGAAAATCGACGCCAACCTGCAAGGCTATGCCGGACAAAGGGAAGGCGTCGCCGGCAATCTGGTGGTCAATTACCTGTTCTGAACGCAGTTTGCCCCACGGCATACCGCCGTTTCTCCGAACCGCCCCTCGGCAACGAACGGGCGGTTTTTTTGTGTGCACAAAAAACACCGACAGCAAGGCGACACCAGAGAAACAGAACAAAAAGTCGAGCAGGCGGAAAACGGCAAAGCAGGTTCACCCCTTTCAGAACAAGCTGTTTTTCCGTATTGCCGGCGCAAAATGAATGGCATAACGAATGCATGATCGGGATGGAACGGCAACCGATATACAGGCACTATGCCAAAGCACCGGCGCACTCGCACCATATGCCCTTTTTGCCCGTTTGACGGGCAGGGGGTGCAAGTCGTTGCCGGTAAAGGGAAAAAGCGCGCTGTTCACGGAGTTGTCCACAGGAAACGGGGATAATGTCGTGCCGGTTCCGCTGCAAAATCGCGGGGCAAAATTCCGGTGCAAAATTCCGGGGCAACATCGCGTCAGGGACGGTGACGGTACGGCAGGAACCGGTCTTGCGGCAAGGTGCCGATAGCGAAACGGGGCGGAAGCCGTCGCCGCGGGCTGGCGGTTTTCGCATGTTGTCCGCGTGATGGCGGGAGATTTCGCACGATGTCGGCGGGTTGTGCGGTTTTGCCTCCGTTTCCGCTCCGGCCATCGGGCGCGTGTCTGGCATATTTCGCCGCTGTCTCTATAATGGGGGGAATTTTTCGTCCTGTCCGCCTGTCTGTCGGGGGTGCGTGTGCGGGCGGGTTTCCGGTGGTGTATGGTCTTGAAAAAATCTTTTCTGTTTCATCTGGTCGCGCTGGCGACGGTGGCGATCTGGGGGACGACGTTCGTTTCGACGAAGGTGCTGATCGGCAGCGGGATGTCGCCGGTCGATATTTTCGTGTGCCGCTTCGTGCTGGCGTATGTCTGTATCTGGTTCATTTCGCCGAAAAAGCTGTTCGCCGATTCCTGGCGGGACGAGTGCTGGCTGGCGGCTGCCGGTTTTTGCGGCGGGGCGCTGTATTTCGTGACGGAGAATACGGCGCTGGAGTGGACGCTGGTTTCCAATGTCTCGCTGATCGTGTGTATTTCGCCGTTGCTGACGGCGTTTCTGGTGATTTTCTTTTATCGTACCGAGACGGTGCGCAAGACCTTGCTGGCGGGGTCGGCGATGGCGCTTGTCGGGGTGGCGCTGGTGGTGTTCAACGGCCATTTCATTCTGGAGCTGTCGCCGGCAGGGGATTTGCTGACGGTGGTCGCGGCGTTCTCATGGGCGTTTTATTGCGTGATCATCCGGCGGCTGGATGCGCATTATCCGACCTTGTTCATCACGCGCAAGGTGTTTTTCTACGGGGTGGTGACGGTGTTGCCGTTTTTGCCGGTGCTGCCGTTCGGGTTCGACTGGCAGGTGCTTGCCCGTACGCCGGTATGGACGAATCTGCTGTTTTTGTCGCTGGTGGCGTCGATGCTGTGTTTCATTACCTGGAATCTGGTGGTGCGGGAGATCGGTGCGGTGCTGGCGACGAACTATATTTATCTGGTTCCGCTGGTGGCGATGCTGACGTCCGCCGTCGTGCTGGATGAACCGGTCAACGCGGTGATGCTCCTCGGGTGCGTGCTGATTCTGGCGGGGGTTTTTCTGGGGCAGCGCCGTCCGCATGTGGACAAGTGAGGCGCGCTGCCGGAGAGTGCACCGGGCGGGGGCGTTTTTCCCGGGTGTCCGGGAGGGAGAACAGGGGCAGCACGATGAGTAGGGGCAGCATGCCGACTTGCAGGCATACCGGGGCGAAGACGGCGCATATCCGGGTATTTTTCGGCTGTTTCATGAAGGCGAGCCATGCGGCAGTCGCCGGCATGCCCGGCAGGGCAAGGCATGGCATGACCGGAAGGCGCATGGCGGTGTCCGGGCCGATGATGGTGACGGGGAGTATGTCGCATGCCCGGCATGCGGGCTGGATGGCGTGAAAGCGCCATAAGGCGGCGTTGTCGCATTGGCGCAGGCAACAGGGTCAGGCAGGTGCCGCCGTCCGGCAGTATGCGGAAAACGGCGGCGAACGTGGTCAGGGAACCCCGGTGGGCGATGATGGCGCACAGGCTGGCGAGCCAGTACGGACAAAGCGGGAAAAATGGACGGGCCGTTTCATGGGGCCGGCTTGGGCGGTGTTTCGCCCGGACGGTGCGGCGTGTCAGGCGGCAGGGATGTCGTGCCGTTTGCGGGGGCTGCCGGCTGGTGCACCGTCATGGCGGCAGGGGGGACATCGGGCGTGTGGTCCGGTACGGGTGGCGTCGTGAAGTGTTCCCATGCCGTGCGGGCGATGGCGGCGATCATTTTCTCGGCGCGCGCTCTGGGTTCCTTGCAGCGATAGACGAATACGCTGATATAGACCGGTTTGCCGTCCGGCAGGATGATGATGCCGATGTCGTTGAGGGTCATGCCCTGTTTTTGGTAGAACGCGAGCGAGGTGCCGGTTTTGTGGATGAGGCTTGTTCCGGCAGGCAGGCCGCTGCGCAGGCGTTCCGGGGAAAGCATGGCGTTTTTCATCGCGGCGTAAAGCAGGGGATACGTGGCGGGGCCCGGGAGTTTTTTTTCATGGAACAGGCGCAGCAGTTCCGTGGCGGCTTTTGGGGTGGTGCGGTTTTCGTACTGGATGTGCCAGTCGCCGTGCATGGCGCGTTCGGTGGTGGCGACGGTCATGCCGTCGATGCCGTGTCGCCGCAGCCATGCGGTGACTTTTTCCGGGCCGCCGGCCAGTTTCAGCAGGATGTCGCAGCCGTTGTTATCGCTTTCCGATAGGGTGGTGCGCACGATTTCGGCAAGGGGGATGCGCACGATCTTTCCGGCAGGGTATTTGTCGCGCAGGGGGCTCCATGTGTTCGGGCGCAGCTCGTCCCGTCTGACGGCGATACGTTGCGTGAGCGAGAGTTCGCCTTTTTCCACCCGGTCGAGTACCGCGAGTGCGATGGGGAATTTATAGACGCTTTGCATGGGGAAGGCGGCATCAGGGGCGATGGCGGCGGTGTCGGTCGCGTCCGCGTTTTCGATGACGACGCCGACGGCGGCATGGTGTCCTTCGATCGTCGCGGCGATTTTTTCCTGAAGGGTGGCGGCGACGGCGGTGTGCCAGATGCCGAGCGAAAAGCAGCATGCGGCGAGAAAAGTGCGGAATTTCATGACGCGGTGACGGATTTCCCGCGGGAGCGCGGGTCGGCAATATGCGGAATGGATGGATTGTAACCGGTGGCCGGCGGTTTCGCCAGCCGGTGTGCCACGGAGTGCGTGGCAGGTGGTTGCCATGTCCGGAAGGGGCGATGCGCTCGCCCGGCTTCTGGACAGGCAGTGCGTGCGCCGGTCAGGAAGCGTTGCCCCAGGTCATTTCTTTCAGGGCGATGTTGGCGCGACGTTCGGCGTCGCATTGTTCCGAACAGAAGGTCAGCAGGGTTTGACGGACTTCGGTCGTGACGGCCATGCTGTCGGAGTGGATGTCTTTTCCACAGTTGTCACAGACGATCTCATGATGGATCGGGTGTTTTTTCATCGATCGGGTTCTCCTTTCTCCGGTAGGGATGGTCATGCCTTTGGGGCGGTTTGTCATGCCTTGCGGTGTGCCGGCGGATGGCGCGCGGCGCACAAGATGCAAGGCGCGTGCATGGTAACACAAAATTTCGCCGGTTTTATGCTTTTTCCCGTGGACTTTGTGTTTTTTAGGGGGAAGTTTGCGTTTTTTCGTGTTTCAGACCGGATGCAGGCGTGCCGCATGGCTCATGGGCGGGTTTCCAGTCGCAGCAATTCGCGCACGCCGCGTTCGGCACGGTCGATCGGGTTGCCTTTCTTTTCCGAAATGTAGTAGTCCCAGGCGGCTTGCGAGAGGTCGGCGATCGTCTTTTCGGCGTCCAGTATGGAGCCGTGCGCGTCGGTGACGAATACGCTGATATAGACGGGTTTGCCGTCCGGCAGGATGATGATGCCGATGTCGTTGACGGTCGTGCTGCCGTCAGGCGCGTTTTCGCCGGTGCCGGTACGATGCGCCAGTACGGTGCCGGCAGGCAGCGGTCCGCGCAGACGTCCCGGCCCGGTCGTGGTTTCCTGCATGTAGTCCCAGAGCAGTTTCCGGCTGTCGGGATGCAGGATGTTCTTGTCGTAAAACAGGGCGAGCAACCGGTTCGCGGCTTCAGGGGTGGACGTGTTGGCAAGGCGCATGTCGGGCGTGTCGTGCACCGCGGTGCAGGTCGCGCCGATATGCATGCCGGTGATGCCCAGCGACTGGATATGGTGTTCGACGGCTTGCGCGCCCCCGATCTTGCGCATGAGGATATCGCAGCCGTTGTTGTCGGCATGGACGACGGTTTCGCGGAGAATGTCCCCGATCGTGACTTCGCCCGCCTGCTCCCCGTAGCGTTCGCGCAAGGGGCTGATGGTGTCGGGTTTGAGGTCGGCGGGGGTGAGCGTGACGGTCTCGTCAAGCCGCAGTTCGCCGCGATCGACACGGTCGAGTACGGCCAGCGCCAGCGGAAACTTGACGATGCTGTACATCGGGTAGGCTTTTCCGGCATGGATGGCGGCGGTCTCGCCGGAGCCGGCGGACGCTATCGCCAGACCGACATCGGCGGGATCGCCGGCGACGATGGCTTCGACTTGCGTTTGCAGGGCGCCGGCACTGGAGGCGCAAAACGGCAGGAAGGCAAAACAGGCGCACAGGATGGGAAGGAGCTTTTTTTTCATCGCAGGACAGGTTGTTCCGGCGCGGGCCCGATGGCGTAGCGGCAGACAGGACAATAAATTTTCCATTTTAACCGATTGTGTCGCCGCGGGCAGCTTTTTCCGGGCGTCTCCGTGCGGTCAGGCAGGACGATCCCGCACAAAAGTGCCATGAAAGTCCGTTGCCGGCACGCAATCGGGGTATAAGAAATCGTGTGTGCCGGATACGGCCGGCAGTGCCGTGTTTCAGGGACATGCCTGCAATCTTATCGTCAGGGAAGGAGTATATATGCGCGATTACATGAATGGCTTTATCAAAACATTGTCCAGACCCAATTCGGCTGAGCAGCTCTACGAGGCCGGCGTGGCGCTGGATCGCCTGATCGGCGACAGTTACGACCGTCAGGAGCGTGCGGGGGGTATGCGGTCGGGGGGGATGCGGTCGGGTGACGACAGTATCCTGATGAGCGACGCCCGGAGAGGAAGGGGAAACTACGGCGACGATACGTACGACCGGCGCGGCCGACAGTACCGCAGCGGTGCGGGGAGAGAACTTTACAAACTGCCCGAGGACGGCGACACCGGGCGAGGAAACCGCGAGCCGGGTTCGGGTCTCGATGCGAAAAAGGAAATCGACGAAATCATGCTCGAGGTGGAAGATCAGCTCATCGATATTCTCAACCGGGGCAATCCCGATCCGCGAGCCAGGGAACCGGGCGCGCCCAGACGTGTGCCGTATTTCATGCGCGATCCGAGAAAGCAGCGGCGCATGCAGGGGAACAATCCGTCCTACCGCGAAAATCCGTGACGCCGGGGCGATGCCGCCCCGGCGTGTGCGCTAGATATAGTCGGAAATACAGGGCTTTTCCGCGATCAGGGCATTATCGAGCAGGCGCAAGGCGGCGTCGCTTGCCGTGATCCGTTCCAGTTTCGCCAGTTCGGACGCGCGTTTGTAGCCCAGAAGCAGTGTCGTCAGCGTGCCGATGGACATGGCGGCTTCATGGGGCGCGCCGCCTTCGGCCAGCGAGACCCTGCCGCCGGAAAACGCGAGGGTGAACGACTTGTCGTTCCATTCCAGAAACGGATCGGTGATATGCAGGGTGATTTTGCCGGTGGCGTCCGGATCGCAGCGGTAATTTTCGAGAAACATCGCCACATCGACGATCCGTCCCATGATATAGGGGCGGATCGTTTCCTTGATGTCGCTGTCGTCCAGACTGAAAGCGATGGGTTCGCTGAAATAGTTGCTGCCCCGGACTTCGTTGACCATGGATTCATGGGCGCTGATGTATTTGCGCAGTCCTTTTCTCGCCTCGCTGTTGAGGTAGATGGTTTCGCGGATGTACATGACGTCGTCCTTGATGAGATAGACCATGTATCCCTGCGGCTTGTCGTCGGCGTCGTAGTAGATGGCCACGGCCGTGTCGTCCTCGATCCAGCGCCAGTATTCTTCCCATGCCAGCCGGTTGCGGAACAGGCAGCCGTGCGTCTGGTGCGCGAAACGGGTGTGCAGCGTCATGAAATCGGTATTGTCCCATGAGACGCGGCGGACGTATCCCGGTACCGAGAGATGGCGCGGCAGCTGGATGTCGCGGATGCGGTACGACATTTTGTCCGAGACGATTTCCCAGCCCCGGTTGCGGTACAGCGGGATGGAATACGGATACAGCAGCGACAGCGATTGCCCGTTTTTGCGCATTTCCGTCAGACCGCGCTTCATGAGTTTCGACATCAGTCCCATACCGGAATATTCCGGATAGGTCGCCACGCTCGTGACGAATCCGATGGGGTACACGGCGGAATGGACGTTCATTTTCAGCGGATAGACCGCGAATTGCGAAACGAGGGTCTGGCCGTCGAAACAGCCCCAGACGTCGGCGCGTTCCAGAATCGGGAATTTCGATTGCTTGATGTCGTCTTCTTCCCATCCGTAATCCTGAAGGTTCTTTTCCGTGACCTGGAAGGCGTAACGCAACAGGGCGTTGTACTGGTCCAGATCGTCGGCTGTCAGTTCCCTGATATGAAAATTGCTTTTGACCATGATGTTCCTGTGACTTGCGCCGTTTTGCGGCGCGTTGTTCGGGTGCGGCCGTTTTTGCCGCTGGCCGTGCCGGTTCCGGGCGCGCCCGTGCGGCGATGACCGGCAAGCCCGGCATGCGCCGCTTGCGGGACATCGGTTTCGTATGGAAACGGGGGGCGCCGGATAAACCGGACGGCGGATATGAAAACGGGTTGTATCGTCTTGACAGGTACGCCGGATCGACCGTTGGATGCATGAGAAAGCCAAACACCGCCATCCTGTCCGGCGGATGTGCCGCAACGGACACCGGCCGGCTGACCGTTGGCCGCCCGACCGTTTTCGCGGGCGAAGCGAAAGGGTCGCGCACGGCCTGTTGCCGTGACAGGAAGGGGCGGAAAGGGAAAAACATCCGTTTCCGTCCGGTGAACGTACCGCGCCCGGAGAAACCGGTTGCGCCTGACCGGTACGTCTGGCGATGAAACCTGTCGTTATTATACCACGCCGGATATGACGGCGGTATGACGCCGGTCGCGCGCCATGATGACGCCGGTCAGAAGAAATCCTTTTTCAGCCGCCATGCCTGCCGGAGATAGTCGTGCGCCTTGCGCGAGGATTCCGTGCCGCGGCTGGAAAATCCGTCCGCACGGGGCAGTTCCGGCGTGCTTTGCAGGTGGCAGGCATCCGCGATGAACAGCTTGAGGATACTGACGGGATCGGTTTTCATGCGGGTGGCCAGTTCGATGAACTCGAAGGGGATGGCGACGGCATGTCTGGCGGTACTGTCGGACACGAACCGTCCCCCTTCGCCCGGGATGACGCCGCGCGGCGCGAGAAAACCGTCTGGGCTCTTTTCGTTCCGCCAGCCGATGCAGTTGATGTTGTAGTCGCTGTCGATGAATTCGTAATCGTCGAGTTCGAAAGCGCGGCGCAGGCTCTGGTCGATATAGGCATCGAAACGGTAGAACGCGCGCGGACGGTTGCCGCCCTGCGTTTTCTTGCGGATGAGACGCGCCAGCCCGATGAGGCCGGTGCCGGAAGTGTTCAGCCGTTTTTCGCAATGCTGGGCATTGGCCGGATCGGCCGGCAGCGACAGTTCCTTGCCGCGGTATTCGATGGTCAGTCGTTTTTCGCCGTTGCCGGCGGTCGTCACGCCTGTCAGGCGCGCATCATAGTATAGGGTCGGTCTCACGATAGTCCGTCAGGTGGAATTGCGGATCGGTGCCTTGCCATGCCGGGCTGGATGGCGGCACACCTGAAAAGCGGAAATGTATCGGAAAAACGGGGGACTTGCAACGTCCTGTTTCATCTTGCGGCACTGCCGTTTTTCCGGAAGGCACAACGGGAAGGCGAAACGGGAAGGCGGACGGGGAAGGCGGACGGGAGTGGCGGGTGTATCCGTCCGGCGGAAGCGGAACGGCATCGCCGTTCCGCTTCCGGACGAAAGCATCAGCGGATGACGGTCAGACGCTTGACATCGACTTCCGGTGCGCGCATCAGATCCTTGTCCACCTTGCCCCAGATTTCGACCTGGGTGTTGGCGTCCACGCGCTGTCCGGCGAAATCTTCTTCATCGATTTCGACCTTGATGGTGCCGGTGCCGTCGGAGAACTGGTACATGTCGTCCGAGAGGCGGTTGACGATCTTGCCGCGCAGCGTGACACGGACGTCATCGACCGGGTTTTTCAGGATATCGGCAACGTTTTTGTAGGTAACGGCCTGGCTCGGGCCGGTGTACTGGGCGTGAGCGGTGCTGGCGGCACACATGACACCGGAAGCAACAAGCAGGGTGGCGGCGATTTTCTTGAGCATATTTTCTCCTTTGCTGGTAGCGTTGTCGTTGAAAAAGTCGGTTCAGGCACATCCCTGCCGGCGGCGCGGGATGTGCGGCTGGAAAATTCAGTTCACGATCGTGACGCGCTTGACGTCGATATGCAAATCCTTGCGGAGCGGGTCTTCATGGATATTGCCCCAGATTTCGACCGGCGTATTGGCGTCGATGCGCTGGCCGCCGAATTCTTTCAGGCCGATCTTGGCGTTGACGACACCGGAACCGTCGGTGAACTGGTACATCTTGTCCGACAGCTGCATGATGATCTTGCCACGCAGGGTGACGTAAGTGTCATCGACCGGTTCCTTGAGGATTTCGGCGACGTTTTTGTACTGCCTGACCTTGCTGGGGCCGACATACTCGGCGTGTGCCGTATTCATGACGCCCATCATGCCGGATGCCGCCAGCAGCGTGGCGCCGCATATCACGGCGAGGGAACGGGATGCGAATTTTCTGAACATAGGGTTTTCCTTGTCTGTTTTTCCTGTTGCGTCGGGTGAAACGTTTATGGATGTTTCACTACGGCACCATATTAGCGTATTTTGCGAAACGGTGCAGACGACGCCATCAAATCCCCCGTTGGTCGCCGCATGGCGCGCGCGGCACAAGGGATCAGACCCCGGGATCAGGCCTTGCCGCGGGCGCAAAAGAAAACGATGGCGGGCGAAAACAGGGTAAAATGCCGGTTTGGACGACAGGTCTGCCGTAAGACGCGACGCAGGGCGGCGCGTATCGGCAAGACGCCCTGCGGCAGGTCTGTCTTGACGCACAAACGGGAGAATCGACATGTATATTGTGACAGGCGGCGCCGGATTCATCGGCAGCGCGATGGTCTGGAAACTGAACCAGATGGGCATCGACGACATCATCGTGGTGGACAATCTGGCTTCGAGCGAGAAATGGCACAATCTGGTCAACCGCCGTTTCACCGATTATCTGCACCGCGACACTTTCCGCCAGATGCTGGAAGACAACCGCTTGCATTACAAGATCGACGGCATCATCCATCTGGGCGCCTGTTCCGCGACGACGGAACGCAATGTCGATTTCCTCATGGAAAACAACGTCAAGTACAGCGAACTGCTTTGCCGCCGCGCGATGGAGCGGGGCGTGCGCTTCATCAACGCCAGCAGCGCCGCCACCTACGGAGACGGTTCGATGGGCTTTTCCGACAGCATCGATACCGCGCTCAGGCTCAAACCGCTCAATGCCTACGGCTGGTCCAAGCAGCTTTTCGACATGTGGGCCTACCGCGAAAAACGCCTTTCTTCCATCGCCAGCGTCAAGTTCTTCAACGTCTATGGCCCCAACGAATACCACAAGGGCGACATGAAAAGCGTGATCTGCAAGGTCTTCGCCGATATCCGCAAGGGGCTGCCGATCCGTCTGTTCAAGTCGGACAACCCGCAGTACGGCGACGGGGAATCGTTCCGCGATTTCGTCTATGTGAAAGATTGCGTCAACGTCCTGTACTGGCTGCTGGAGCATCCCGACGTCAACGGCATTCTCAACATCGGTTCCGGCCGGGCGCGGACATGGAACGATCTCGCGCATGCCGTCTATGCCGCGATGGACATGCCGCCAGCGATCGAGTATTTCGACATGCCGGAAAACCTCAGGGGCAAATACCAGTATTTCACGCAGGCGGAAATGGGCTGGCTGGAAAAAGCCGGCTGCGATGTGACGTTCCACAGCCTTGAAGAAGGCGTCGCCGACTATGTCCGCAACTACATGATGAAAGACGATCCGTATCTGGAACAAAACCTCTGAGACGGGCTCTCGCGTGCCGGACGGCAAAACCTGCCGTTTCGGTTCGTGACGGTATTTTTCCTTATCCTCGCGCATCTTCTGTCATTGAGACCTGTTTGCGCATGTTTTTCCTGTCACGGACGTCCTGTCCGTCCGTTTGCCGTCGTTTACGGGCGCCGGCGTACACAATGTGTTGTCTGCGTCATGCCGGACGGAATCGAATCCTTTTTTGTGTTTAAACAACGTTCACTTTCCTGTTTGCGGTAATCAGGGTATAAACACGGGTTTTATGCGCAGACCATGCCGGAAAGCGTATTTTCCGGCGATATCGTTGCCGGGACCGTTTTCCGGCCCCATGCGCTTTTTGCCAACCGCTTGCCGTTTCGGCACTCGATATCGGAACAGAACATGAAAAAAACACTGGCTGCCGCCTTGTTGTCCGGCCTGCTTGCTGCCGCGGCACATGCCCAATCCACCGTCAATATCTACGGTATTCTCGATACCGGACTCGTCAAGGAATCCGGCTCGGATGTCCGTATGGGCGACTACATGTCCAGCCGTATCGGCTTCAAGGGCAGCGAGGATCTGGGCAACGGGCTCAAGGCGACGTTCGAGCTGGAACAGCGTTTCCGGCTCAACAGCGGCAAACTGAGCGGCAATTACAGCTGGGATGAAAAACTGCGCAAGCGTCTGGGGCGCAACGACGACATGCAATGGACGGGCTATGCCAACGTGGGACTGGCCGGCTCATGGGGGTCTGTCCGCCTCGGGCGCGTCATGAGCATGATCGCCGAAACCTTCACGCTGATCGACCCGTTCGACCAGAACGGTATCGCATCCTCGTATTCCATCAACAGCCTGTTGCATTCGCATTTCCTCAGCGATACCGTCCGCTACGAAAGCCCGAACATGAACGGTTTCGAACTGGGACTGACCTATACGCTGGGCGACGACAAGCACGGCGATTCCGACGAGGAACGCTTCGTCCGCCGCGAGGGCAACGACGGCTTCGGCATCAATCCGCGCTACCGCAACGGCCCGGTACTGTTGCTGGCGAACTTCGAGCGCGTGGCGGATTCCGGCAATTCGTACCTGTGGGATGTGGGCGGCGCATACCAGTGGGGCGATCTGAGACTGTTCCTCGGCTATGAACGCACGGTATTCAAGCTCGACGAACTCGTCGGCAAGTCCGGCAACCAGAGCGAATGGCTCACCGGCCTGCTTTACCGCATGGGACCGCACATCATTCTGGCGTCGTACAACCGCGGGGAAATCGACGCCGGCATCTATGACGGCCATGCCAACAAATACGCCGTCGGCTACAACTACGAATTTTCCAAACGCACGACCCTGTACAACAGCCTGACCTATGTCGATAACAGCGATCCCGTCATCGGCGCGATCTACAACAGCAACGGCACCGAACGCGGTTCCATGACCGGCATCCAGATCGGGCTGAACCACAAGTTCTGAACACGGGCGGCGCCGGTAGGCTTTTGCATCCGGCGGTACAATAATGGCGGCTTTCGCGTCAGACAAAGTCGCCGGATGTTTGGGCGTGCGCGTTTGCCGTCCGGATATTGTGTATGGCGATCGGTCCATGTCTTTTTTTTCTGCAAGCCGCATACCGGCTGAAAACCGCATTCTCGGCGCACTGTCGTCCGCCGTGTTCCTCACCTATCTGACCGTCGGGCTGCCCCTGCCGGTCATCCCGCTGTTCGTCTATCACGAACTGGGGCTTTCCAACACACTCGTGGGCGTCGCCGTCGGCTGCCAGTTCATCGCCACCGTCCTGACCCGGACATATGCCGGACGGCTTGCCGACAACAGCGGCGCGCGCCGTACCGCCTTGCGGGGCATGCTCGCGTGTTCTGCCGCCGGTGCGCTGTATCTGCTCGCCGCCGCACTGCCGTTGCCGTCGCCGGCACGCTATGGCCTGCTGATCGCGGGGCGGCTTTCGCTCGGCTTCGGCGAAAGCCTGCTGGTCTCCGGCAATTTCACCTGGGCCATCGGCCTGATCGGCGCGAACCGTGCAGGCAAGATCATGTCATGGAACGGCATGGCGATTTACGGCGCGCTCGCCGCCGGTGCACCGCTGGGCCTGTGGATGAACGGACAGGCCGGTTTCGTCGCGCTGGGACTTGCCACCATGCTGCTGCCGCTGGTGGCGTTCATGCTGGATAAACGCATTCCGGAAATTCCGGCCTCGCCCGGCGAAAAAGTCGCCTTGCGCGCCGTGGCGAAAACGATCTGGCAACCCGGTCTTGCGCTGGCGATGCAAGGCTGCGGGTTCGCGCTGATCGGCACCTTCATGTCGCTGCTGTTCGTCTCCGAAGGCTGGGAACATGCCGGCGCGGCGTTGAGCTGCTTCGGTATCGCCTTCGTCGGCGTGCGGGTCGTTTTCGGCGGCCTGCCCGACAAAATCGGCGGCATGAAAGTCGCCATGGTATCCCTCGCCGTCGAGGCGGTGGGGCAGGCGCTCGTCTTTTTCGCGGGCAATGCCTGGGTCGCGCTGGCAGGCGCGATGGTCACCGGTTGCGGCTGTTCGCTCATGTTCCCCGCGCTGGGCGTCGAAATCGTCCGGCGCGTTCCGGCAAGGGCCAGAGGCACGGCCATCGGCGGTTATGCCGCGTTTCAGGATATTTCGTATGCCTTCACCGGCCCCGCCACGGGCTTCATGGCGACGGCGCTGGGCTATTCATCCGTATTCGGTGCGGGCGCGCTCTGCGCAGCGGCGGGTATCGTGCTGGTCGTGCTGTATGCACGGTCGGCGAAAATCCCCGCACCGGACTAGCGCGGAAGCGGCGCGGCAGGCAGGGCGTACGTTACAGCGCGTCCGGGGTATCCTCGCCGTTTTTGCGCGCCTTTTCGGCGGAATCGACGGCACGCCAGAATTCCCGCGCGATCCGGAACAAAACCGGCGAGAGCATCAGGAGCGCGATGAGATTCGGAATCGCCATCAGGGCATTGAGCGTATCGGCGACCAGCCACAACGAAGCCAGATCGATGAACGGCAGCGTGCCGACCGGAATCATCAATACCCACAGCACGCGGAACGGCATGACCGAGCGGATGCCGAACAGGTACTGGGTGCATTTTTCGCTGTAAAGGCTCCAGCCGATGATCGTCGTGAGCGCGAACAGCACCAGCCCGATGCTGACGATATACTGTCCCGCGCCGGGCAATGCCTTCTCGAACGCGACGACCGACATGGCCGCGCCGTTCATGCCGCTTTGCCATGCGCCGGTGATGACGATGACCAGACCGGTGATCGAGCAGATGACGATGGTGTCCAGAAAGACGCCGAGCATGGCGATCGTGCCTTGCCGTGCGGGGCTGTCGGTGATGGCGGTGGCATGCGCGATGGGGGAGCTGCCCATGCCGGCCTCGTTGGAAAAGATACCGCGCGCGATGCCGAAACGCATCGCCGCCCAGACCGTCGCTCCGGCGAAGCCGCCGGCGGCCGATACCGGCGTGAACGCGCTTTTGACGATGAGCGCGATGGCCGACGGGATTTCCGCAAAATTCATGACCAGAATGATGATGCCGGCCGCGAAATAGCAGACCGCCATGAACGGCACGAGACGTCCGGCGACCTCGCCGATGCGCTGGATGCCGCCCAGCAGCACCAGCCCGACCAGAATCGCCGTGACGATGCCGCTGATGACGGGATAAACACCGAAAGTGTGTTGCATCGCGTCGGCGATCGAATTGGACTGCACCGTATTGCCGATACCGAAACCGGCGCACATGCCGAAGCAGGCGAACAGAAACGCCAGCCATTTCCACTTTTCGCCCAGTCCCTTGCGGATATAGTACATGGGGCCGCCAATATAATTGCCGTGTTCGTCCTGTTCGCGGAAATGCACCGCGAGCACCGCCTCGGAAAACTTCGTCGCCATGCCCGCCAGCGCGATCAGCCACATCCAGAACAGCGCGCCCGGCCCGCCGCAGAAAATCGCCGTGGCCACGCCTGCGATATTGCCCGTGCCGACCGTGGCGGACATCGCGGTCATCAGGGCGTTGAACGGGGAAATGTCGCCGGCCGTCCCGTCCTTTTTGCGGCCGCGCCACATCATCCGGAAACCGTAGAGAATGTGGCGCTGCACCATGAAACGGTAGCCGACGGTCAGAAAAATACCGGTTCCCGCCAGCAGCGGCAGCAATACGGGACCGCTGACGAAACCGTTGAATTGTGTAAGCAGTTCGATAATGCCATCCATGCCGGTGCAGACCCTTTCCGATGGTTGTTGCCGGGCAGCGGAACACGGTGTTTGCCATCCCGTCCGATATGCCGAAACCGGTTATTCTAGCAAGACGATGCCGTTGTGCAAATCTGCGCCGGCATTGCCGCCAGCCCGGCTTTTCCGGCCGGCGGCACATGCGGGCGAAAGGGCGTCATTGCGCCGGATGCGGTTTGGCAAGGCGGGTGATGCGAACCGTCAGAATGCGCCGTCCGGTCATTTCCAGCACCTCGAAACGGAAGCCGCCGTATTCGAACGACTGTCCGACCTGCGGCACCGAGCCGAAACGTTCCAGCAAAAAGCCGTTGAGGGTGGTGTATTCCTGTTCCTCATCGACGAGACCGTCGGTTTCCAGCGTCTGTTCCACACTGTACAGATCGGTCGCACCGTCGATATCCCAGACACCGTCCTCGACTTCCTTGACCGAAGGCTGTTCATCCTCGTCGGGGAATTCTCCGGCGATGGCTTCCAGAATGTCGATCGGCGTGACCAGTCCCTCGACGGAACCGTATTCATCGACGACGAGCGCCATCTGGCCGCGCGAAGTCTTGAACATGTCGATCGCCTGCAAGACGCCGACCGATTCCGGCACGACGATGACTTCGCGGATACTGTCGTCGTTGATACGCCCGTATGTGTGCAGATCGTCCATCAGATCCTGCGCGCGGGCGATACCGCGGACATTGTCCAGACGGGTGCGGGCGATGGGGAAAAAGCTGTGCGGCGTATGGCGAAGCTGTTCCTGGATTTTTTCGGCGTCGTCATCGAGATCGACCCAGCTGACTTCGTTGCGCGGCGTCATGATCGAGCGGATGGAGCGCTCTCCCAGCGTCAGCACGCCGGAAACCATGTTGCGTTCTTCCTCGCCGAAGGCGGGCGCTTCGGCGATCACCGTCTTTTCTTCCGGTTCCAGTTCGCGCGGTTCGGTGCGGGTCTTGCCGCCGAGCAGGCGCAACACGGCGTCCGCCGTCCGGTCACGCAGCGGGATTTTCGCCATATGCTTCATGAAATTGTGCTGCGCGATCTGGTTGAACAGTTCGATCAGCACCGAGAATCCGATACAGGCGTACAGATACCCCTTCGGAATATGGAAGCCGACCGCCTCGGCGATCAGCGACAGGCCGATCATCAGCAGAAACGACAGGCACAGCACGACGACGGTCGGATGCTTGCCGACGAATTCGGTCAGCGGTTTCGACGCCCAGACCATGATGCCGACGGCGATGACGACGGCCGCTATCATCACCGGCAAATGCGAGACGATGCCGACGGCGGTGATGACCGAATCCAGCGAGAAAATCGCGTCCAGCACCACGATCTGGGTCACGACGACCCAGAAACTCGGAAAGACACGCTGTTCGTCCTGCGTGTGCGGGCGTCCCTCGAGGCGTTCATGCAATTCCATCGTCGCCTTGAACAGCAGGAAAATGCCGCCTATGAGCAATATCAGGTCACGTCCGGAAAAAGAAACCGTATAAATCGAAAACAGCGGCTTCGTCAGCGTGATCATCCACGACAGCAGCGACAGCATGCCCAGCCGCATGATCATGGCGAGCACCAGACCGGTCAGTCTGGCATGATTGCGTTGTTTCGCGGGGAGTTTGTCAGCCAGAATGGCGATAAAGACAAGATTGTCGATACCGAGGACGATTTCCAGTACGACCAGAGTCAACAGACCGATCCAGATTGCCGGATCAAACAGCCATTCCATAGATGAATAAAGAGTTGTTTCGGAGGCTACATTATCGCAAAAAACGGGGAATTGTGCCTAATCATTTTTTCATTTTTGGCGAAAATACCATTATTTTCCGTGAAACGATCGGTAAAAATACGTAACTTCCGATAAACGACAGGTATCGCCGCCCATGTGCCGAAACGGGAAACCGGCGGATGTCGCCCATATCGCCGACCGGATCGCGCGACCGCCGGAATTCCCGTACCGGCATGTCTTGCCACCGTCGCCGGCGAACGTCGCTACGGCACGCGATACCTTTTGCTCCCATCTCCGAAATATCCGCATAAACGGCCGAAACGCGCATTTTTCTGCCGGACAGCAGGAAAACCGCGATATAGTCCATATATGGCTAGCCATGACATGCCTGAAAAGGCGCAAACGATAAAGAAGGAGTGAAAAATGTCGGCAGACCTCAATGAACAGGACATGCAGCCGGAATTGCTCAGGCAGGCGGAAGCCTTGCTGCAAGACTGGTATGAATGGACGCGGCAATGGCGACCGCCGCTGGGCATAAGGACCAGTTCGCCATACGGTTATGCGGATCAGGAAGACACGACAGCGTGCGACGACAGTGACGAAGTCCTGATCCGCGCGCGCATGGAAGCGATCGACAGTTGCATCAACAGCCTGCCGCCGGACATGGAACGTGCGATCGGACTGGAAATGCGGCGGCGCAGCGATCCGGACGGCGAAAAAACGCCGCCGCAGACCACACCGGCTTACCGGCGTGCCGTCATGGCGATCGTACCGAAAATGACAAGGCGTTGCCTGCTCTTGCGTACTGCCGGCCATATCGCCCCGGGCAGGGCAAGACGCTGGCTGCGGCCGGCCCGGGCATTTGCCGGCGAAGCGGCATGCAGGAAAGCGACAGGAGAGCTGACAGAAGAAAAAAACGCTTTACAATCATGAGTGTGGTGGGCGCGCTCGCCCTGGATTTGTCCGGCGGCGGCCATGTGCCGCAAGGCGTCGCTAAGCGTATCCGCCCGGGTTCGATGCACAAGCCTTGCACCGCCGGCGCTTTTTTACACGATCGGAAAATGTCCTGTTTCATCCGGCGACGGCGAACGTTCCCGGCACAAAACAGGCGGAAAGGAGAATACCGGATGTCCGCAGCGATACATCCCGCACAGGAAAGCGGCAGGCGAGACGCCCTGTTCGACTGGGTATGGAAAAAAGACGACCTGCATTATGAACGCGAAAGGCTGGCACGCTACCGGCATGCCGCCGGCAAGGCATTATCCGGCAAACACGCCGGCGGATGGCAGCCGGAAAAACCGTCGGAAGACAGGACGGCGAGAAGTCGCCGCGCCATCGCGGGAAACCGGCGAGGCGGCAGGGCATCGCATGGAGCGGTATGCCGGATGAGGCAGGGCAGAAACGGCGCGTTTGCCGCCGGAGGCAACCATCACCGGATGCAAGTCAGGACTATTGGCTAGCCGGGGCGACAGCATGTAAAATCGCCCAATCGGCGCGTTTTCCGGCCCGTCGGCCGGATGACTGCCGGTTTTCGATGGATTGAAGGCAGGGAATGATTGCAACCGGATAGCTTCCCTGCCTTCTCTCTCATCGATCGCGTCCGTCCGTTATGCGGCGGACGACCGCGACAGCACACACGAAACCCCGCACGGTCGGACCGGCGGGGTTTTTTTATCGCCCGCAGGTTTCCGGCGTCACCGTACCGGATGCCGCAGGGAAGAGCAGCCCGCCTCGCGCGGGCTTTTTTTATCGGAAAACCGCATGGCCGGAAAGACAGTTGCCGGCAGAAAGGAAAGCGTATGAACAGATATCGGAGACAGAACAGATGGACGGCGGCAAAAAAGACCGTCAGGACACCGGCAAGCCCCGTAACGGCGGGAGACGCGCAATGACGATCCGGGACGAACTGCCGCACGATCCGGAAGCCGCGCATGCGCTCATCCGGCAGAAACTCAACGAACATACCGACGCCATCAACAGCCTGATCGAAACCAACCGCAAGCAGGACGAACGGCTGGAACGCATCGAGAAAAACACATCCATGCTGGTGGAAATATTCCGCGCGGGCGATGGCACGCTCAAGACCGCCCGCTGGTTCGGCAAACTGCTCGTCTGGATCGGCAGCCTCTCGTCCGCGGCTTATGCGCTGTGGTATGCCATCGTCAACTGGCCGCACAGGGGGGCATGATGGACGGAAAGAAAACCCGGATGGCCGCCGGTGCGCTGGGTATCGGCGCGGCATTGCTGGTCGCCATCGCCACGCACGAAGGCTATCGCGGCGAAGCCTACCTTGACGCGGCCGGCATTCCCACCATCGGCTATGGCGAAACCCAAGGCGTGACGATGGGCGACAGAACCACGCCACAACGGGCGCTGGTGCGACTGCTGGAGAGTACGGAAAAACATGCCGACGCCATCCGGAGCTGCATCCATGTGCCGTTGTACCAGCACGAATTCGACGCCTACGTTTCGCTGTCCTACAACATCGGGGCAGGGGCGTTTTGCCGATCCACCCTCGTGAAAAAGCTCAATGCCGGCGACTACGGCGGCGCATGCGCGGAAATCAGGCGCTGGAACCGTGCAGGCGGCAAGGTCTTGCCGGGACTCGTCAAGCGGCGGGAAGCGGAATACGCCCTGTGCAAGGGGGAGTCGCCGGACGGAAAGACGATCGCGGCGAAGTGACAACAGGCGAAAGGAGACGCGCATGCAGAAAATCGTACTGGCGGCACTGATCGCCTTCATCGTCGGCGTGCTGGCGGGGTACCGGACGGGAAGCGCCGTCAGTCAGGCCGGACACGCGCGGTATCTCGCGCGACAGGCGCGACAGGAAAACGCGCGGCTGGCCGAAGTGATGGAAAACAACCGGACATTGCACCATGAAATCAGCCGCTTGCAGGCGACAAGAGAAAAGGAAAACAAAGATGCACAGGAAAAATACCATGCTTTGCTGGCTCGTATCGCTCGCGGCGATACAAGGCTGTCAATCCCCGTCCGTACCGCCGGCGGACTGTCCTGTCCCGGACGTGCCGCCGATGCAGCTGGAAAAACGGACGCCGGACTTGACCCGGAGACTGCTCGACGCATTTTGTCTGTCGGACGGGACGGGGACGCCGCCATCCGGGAACTGAACCAGTGTATCGACCAGTATCGCGCCGTCCAGAAACGGTTCGACGCCTTGCGCGACCCGAAACGCACGGGCGACAGGGCGGAAAAAACGCCCGGCACCACCATACCGGAAAACGCGGCGGACGACACACCGGATACAATCCCCTGAAAGCGTTCGGGACTGTATCGAAGTGTTGCGTTACAATCCTGACATTATCCGCATCATGTGTTTCCCATGCCAGACCGTTCCCGTTCGCCAGACCCCGCCAGTCAGCCCGACATGCCCGGAAAGAAGCGGGAAACCGGTATCTGGCTGACACTGCTGGTTTTCATTTTCATCGTCGGCCGTCCGCTGTGGCATGGCGTGACGCAATCGCTTGTCCTGACGCGCCAGCTTCAGGCAGACCCCGCGATATGGTACGACATCGTCTGGCAGCGGCATTGCCGGATCATCTGGGGCGTGTTTTTCCTCACATCCATCCTCAGCGTTTCCGCAGGCGTCGTGCTCTGGAAAGTCCGCCGTCCCGCCGCCGTCTGGTATGCCGTCGCCGTCCTCTGGCTCGCATGGCCGGGCGCCTACCTTGCCCAGTGCGCGGGATGGCTCCTGTACGGCGATCCTGTCCATGCCGCGCTCTTGCTCCTTGCCGAACGGCAAAGCCTTGTCCTCTCGTGCCTCATGCCGCTTGTCTGGACATGTTACCTGTACCGCTCCCGCCGGGTCAGGGCACGATACTGGCCGGACGGCGCCTGAAAGCGGACACGGACAGGACAGGCCGGGGCATGGCGACCCATCTCGCGCAAAGCCCGGCGGACAACCTCGCGCCGCCGTTTCGCAGGGAAGCCGCCTGCACCGGCGGACGGAAAACAGACGGGCGGAAAACGGCGGCAGATGGGCAATGCACGCGCAATGGACTGGCAACGGACACGCAACGTTCGGGCGGCGAACAGGCGGCGGACAAAGTAGCGGACAAAGTAGCGGACAGGGGTCGGACAAGGTAGCGGACAGGGGGCGGACAGGGTAGCGGACAGGGCAGGGCGGGCGTTTTGCGGAAAACCGGGCGGTTTTCCGGACGCATATGCGGTATCATTAGCGCCTTGCGTCGTCCGGCAATCCATTGGCGGGCGCGCCCTGTAACGGCATGCGCAAATGCCGCACCTATCGCAGCGATACCCGAACATGCAAGGACAGCAAACGGCTCCGGCGGAAAAAGAAAGCCCGGCGGCATCGCCGGACGACACGGCACAGACGCATCCGGAAAACCATCCGGACGATCCGGTCTGGCTCATCTTCCTGATCTTGCTGTTCATGTTCGGCAATCCGCTGTTCGATACCTGCTCGTTTCTGCTGCAGCTCAGACTGTACGAACGAGTCGGCATCGTCCGGGTTTTTCCCGATATTTTCAGCTTTTATACCGGATACGGCTGGTTCATCGTCATCTTTTCCTCGCTGGTCAGCCTATATACCGGGTATCGGCTCGGCGAAAGAAGGGAATGGGCATCCATCCAGTTCGCCCGCTGGATGTTCTGGCTCATCGGGCCCTTGCAGGTCTTGCTGTTGCAAGGCGTCTATTGCCTCTTTTTCATCAGCGTCTCCGGCGACAAGATACTGGGATACGTCCTCTTGCCGATGGCCAAATCCTTGCTCTGGACACTGGCATGGACGACATGGCTGGGCAAATCCCGCCACATCCGCGAACTTTACGGCTATACTGGGGAAGAGGAAGGCTGACACGGCTTGCGCCGTCAGCACGGCAGACATCCATCCGGTGGAGAAACGACATCATGGACAAAAACGATAACGCAGACATCCGGCCGAAAGACACCGGCGCTTCCGGAACGAACGCTTCCGTACAGACGCTGGCGCCTGTCGAACAACCGCGGCAGGAAGACGCGCTTCCCTTTCCGGACGCGCCGGAAGGCGTCGGCGGATGGCTGAAACTGCTGGTCATCCTGATGACCGTCATCGGTCCGCTGGTCAGCGTTCTTTTCCATGCCGCGGAAATCAGGAAAGTCGAGGAAGTGTTTCCCGACATCGTCAACCATCCCGCTTTCACCCGGTACATACATTTTTCATGGGCGATTTTGCTGATATGCTGCGCCGTCAGCATCATCGCCGGCTACCGGTTGTGGAAATACCTTGTCCGCAAGTCCGTGAACAGCGCCATCATCGCCCTGTGGTTCATCGCCCTGTTTCCCGCACTCGCCATGTTCATCTATACCTGGGTGACCACCGGCAACGTCGGGTATGCCCTGGCCGGCATCGCGGGAGAACGCTGGCAGTTCCTCGTCGGCACGATCATCTGGCATATTTACCTGCGTCGCTCCAAACGGGTCAAAAACACCTACCGGTAAACCCGGCAGACGGTCTTTGCCGGATCGGCCGCGGCATCAGCCGCCATAGGTCAGCCGCACCCGCACCGAGCGCAGCAGATACCCCGTCCAGATCGCCGCCTGAACCGACGAGACGGCGATCGCCAGCCAAAACGGCTTGACGGTCTGGAAAAACGCCGTCCGGAAAGCGAAAGACGCCGCCGCGGCATACCCAAGCGGCAGGATCGGGCCGGAAAGCCATATCGCCGCCAGCGCAAGCCACACCGAAACCGGCCGGTGCCATCGCCACAAGGCGAGAGCCGCGGCAACCGAAACGCTCCAGACAATCGCGGAAAGGGCATACACCGCCGTGCGGTACTGCACCCATGCCGGATTCGTCTCCAGCGCCGGCAAAAGCCGCGCCGGAACGACGAAATCGAGATACAGCGCGCGCAGCCCCGTCCCCGGCGTATAAACCGCCAGCATCACGATCAGCAGCAACAGCCAGCCGCCCACACCTTTCGGCACGGACGACCCCGGCGGGAAAACACGGAACATCGGGAACTCCGTCACACCGCATGCGCCGACGCCGGCGGCCTACGGCCAGAAAATCACTTCATCGTCATCGTCATGCGAAGACGCCTTGTGCTTGCCGGCCGCACACGCCGGCAAATCCCCGTCGCGGCGGAAAAGAAAATGGAACAAATGATAAAAAAGACACAACATCGCAAACCCTGCCATCAATACGGACACCGGTTATACACACCAGCGCCATATTCCGCCCCCATCTTAATCCTTTCCCGACCCCGCGTCATCCGTTTGCGCCATGAAAAACATATGTTTCTCACTGACATATGCAAAAGCGGCACCAGACGTTTCGCCAACCCGCGAGACCCCCATTAAGCGACCGCCGGAAAAACGATACCGGCAAGCCTGCGCGCGAAAAGGAAAACCGTTGAAAAACAATATATTGCCATGCTATTTTCAAGTAATGTGCAAAATATCGCATCGCGTGCGCACCACCGACCCCCGAAGCCGGGCAGGCCGGCGGAACGAAGCCGCACCCCGCGTCACGCGGGCGCAGCGGCTTTGCCGGTACCGAAACATCCGCGGCAAGCCCGCGCAGGCAGACAATCGAGCGCCGGAAAAACCGGCAAGCCCCGGACACAAACCCCTCACGGCGCGTTTTCCACACCGTTATGCACAAACCTGTCCACCGGGTTATCCACAGGAAAAGGCGGAAAACAGCGCCCGTCTTGCCAGCGTGTGAAAATCTGATAAGCTTCGCACCGTGCCGCCGCACCGGAAAAACAGCGCATACCGCAAACGGCGGAAAACCCCGTATCCATCCCGCAAACGTCATCCATGAAACTGCCCAAAAGAACCCTCGCCGTCGCCCCCATGCTGGACTGGACCGACCGGCATTGCCGCTATTTCCACCGGCTCATCAGCCGCCATACCTGGCTTTACACCGAAATGGTCACGACCGGCGCGCTGCTTTACGGCGACGTCGCGCGGCATCTCGATTTCAGCGATGAAGAACATCCCGTCGCCCTGCAACTGGGTGGGAGCGAACCCGACGATCTCGCCCAATGCGCGAAACTCGGCGAGAAATGGGGATATGACGAAATCAACCTCAATTGTGGTTGCCCGTCCGAGCGCGTGCAAAAAGGCGCGTTCGGCGCATGCCTCATGAAAGAATCGACCCTTGTGGCGCGCTGCGTCGCCGCCATGCGCGACGCCGTCTCCATCGACGTGACCGTCAAGCACCGCATCGGCATCGATGACGTCCACACCTACGATTTTGTCCGCGACTTCGTCGGCGAAATCGCCGAAGCGGGATGCCATACCTTCATCGTCCACGCCCGAAACGCCATCCTCAAGGGACTTTCCCCGAAAGAAAACCGCGACATCCCGCCGTTGCGTTACGACGTCGTTTACCGGCTCAAAAAAGACTTTCCCGATCTGGAAATCCTGATCAACGGCGGGGTGGAAACGGCCGACGAAGTCGCGCGGCACCTCGAACAGGTCGATGGCGTCATGATCGGGCGCGCCGCCTACCATTACCCCTGGCGCATGGCGGAATTCGACCGGCGCTTTTACGGCGACGACACACCGGCACCGACACAGGCCGACATCGTAAAAGCCATGATCCCCTACATCGAAACCCAGCTCTCGCGCTACGGGGAAAAGGGCCTGAAAATGCACGGCATCACCCGCCACATGCTCGGACTCATGCACGGACAGCCCGGCGCAAGACGCTTCCGCCAGATCCTCTCGGACGCCAGCCGGCTGGCAACGGGCAAACCTGCCGCCGTTCTTCTGGAAGCGCTCGCAGCCGTCCGCCTGTAAGGATACGCGCCACAGGGCAGTGCGACATGCACCGGCGGCAGGGCGGATTATCCGGCGGCGCACGACACGAAACGGCAGACTCTGTTAAGATGAACGCACGGCGACAAGCCATGCGGCAGGCGAGGGCGGGTGACACCACAGCCGACACAGCACGCCAACCGCCTGATGGCAGGCGCCATTGTCCCGTATCAAGCCGGAGAAGCGCTACGGCATTATGCTGGAGGGATGGCAAGCCATCCCATGCCATCCGGTCTTGCCAACCTGACAGGAGAACACCATGAATGACGACAATTCCCAGCGCAACCGGTGGCTGATGTGGTACGTCGTGTTTGCCGTGATCGGCATATTGCTGGCACGCGGATTCTGGGCGGACTACCAGCCGAGCGAACCCCTGCCATACAGCACCTTTCTCCAGCAACTCAACGACGGCAACGTCGAACAGGTCGAAGTCGT
>CAKQQG010000016.1 GCA_934270705.1 uncultured Oxalobacter sp. | reverse complement strand
AACGAATTCGCCATCAGGCGGCATCGGCATTTCGAATGCATCCCCCCCTACATGCGACAACATCGTAAAGCGTTTGTGCAGCCAGCTGCGATCATTGGCACGCATGTCGATCGACAACGTTTTCGCAATCGCATCCAGTCCTCGCGGCGTCTGTCCACCAAGCACCCAGACTTCGAACGGAATTCCGTCATGATCCGAAACCGCGACGGCGAACTCGCCCTGCGGCGACTGGATCTGTTCGCTGACCCATGCCGACGCACCCGCCGGCAACATCGGCCGCGATGGCCAGCGCAACGATGATAACGGCGGTGCGATCGTCACCTCTTTCAGAATGATACGGCGATCCTGTTCGGACAAGGTCACGGCATGTTCGTCCGCCTTTTGCGCGGCCTCATCCTTCTTGTCGTCCGCCGGAACCGACAAAATCGCGGTTCTGACATTGTTCGGACGATACGTCGTAATGCCCTTCAGCCCTTTTTTCCAGGCTTCCATATACAGATTCTTGAAATCTTCATACGGATAATCCTCGGCGACATTGACCGTCTTGGAAATGGCGGCATCGATGTACGGCACGACTGCCGCCACCATCAGCATATGATCGATCGCGGAAATTTCCAGTGCCGAAACGAAAGACTCCGGCAAGTTCGATACGTCGTATCCCATCGAGCGATAGACGCGGTAAGCATGATCTTCAACCGTATAAGTTTTTTTGGAACCATCCGGCATCCGTTTGACCCGGTTATAGAACCAGGAAAACGCCGGTTCGATTCCGTTGGAAGCGTTATCGGCAAATGCCAGTGAAATCGTCCCTGTCGGTGCGATCGATGTCAGATGGGAATTGCGGATACCGTACTGGCGTATCGCATGCTTCAATTCTTCGGGTAAACGCGAAACGAAACTTCCTTCCAGATACCGTTCGACATCAAGCATCGGAAACGCACCGCGCTCCTTCGCCAGTTCGATCGAACTGCTGTACGCGGCATCGCGCATGGCCTGTGCGATCGCCGCAGCCAGATAGCGTCCTTCCTCTGAATCATAACGAATGCCCAGCATAATCAATGCATCTCCCAGACCGGTAAACCCCAGACCGATCCGGCGTTTGGCAGCGGCTTCCCGTGCCTGTTCTTCCAGCGGCCATTTCGTTGCCGTCAGGACATTGTCCAGCATCCGCACAGCGACTGCCGTGACTCGTGCAAGCAAATCGAAGTCGAACAACGGCTGTGCAGAAAAAGGCGCGCTCACGAATGCCGTCAGATTCAGACTGCCCAGACAACAACATCCATAATCCGGCAACGGTTGTTCACCGCAAGGGTTGGTCGCTTCGATCACTTCACAATACGACAGATTGTTTTCACGGTTGATACGGTCGATATACAGCACACCGGGTTCAGCCGCATTGTAGGTGCTTTTCATGACCAGATCCCAGACATCGCGCGCCTTGACACGGCTGTACACCCATTTGCCGTCGGCACGCTTGAAAGCTCCTTTTTCTTTCAGGTCGTCATTGGGTTCTGCCACATGCGCCAGTTCGAAATCCCCGTCTGTTTCGACAGCATGCATGAAATCGTCGGTCACACCGACGGACACATTGAAATTGCTCAGCTGATTCTGTTCCTGCTTGACCGTAATGAATTCCAGAATATCCGGATGGTCAATATTCAGTACCGCCATTTGCGCACCACGACGCGCACCAGCTGACTCGACCGTTTCGCAGGAACGGTCGAACACCCTCATGTACGAAATCGGGCCGGACGCACTGCTACCCGTTCCACGAACCTTGGCGCCTCGCGGACGGATACAGGAAAAGTTGTAGCCGACACCACCTCCCCTGCGCATGGTTTCAGCTGCCTGCGCAAGCGCCGTATAAATTCCCGGCTTGCCGTCCGCCATATTGGTAATCGAATCACCCACAGGCTGCACAAAACAGTTGATAAGCGTCGTCTGGAGCCCTGTTCCGGCCGCACTGCTGACACGACCTGCCGGAATGAAACCGTTTTGCATGGCCCAGAAAAATTCCTTGGCATACTTTTTCCGGTTTTTCGGCGCTTCCACTTCGGAAAGCGCATAGGCAACCCGCTCCCTCACATCGTTGATCGTCGTCTCGTCGCCCTTGGCATACTTTTCGAGAAGCACTTCAGTGGAAATTTCCTGAGGCGAAAATAAGGACGAAACTTCATTTCCAGAAACCGGCATAGCAACCACTCCTTGATTCGAATATTTGTTCGCAAATGCATCGGGATGGAAACATCCCGTCCGCAGCATCCTTCAGTCCAGTGCGGCAATCAACTGCGGCACCAGTTCATTGAGATCGCCGACAATACCGTAGTCGGCCGTCAGGAAAATCGGAGCGTCCGGATCCTGATTGATCGCAACAATCGTTCTGGCATCCTTGATACCGGCAACATGCTGGATCGCGCCGGAAATACCGATGGCGATATACAAATCCGGCGCAACGATCTTGCCTGTCTGTCCGACTTGCAAATCGTTCGATACGTAGCCCGCATCGACGGCGGCACGCGATGCACCGATCGCCGCACCCAACTTGTCTGCCAGTGTCTCGATCAATTTGAAATTGTCTGCCGAACCGACACCCTGACCGCCTGCCACCACGATTTTCGCGCTGGAAAGTTCGGGACGGGACGAGGAGTCGGTACGAGAGGACACATACTCGGTTTTACCCTTTCCAGAAACCGCATCGATTACTTCGACAGGTGCGACATGATCGCCCGGCGATGCTGGCGGAAACGCCGTCGTCCGGACGGTCAGCACCTTGACGGAGTCTGTGGATTGTACCGTGGCAATGGCATTGCCCGCATAAATCGGCCGTTCGAACGTATCGTCCGACACTACCCGAATGATTTCCGAAACCTGTCCGACACCCAGACATGCCGCAACACGCGGCATGAATGCTTTCCCGAAAGATGTGGCGGACGCAAGGATATGCGAATACCCGGCTGCAATGGTCAGCACCTGTGCGGCGACATCTTCCGGCAAACCGTGTTCCAGTTCGGCGGCATCGGCCAGCAGTACTTTGGAAACTCCTGCGACGCACGCCACCCTGTCGGCCACAGAACGGCACTGGCTGCCTGCAACAAGCACATGCACATCCTGACCGCAAGCCAGCGCGGCGCTGACCGTATTCAAGGTACTGTTTTTAAGAGAGCTGTTATCGTGTTCGGCAATAACGAGAATGGACATTTCTGAATTCCTGTATAGAAAACTGGATATGCGCCGATAGCGCTCAAATCACTTTGGCTTCGTTCTTCAGCACAGACACCAGTGTCGCAATATCCGGCACCATCTGCACCTGTGAGCGTGCCGCCGGCTCTGTGACCTTCAACGTTTTCAGCCTGGATTCCACCGGTACGCCCAGTTCCTCCGGCGTCGTCATTTCAACCGGTTTCTTTTTCGCCTTCATCATATTGGGCAGGGTCACATACCGCGGCTCGTTCAGACGCAAATCCGCCGTAATCACTGCCGGCAAGGTCAACGCCAGCATTTCCTGCCCATCATCGACCTCACGTGTGACCAGCGCCTTGCCGTTTTCGATTTTCAGGGCGGAAACGGATGTGGCCTGCGGCCAGTCCAGAAGCGCGGCAAGCATCTGTCCCGTCTGGCTGGCATCGTCATCGGTAGCCTGTTTTCCCAGAATGACCAGATCAGGCTGTTCCTTTTCCACAATCTTTTGCAGCATCCGCGCCACCGTCAGCGGCTGCAAGACCGCATCGGTTTTCACCAGAACACTGCGGTCGGCACCGACCGCCATGGCAGTACGCAAGGTATCCTGCGATTTTTCCACACCGCATGAAACAGCGATTACCTCGGTTGCGACACCCGCTTCCTTCTGGCGAACGGCTTCCTCGACAGCGATTTCATCGAACGGATTCATCGACATCTTCACATTGTCCGTTTCGATACCGCTGCCGTCCGGTTTGACGCGAATCCTGACGTTATAATCCACAACCCGTTTGACGGGTACCAGTATCTTCATGCAACACTCCAAACTAATCCGCTGTTTCCAGCCCTATTTTCTTTTGACGATGATCGTATAGACACCGTTATCCTCGTTCTGGGCGACGACTTCGTTTCCAGTCTGGCTACCGAAAAAACGGAAATCGCGCACTGCACCGGGATCAGTCGCCAGAACCTTGAGCAACTGCCCGGATGCCATACCAGACAAGGCTTTTTTCGCCTTCAGAATCGGTATGGGACATTTCGTCCCGCAGGCATCGATCGTCAGATCGACACCACTTGCCTCACAGTTTTCCATCCCGTATCAGCCCAGACGTTCACGAACCCAGCCTTCGACACTTCTTAACGCTTCATGCAGGCCACTCGGATCGGAACCGCCTGCCTGCGCCATATCGGGACGACCGCCCCCCTTGCCGCCGACTTGCCGTGCAACATGATTGACCAGCTCGCCTGCCTTGAGCTTCGATGTCATATCCTGTGTAACGCCTGCAATCAGACTGACTTTGCCATCCCTGACCGTCGCCAGCACGATCGCCGCCGTTTTCAGCTTGTCTTTCAATTTGTCCATGGTATTGCGCAGCCCCGGCACATCGGCCCCCTCGACAATGGACGCCAGCACTTTCACACCGCCGACATCGACTGCCTGTCCGGCCAGGTCGTTACCCTGGCTGGATGCCATTTTCGCCTTCAGCGTGGACAGTTCACGATCCATTCCCTTCATCTGATCCTGCAACTGTCCCACACGTTCAAGCAGTACGTCCGGCTGTGTTTTCAGAGCGACCGCCACATCATCGAGCCTGCGCGCCATATCCTGAACCCAGTGCATTGCACCCAGTCCTGTCACCGCCTCGATACGCCGGATACCGGCTGCGACACCGCCTTCGGAAACAATCTTGAAAAAGCCGATATCCCCGGTACGGGCGACATGGGTACCACCACACAGTTCGCACGAGAAACCGATATCCAGCACACGTACGACATCGCCATATTTTTCACCGAACAGCGCCGTCGCGCCATGAGCGATCGCTTCATCATACGACATCTGCTGTGCCTGCGTCGGCGTATTGGCAATGATCTCACGATTGACGATTTCCTCCACCTGACGGATTTCATCGTCAGTAACCGGCGCATTGTGGCTGAAATCGAAACGTGTCTTGTCCGGATCGACAAGCGAACCCCTCTGTGCGACATGAGAACCCAATACCTGACGCAATGCCTTGTGCATCAGGTGGGTCACCGAATGGTTGCGCATGATCTGCGCACGCCGCTGCATATCGACATGCGCTTCCAGCTTGTCGCCCAGTGCAATCGCACCATGTTTCACCATCCCGTGATGACCGGATACACCTGCCTGAATCTTCTGTGTATCGGTCACGTCAAACTGCGCATCGCCGTTGCGCAAAACCCCCGTATCACCGACTTGCCCGCCGGACTCTGCATAAAACGGCGTGGTATCGAGCACGACGACACCGTTCTGTCCGGCCTCCAATCGTTTGACCGGCACACCGTCACGGTACAACGCGACCACCGTGCCTGTTTCATCCAGTGTGTCATAACCGACGAAACGGGTCTTTTCGCCATCATAGTCCAGAACGGCAGCCATTTTGAACTTGCCGGATGCGCGTGCTGCGGCCCGCTGTCTTTCCATGGCTTCGTCAAATCCTTTTTCATCCACGGAGATCGCGCGTTCACGACAAATATCCGCCGTCAAATCAAGCGGGAAACCATAAGTGTCGTACAACGTGAATGCCGTATTACCATCCAGCACTTTCGTCCCGCCGGAAAGCGCCGCCTCGAGAATCTTCATCCCGTTATCAAGCGTTTCGCCGAAGCGTTCTTCTTCATGACGCAACACACGCTTGACATTATCGGCGGCCTCGGTCAATTCCGGATAAGCTGCGCCCATTTCTTTCACCAGATCATCGACCAGCTTGTAGAAAAACGGTTTCGTCTGACCCAGCTTGTAGCCGTGACGCAATGCGCGGCGGATAATCCGGCGCAATACATAACCATGCCCGTCGCTGCCCGGAATCAGTCCGTCAACGATCATGAAAGCACTCGCGCGGATATGATCCGCGATGACCTTCAGGGAATTGTCCGTCAAATCGGTCGTACCAGTCTCGCGTGCCGCCGCACGGATCAGATTCTGGAACAAGTCGATGTCGTAATTGCTGTGGACATGCTGCAAGACTGCCGCAAGTCTTTCCAGCCCCATGCCCGTATCGACACAGGGACGCGGCAATGGCGTCATATTGCCCTGTTCATCCCGGTTGAACTGCATGAACACGAGATTCCAGATTTCGATATAACGGTCGCCATCTTCATCCGGACTTCCCGGAGGGCCACCGGCCACATCGGGACCATGGTCATAAAAGATTTCACTGCACGGGCCGCATGGACCTGTATCAGCCATTTGCCAGAAATTGTCGGACGCATATCGTGCGCCCTTGTTATCACCGATCCGGACAATCCGTTCTTTTGGCAAACCGATTTCGTTCGCCCATATATCATAGGCTTCATCATCTTCCTGATACACCGTGGCCCAGAGCTTTTCCGGAGGCAAACCGTAAACCGTCGTCAGCAATTCCCATGCAAAATGAATGGCATCACGCTTGAAATAATCGCCGAAACTGAAATTGCCCAGCATTTCGAAAAATGTATGATGACGTGCGGTATAACCCACGTTTTCAAGATCGTTATGCTTCCCGCCTGCCCGCACACACCGCTGGACAGATGTCGCCCGCGTATAGGGACGTTTGTCCAGCCCGAGAAATACATCCTTGAACTGAACCATTCCCGCATTGGTCAACATCAGTGTCGGGTCGTTGGCAGGCACCAGCGGGCTGGAACGGACGACCGTATGCCCCCTGGACTTGAAAAAATCCAGGAACTTTTCACGAATTTCGGCAGATTTCATTTTTAGTCTTGAAAGAAAGCAGCATTGCTGAAAGAGGAAATTATAAAAGAAAACACATCGCATACGGATGTTTTGTATCAGGTAACACCTGCCACCCCATCCGGCAACACGTCCTGCCGGAGCGATATAGACACAGACACAAGCCCGGGAAACGAACCTGTCACCTTGCCGGTTTTCCGGGGACTGTGGCTTAAATAAAACACGCCGGTCTGTATAGGCATGCCGTATCTTGCATGTCATGAAAAACAGCCTGTTTTCACAGGCTGTTCATTCGGTTTCCGGCAAACTCCGCCGTTTTCACCATGCAGACCTAACCAACCCACTTGCGTGCATTGAAAAACATCCGCATCCAGGGCGAATTTTCACCCCAACCGCCCGGGGCCCAGGATTGCTGTACGGTTCTGAATACCCGTTCGGCATGAGGCATCATCACCGTAAAGCGCCCGTCCGGCGTCGTCACGGACGTAATCCCCTGCGGCGATCCGTTCGGATTGAGAGGATAGATTTCTGTCGGCTGCCCCTTGCGATCGATATAACGCATGGCGACATGTACCTTTCCGATATCCCCCTGTTGGGAGAAATCGGCTCTGCCTTCTCCATGCGATACCACGATCGGCGCTTCCATACTTTCCATTCCTGCAAAGAAAATGGAAGGCGACTTCGGAATACCGACCATCGTGAAACGTGCCTCGAATTGCTCGGAACGGTTGCGCACGAACTTCGGCCATGCTTCGGCACCCGGAATGATGGAAGCCAGACTGCTCATCATCTGGCAACCATTGCAAATCCCCAATGCGAATGTATCCTGCCGGAAAAAGAACGTTTCGAACTGTTCTTTCAGACGTTCATTGAACAGGATCTTCTTGGCCCAGCCTTCACCGGCACCCAGCACGTCGCCGTAAGAAAAACCGCCGACCGCGATCATCCCCTTGAAATCATCCAGCCAGATACGCCCGTCGATCAAATCGCTCATATGCACATCGACCGCCTCGAAACCGGCCTTGTGCATGACATAGGCAGTCTCGACATGGGAATTGGAACCCTGTTCCCGCAAGATCGCCACGCGCGGCCGAAGCCCTTTCGAGACAAAAGGCGCAGCGATGTTTTCCTGCATATCGAAAGGTACACGCGGCGCCATGCCGGGATCGTCCGTATCCAGAATCCGGTCGTATTCCATATCGGCACAATCCGGATTGTCGCGCATCCTGGCGATCCGCCAGCTTGTTTCACTCCACAAGCGATGCAGATGAACCCGTGACGGTGAATAAACGGGTACACCGCGCAACTTGAATTCCAGTGTTTCACCACTGGTTACCGCACCCAGATAATGCGCGGCGGTATCCAGTCCAGCCGTTTTGAGCCGTGTCTGAACCCTGTCGAGATCGCCCAGACGGATCTGAATGACAGCACCCAGTTCTTCATTGAACAGGGCAGCGAGAATATTGGCATTGTCGCTTCCCTTGACCTGTGCCGCATTGACCACATAATCCAGATCGATATCCAGACCACAACGGCTGGCGAACGCCATCTCGCACAACGTCGCAAACAGTCCGCCATCGGACCGGTCATGATATGCCAGCAACAGTCCTTCCCTGTTGAGCTTCTGTATCACGCCGAAAAAGGCTTTCAGGTCTTTTGCGCTATCCACATCCGGAACCGATGCTCCGATCTGTTGCGTTACCTGCGCCAGTGCGGACGCTCCCATCCGGTTTTTGCCACGTCCCAGATCGATCAGAATCAATACGGTTTCACCGACATCGCAATCAAGTTGCGGTGTCAATGCGTCACGCACATCGGTAACCGGCGCAAAAGCGGAAACGATCAGCGATACCGGAGACAGCACTTCCTTGTCCTTGCCGCCATCCTGCCATGTCGTACGCATCGACAGGGAATCCTTGCCCACCGGAATGCTGATACCCAGTTCTGGACACAAATCCATGCCGACGGTTTTGACCGTATCGTACAGTGCCGCATCCTGTCCGGCCTGTCCGCACGCTGCCATCCAGTTGGCGGAAAGCTTGATATCGGAAATATCGGCGATCGGTGCCGCCGCGATATTGGTCAGCGCCTCGCCTATCGCCATACGACCGGATGCCGGCGCATCGATCACCGCCAGCGGCGTCCGTTCACCCATGGCCATCGCCTCGCCAGCATATCCCTCATAACTCATGAGGGTCACGGCACAATCGGCCACCGGTACCTGCCAGGGGCCGACCATCTGGTCACGGCTGGTCAACCCGCCGACCGAGCGATCGCCGATCGTAATCAGAAACGACTTGTCACCTACTGTCGGCAACAGCAATACATCCCTGGCCACTTTTTCCAGTTCCAGGGAATCAAGCCGGATCGGCGGATATTCATGCACTTCATGAGCGACATCGCGGTGCATCTTCGGGGGCTTGCCCAACAGCACATCCATCGGCATATCGACAGGATTGTTACCGTATTCCGGATCGATCACCTTCAACTGACGTTCCGCCGTGATCGCACCCACGATGGCATAAGGACAACGTTCACGCCCGCACAGTTCGTCGAACAACTCGATATCCTGTTGCGACACGGCCAGCACATAACGTTCCTGCGACTCGTTGCTCCAGATTTCGCGCGGCGACATTCCGCTTTCTTCCAGCGGTACATTGCGCAAATCGAACACCGCGCCCATATTGGCGTCATGAGTGATTTCCGGGAAAGCATTGGACAATCCGCCCGCACCGACGTCATGAATCGACAGAATCGGATTGTTTTCCTTCATCGCCCAACAGGCGTTGATCACTTCCTGCGCGCGACGCTGCATTTCCGGGTTGCCACGCTGTACGGAATCAAAATCCAGATCGGCCGTATTCGCACCGGTCGCCATCGACGAAGCGGCGCCACCTCCCATACCGATGCGCATCCCCGGACCACCCAGCTGGATCAGCAACGTCCCCACCGGCAAGGCCTGTTTGCTGGTATGCAGATCCGATATCGAACCGATACCGCCGGCGATCATGATCGGCTTGTGATACCCGAATACACGGTTATCGACATTCTGTTCATAGGTACGGAAATATCCCGTCAGGTTCGGACGGCCGAATTCGTTATTGAAAGCGGCGCCACCGATCGGCCCGTCGATCATGATCTGCAAGGCAGATGCGATGCGATCGGGTTTGCCGTAAACGGCAGCACCGTCTTTCTTCGGCATACGTGTGACATCGCCTGCATTTTCCCAGCTTCTTGTCGCATCGGGCAAATAAAGATTCGATACCGTAAAACCGGTCAACCCCGCCTTGGGCTTCGCGCCACGTCCTGTTGCGCCTTCATCGCGGATTTCGCCGCCGGAACCGGTCGCCGCCCCTGGAAACGGCGAAATCGCCGTCGGATGGTTGTGCGTTTCCACCTTCATCAGGATGTGAGCAAGCTCTTCATTGGGACGATAAACGTGACCATCCTTGCCGTCCTGCGGATAGAAACGCATGATTTTCTTGCCTTCGATAATGGAAGAATTATCCTTGTAGGCAACGATCGTCTTGCCGGGATTTTTTTCATGCGTATTGCGGATCATGGAAAAAAGCGAGGCCGGCTGGTTCTCGCCATCGATGGTCCAGTCGGCATTGAAAATCTTGTGACGGCAATGCTCGCTGTTGGCTTGCGCGAACATCATCAATTCGACATCGGTCGGATTGCGGCCCGCACGCGAAAACGCGTCGTACAAATAATCGATTTCATCATCGGAAAGCGCCAGTCCCAGCTTGCCGTTTGCATCGACGAGTGCCTGTTTGCCGCCTGATCCGATATCGACAGACTCCATGGGCTTTGCCTGCAATTCTTCAAACAGCGCTGCCGCATCCTCACGTTTGGCCAGCACCGTCTCCGTCATCCTGTCATGCAATTTTCCCGCAATTTCCCGGCGGTATTCATCTGTCGGTTCCGGTGCACCCCCGGCACGCTGAATATGATAGGAAATTCCCCGTTCAACACGCCTGACATCGTCCAGACCGCAATCATGCGCAATGTCTGTCGCTTTCGAAGACCAGGGCGAAATCGTGCCGAAACGGGGCACGACCACATACTCATCTCCTGCTTCATTACCGGAATACGGATCACCATACGACAGCAGCGACGACAAACGGGCCAGTGCGTTCTGCGACAAGCCCTCACCGCCATCAACAAAATGAAGATATCGTGCATCCACACCCGTAATGGCAGGATCGATTTCCTGCAAAGTCGCCAAAAGACGTCTGGCGCGGAAAGCGGACAAGGCATTTGAGCCTGGAAGAATCAGCATAATATGTACGAAAAAAGAAAAACAGAACAAACGGACAAACGGTTATTATACCCTCGCCGCCGGCATAAACCGAGAAAAGACCGTAAAAGAAAAGCCGGCATGTCCGCATCGACATACCGGCCATTTCATTGCACAGGCTTTCTGCGACATCACTTTTTCGGCGATTTGACCACGGGGAACCATACCGATACGACCAAACCACCCTCCGGTCTGTTGGACAGACGGACATGTCCACGATAGCGTTGAGCGATCCGCGAAACGATCGCCAGTCCCAGTCCGGAACCGTTAGCCTGCCCCCGTGCATCATCCATCCGCGTAAATGGACGCAGCATCCGTTCAAGATCGTCAGCAGGAACCCCGATCCCTCTGTCGGAAAACACCATCGCCACCTCGTCACCCTCACGACGGCAGACAATATCGACCTCGGCCAGATCACTGCCAGACGTCTTGCCATAGCGTTCCGCATTGGTCAGCACATTGTTCACCAAACGGCGAATATCGATTTCCCTGGCCGAGATGGACAACCCCTCGCCGATTTCCGCACTAACCGCAAGTCCGGGACGACGCCTTGCCTCATCAACGATCATATGCAAAAGCGAACTGACATCGACGGTTTCCGATGAGACAGGCGATCCAAGACGGGCATAATCCAGAAACTGTCCGACAATGGCATCCATCTGGGAAATATCGGCCTGCATACCCTCAAGGCTTTCTTCCGGAAGCGACGACATTTCCAGCTCCAGCCGCATTCGGGTCAGTGGGGTACGCAAGTCATGAGAAATGCCTGCCAGAATTTCGGTTCTGTCAGAATCGACTCTTTCCAGATCACGCACCATCTGATTGAAGCTGTGGTTGGCATCCCGAATTTCCGTCACCCCTTTTTCCGGCAAGGGTTCCGGCGACTTGCCGCTTGCCATCTGCCGTGCCGCATACGCCAGCCGCGCCAGCGGTTCGCTCAGCAAGCGTGAAATGAAACCCGCCCCCAAAAGCGAAAGCAACAGCACGATGCCGCCCCACCCCAGCCAGCGCAACCCGGAAATTCCACGCACACGCCCGTTATCCAGTCTCAGCCAGTATGCATCGTCTTCTTCCAGATCGAAACTGACCCAGAAACCCGGCATATCGTTGACTCGCGGAGAAAGAATCGTATCTTCTCCCATTTTCTGGCGCATGTAGGGCAACATCGCCTGCATGAATTCATCGCCATTGGTCACCGGCTCGATCTGGTCGGTCGGCTCCAGCGGATAAATCCTGATCCCTTCGTTGCTGGCCAGATCGAACAGCAATTCCCGTCTGGACTCCGGTTCCGAATGCACCAGCGCGGCACGCGTGATCGTCACCAGCGACACGACCTGCTCGGCGACAGCTTTGGCACGTGTACCACGCTGTTCCAGCCGGAAGCTGTAAATCCATGCCCCCATACTGATGACCAGCAAGATCCCCACCAGAAAAAACGTTCGCCAGAAAAGGCTGCTTTTCCACCAGGGCACCGGAGAAACCGGCATTTCTTGCTCTGTCAGCGCGACATGTCCGGAGTATGTATCGTTTGTCATGCGAGCCGGACTATTGTGTTACCTTGTCTGGAATGAACACATATCCCAGTCCCCACACCGTCTGGATATACAACGGATGGGATGGATCGGGCTCAATCAGCTTGCGCAACCTTGAAATCTGGACATCCAGACTGCGATCGAAGACTTCATATTCCCGCCCTTTCGCCAGCGACATGAGCTTGTCACGCGAAAGCGGCTGCCGCGCATGGCTGGCAAATGCCTTGAGCACAGCGAATTCCCCTGTCGTCAGCGATACATTGGCCCCGTTTTTCTTAAGCGTGCGATTGCCAAGGTCAAGCTGGAATTCACCGAAATGGAAAACCTGCTGCGTTTCGGACGGCGAGCCCGGGATCTCGTCGGGATGGCGCCGTCTCAGAACGGCCGAAATCCGTGCGAGCAATTCCCGTGGATTGAACGGCTTGGGCAAATAATCATCCGCCCCCATTTCCAGCCCGATGATCCTGTCTGTATCTTCGCCTTTTGCAGTGAGCATGATGATCGGCGTCTTGTCTCCGCCTCCACGCAAACGGCGGCATATCGACAAACCATCCTCGCCAGGCAACATCAGATCGAGCACCAGCAAATCGAAACGCTCACGCATCCAGAAGCGGTTCATACCCTGCGCGTTTTCTGCCGTCGTCACTGCAAAACCATGCTCCGACAGGTAGCGCCTCAGCAAATCTCTCAGACGGACATCATCATCCACAACCAGAATCTTGGTTTGACGTCCCTGTTTCTCCGGATTTTCTTCTGTAACTGCCATGATATTGTCCATCCTTGATAAAACTGTTGTAAAAAGACTAGACCAGAATGCAAAATTTCACTAAACGGCATTACACAAAGTTACAAACTTTAACGTTTTTTTATGACGGAACATCCCTTTATTGACTACACTTGAAAAGTAAAGGACATTTTCCGGTTGCAATCGGCTGACAATATTTACAGATTGTAAAAGATATGAAAGCGTTTTCCTCTTTTCTTTTCGGTTCCGTTTTCCTGATCGCCGGAACAGGCACACTTTCGGCTGCGCCAGCGTGCCATACGGGCGGTCGCATGCAATATTGCTCGGAAACCACGCAGAAAGAGACCATACGCAGTCCGGAAGAAGAAAAGGCGAACCGTCGCTTTCTGAGACGCCAGCACACCCGCGAAGCCTACCACCACGAAGATATGACGCCGACAGCCTATTCGCCTGACGATTGTCCCCGTTACCAGCGTGGCAAGCGCATGACGCCCGATGAGCGCATGCGTCTGAGACAACAAATCGACGAAGTCGGTCAGGCCATCTACCACCGGTAAAACAACCCGTTTTATTTGTCAGGCAAATGGTGCCACATTTCAGTTGGCTTGATACATTTTTTATGTCATAATGCCACGTTTAAAAGTTTTTGCTGATTCAGTGAACTTTTCAATCCTTGCAATTTTGACTTAAACCGCGCAAGTGGTCGGCAATCAGGTCACGAAGCAGGACAGACCGATGAAGTGCCGGCTGGCTACCAACAAACAGAGGCAACAAATGAAAGAAGGCATCCATCCAGAGTATCGGGAAGTTGTATTCCAGGACGTTTCGTGTGATTTCAAGTTCATCACTCGCTCGACCATTCCGACGCGTGAAACCATCATGTTCGAAGGAAAAGAATACCCACTCGTGAAAGTTGAAGTTTCGGCTGAATCGCATCCGTTTTACACCGGCAAATACAAGATCGTCGATACCGCCGGCCGCGTTGAGAAATTCCGTCAGAAGTTCGGCAAGGTCGGTTCCAAGGTCTCTGCCGGCTGATACCACACTTCATGAAAAAGGCAGCTTCGGCTGCCTTTTTTTTCCAAACCCCGTGTTTGGCAGAATGATCTTCGTAAACCCATGTCCGACATACAGCCCAGCCTGATTCCGCCTACCAAACCGGTACGTCTGCCGGCAGCCGCGACGCTTACATTGCCTCGCTGGGGAATTTTGCTGCTCTGCCTGCTCTACATACTCCCCGGACTGATCGGCCGTGACCCCTGGAAAAACAGCGATGCCGCAGACTTCGGCGTCATGTGGACCATGGCACAACACGGATGGCAGGACTGGCTCTGGCCAAACATCGCCGGACTACCTGTTGCCGACGGCGGCCCACTTGCCTTCTGGCTCGGCGCCATCTGCATCAAGCTGTTCGGCTGGCTTTTGGGCGATGCGCTTGCCGCCCGGGTCGCCACATTGTGTTTTTTCCTTATCGGCGCCTACTCCGTCTGGCATACCACCTACCTGCTTGGCCGTCGAACCGAGGCGCAACCCATGCGGCTGGCATTCGGCGGACAACCTGAAGCACTGGCATACGGACGCATGTTGGCCGATGGTGCCTTGCTGATCTATCTCGGCTGTCTGGGACTGCTGATGCACAGCCATGAAACCAGCATCGAAGCCCTGTTCGTCGCATTGATCGCTTATGCGCTGTACCGGTGTACCCGTTATATCGACGCACCGACTGTCTCCAACGCCGTCCGGCTGGGACTCGCTCTGGGCTTACTCGTACTGACCAATGGACTGGTCACCCCCTTCGGGCTGTATCTGTGTTTTCTGATCGGCATTTTCTTTTGTTCCCCTCCCAGACGCAAACATGCCATCAACCTGATTATCGCCATTGCCACGACCATCACGATCGTCGCCATATGGTGGCTTGTACTGGAATTGTCCCAACCACATGACAGCTCTCCCTTTAACGCATGGCTGTTCTGGAATGCCGGACAAATCGGTTTGCCGACGCTCAACGCCATCAGTGACTTCCTGCGCAACGGCATCTGGTTTTTCTGGCCTGCATGGCCTTTCGCTTGCTGGGCCATCTACGCTTGGCGACGTCAATGGCGTTCGGCACACGTCCTGTTGCCTTTCCTGTTCACCGTCACTTTCCTGATCATCGCCCTGTTCAGTCCGAACATGCAGGAAACCGTCCTGCTGTCGTTTTTGCCGTCGCTGGCGATTCTCGCCGCACTGGGTTTGCCCACCATGAAACGCGGCGCCATCAACGCCATCGACTGGTTTTCCGTCATGACGCTGACACTGTGTGCCCTGTTCATTTGGCTGGCATGGTTCGCAAGACATACCGGCTGGCCTGCCGGCATCGCAAAAAACGCCACCAAGCTCGCCCCCGGCTTCTTACCTGAATTCAACCTTTTTGTCACACTCATCGCGCTATGCGCCACTGCAGGCTGGTTCGCCCTGGTTTACTGGCGTCTTTCACGTCAGCCCCCTGTACTGTGGCGTGCCGTCGTCCTTTCCACAGGCGGTGTCATCCTGTGCTGGGTACTCCTGGCAACCCTGTGGCTTCCATGGATCAATTACAGCAAAAGCTACGCCGGTATCGCCACTGAAATGACCAGTCATATACCCGACAAACACAGTTGCATCCGAACGAACGTATCTGCTGCGCAAAGAGCCTCGTTCGCGTACTTCGGCGGTGTTCGCTTCGAGGGCTTCGTGCCTGAACGATGCGACTATCTGCTGCTGGGAGACCGCGTTCCCAAGTACAACCGTCCCATCTCGCCGAAACGGTACAAAAACATGGAACTGATCTGGGAAGGCCACCGGCCAAGCGACCGCAGTGAACGTTTCCGCCTTTATCGGTCCATCGAGTGAAATCCGGAAACCGCTTTTCCAGCCATACCGCAGGCATCATCCATCTGGCACTGCCGATCTGGATCGGGCAGCTGGCCGCCATCGCCAACCCCGTACTCGATACCGCGATGGTCTCCCGCTATTCCGTCACCGATCTCGGCGCACTGGCGATCGGTGCATCCATCTATATCAGCGTCTATGTCACGTTCAACGGTGTCATGCAATCCCTGGCGCCGACATTCGGCCAGCTCTACGGCGCCGGCAAATTCACCGATATGGGACACGAAGCCAGACAAGGCGTATGGCTTGCCATGCTGCTCTCGCTGGCAGGTGCGCTGCTGCTCTGCTTCCCGCAACCGTTTCTTTCCATAGCCGGCACCTCGGTGGAAGTGACGGAAAAAGCGACACTCTACCTTCGTATTCTGGCCTTTTCGCTGCCGGCATCCCTGAATCTTCTTGTCTATATCACTCTGAACAACGCCATGGCACGCCCCAAAATGGTCATGGCCATTCAGGTCGCCGGATTCTTTCTGAAAATACCGCTCAACTCCCTGTTCATCTTCGGGGGCATGGGTATTCCATCCATAGGCGGTCCCGGATGCGCGCTCGCCACATGCGTCATCCTCTGGCTTGAACTGGCCATCGGCTGGCTGATACTGCGTTACAACCCCTTCTACCGCATCCTGCATCTGTTCGACAAAGGACTGAGCGCCCCTGACTGGCGTTCGCTCAGGGCACTGCTCGCGTTGGGCATTCCTGTCGGACTCAACTATTTCATCGAAGTGACTTCATTCACCCTCATGGCCCTGTTCATCGCACGGCTGGGCGTCAATGCCGTGGCGGGTCATCAGATCGTCGCCAATTTTTCCGGCGTCCTCTATATGCTGCCCCTGTCACTCGCCAGCGCCACCAGTACACTCGTTGCACAATCCATCGGCGCACGACAACTGGAAAAGGCACGACATATTTCCGCCTCCGGCACCCGGCTGTCGGCAACACTTGCCATCGCTGTGGCCTGCATCGTCTGGCTGGCAAAAGACTTCATCATCCATCTTTACACTGCAGATGACACCGTCGCATACTGCGCTTCCCTGCTCTTTCCTTTTTTGTGCAGCCTGCTGTTTTTCGATGCTATCCAGCTTACCGGCTCCTATGTTTTGCGAGCCTACAAGGTCGTTCTCCAACCTACTTTGCTCTATATCCTGACACTGTGGTGCGTCGGACTGGGCTGCGGCTATACATTGGCCTTCCGCCTCGGCCCCGCCTGGATTCCCGACAGAATCACCGGCGCATCCGGATTCTGGTTCAGCAACTGCATCAGCCTCGTCATTTTGTCCATCGGTATGAACATCCTGCTCAGGCACACAGAGAAAAAGGCACAGGAAAACCCCGATGCCGTCACCATCACCGGAACAAATCCATAATCCCGTCCACTTCGCCGGACTTTCCCCCATGCCCCTTGTCTGACCGATACACGAAAACGCCTTTTTTCGCCATAATACCGGCAGGCATCGACCTTCCCGCCATTTGCACATTGCCTGTACCCATTCCATACGGTCAACCGACATGCGAAACCTCACGAAAACATCTTCATGCCATTGTGCGACCGACAAACAACCCCCATCGAAAAGACTGTTTATCGCACTGTTACCCGACCGGCATACCATCGACCGGACTGCCGTTCTGCAAAAACAGTTACCCGGACGCATTGTTGCCGTGCAAAACCTTCACCTGACTCTGGCATTTCTCGGCAACCAGCCCGAAGACGTATGCGCGCCTCTCATCCGTTTTCTCGGTAAAACCGCTTTCCAGCCATTCGAACTCATACTGGATACCATCGGTCATTTTCCGAAAATCCGCCTGAGCTGGCTTGGCCCGTCGATTATTCCGGACACGCTGCAACACCTGCACCAGAACATCCGGGAGTATCTGATACAACACCGACTGTCTGATGGACATGAACGCTTCAGACCACATATCACGCTCGCCAGACAATCCTCGCCATCCCGACAGACACTGGAACCCCCTGTAAAATGGCAAGTCACACGGCTCGTACTCATACAATCCATTCTGGGCAATACCCACGGCAGCCACCCCGAATACCGGATTTTGTACGAGAAAAAAGCCATACTTCGAAATAGCTGACACACACCGTCGCCATGCCGAAGATCGTGCTTATATTCCTGCAATGCGCCTCATGACATAAGACGCGGCAGCCATACCGAAACTTGCCGTCACTGCCACTGTCGTGCCGAAACCGGCCTGTTGTGCTTGCGTCTCATCGCTACCGGTTTCCGTTACCGGATAGCGCAGCGGTTCCAGGGAATAAACCGCATCGATACCGAATTTGTTTTTGGGATTGCGCGTAAACCCGTATTGCGACCGCAAGCGCTTCCGAACTTTCGCCAGCAACGGTTCCTGCTGCGTTCGGGAAAGATCGCAAATGGCGATCTGCGTCGGATCGACCTGTCCGCCTGCACCGCCTACCGTAATCAACGGCACATCATGATCACGGCAATAGGCAATCAACGCCGTCTTGTCACGAACACTGTCAATTGCATCGATCACAAAATCGAAGCGGTTTTCACCGATCAGTACCGTCATGTTGTCCGGCGTCATGAACTGCTGCACCGGCATTACCCTGCATGCCGGATTGATTTTCGCAATCCGCCCCGCCAATACGGATACCTTCGGTTGGCCCAAACTGTCATCGAGTGCGTGCAACTGCCTGTTGATATTGGACTCGACGACGACATCTCCGTCGATGAGCGTCAGCATCCCGACTCCACTTCTGGCAAGCGTCTCGACCGCCCATGAACCGACACCGCCCACACCGACGACACATACATGCGCACGCTGCAAGCGCGCGAAACCATCCTTGCCGAAAAGCCTGACCGTTCCGGCAAAACGGGAAGACAAATTTGCATCATCCACCATAAAACCGCCATTTTCCAGTTCATCGCTCACGGCACCCAACCGGCAATCTTGCCAGAAGCAACCCGCCACCGGTTGGAACCGGAGCGTCATTTTATCGGACAAACAGCAAGAGAACCAATGTACTTGCCACAACGACACGCAGGTTTCACTGACCATGCCGCAACAAAACATCTTGTTCAAATACCGTCATTTCACGTTCAATACAAACAATACGGGTGCATGACATGTCCGGACATATGCTTCTTTATTCATAATCACACATCCAGACCTTCCATTTTCCAACATAATGTCCAATTCGTCTTACAGGGGGGGGAAAAGTGATTTAAAATCGGGAACAATAGTCATATTCGTTCAAAACGGGTGTGCAAGAAATTTTCAGATCAAACCAAGATAGGGAGGGATAACCGTGTTCTGGGAAAAGAAATTGGAAAACTGGGTCGAAGGCATCCGCAAGACATCGCCGTTACCTTTGCGTCTGGAACTGTGGACAGGGCAAAAATACGATCTCAGCCCGAATGAAGCCCCCAAGGTCGTCATCAGAGTACCGGCACTGGAATCCCTGAGCTATCTGCTGAAACCGACACTGGACAATCTGGGCACTGCCTATGTCGAAGGCAAAATCGAGGTGCAGGGCACATTGAACGACATGATTGCCATGGGCAATTCGCTCGCCGACATCTTCGATACCCCGTCCTCGACGACCGCCGCGAAATTCCGGCACTATTTCGGCGGACGCCACAACCGCAAGATCGACGCGGAATCCATCGGCTACCACTACGACGTTTCCAACGAGTTCTATCAACAATGGCTTGACCCCAACATGGTGTATTCCTGCGCGTATTTTGAAAACGGTGACGAAGACCTCGCCACTGCGCAGATCAAGAAAATCGACCATATCCTGACCAAAATCCGCGTCCGCCCCGGTGACCGACTGCTCGATATAGGTTGTGGATGGGGTGCACTCGCCATCCGCGCAGCCGAAAAGTTCGGCGCCAATGTCGTCGGTATCACCCTGTCAAAAAACCAGTACGAACTGGCACGCCAGCGCGTCAGGGAAAAAGGTCTGGAAGACAAAATCGATATCCGCATCCAGGACTACCGTGACGTCACTGGCCAGTTCGATCGCATCACCAGTGTCGGCATGTTCGAACACGTTGGTCTGCGTTACCTTGTAGATTACTTCAAGATCATCCACAATCTGCTCAAGGATGACGGTATCGCCATGAATCACGGCATTACCAGCTGCGATCCCAACAGCGGTGAAACCCCGTTCGGCGGTGGCGAATTCATCGAAAAATACGTATTCCCGAACGGCGAACTGCCACACATCGGGCTGGTGCTGAAAAACATGCAGGAAGCGGGACTTGAACCGCTCGATATCGAAAACCTGCGCCATCATTATGCGAAGACCTGCGGTATCTGGGCGGACAACTTCGAAAAGGCAACCGATGCCATCAAACGGCTGACTGACGAAAAGCGCTACCGGATCTGGCGTGTCTATCTGGCGGGCTGCTCTTATGCGTTCGCGCTGGATCGTGTCGCCATCTTCCAGGTTCTGTGCATCAAGTCGGGACGTACATCACCGCTCTTGCCGATGTCACGCAACTATATGTATGAACACAAAAACTGACACCACTTCACATACATATCATCAAAATGCCCGGCGATGCCGGGCATTTTTCTTTACTGGCCTGTCTTCAGCAGGCCGGCAAATTTTTTCCTGAATTCCGCCAGTTTCGGCTCGATGATGTACATACAATATTGCTGCTCCGGATTCTGACGATAAAAATCGCGGTGAAAATCCTCAGCAGGATAAAAAGCCGGTAGCGGCAACAATTCCGTCACCAATGGTGCCTGCCAGACTTTCGCCATCTCCGCCATCACATCACGTGCCGTATCGCACTGCGCCTGCGAATGGTAAAAAATCACGGAACGATACTGCGAACCGATATCTGCACCCTGACGGTTCAGCGTCGTCGGATCATGAATGGCAAAAAATATTTCCAGGATCTCCCGATATGTGATCGTATCAGCATCGAACGTTATCTGCACCACCTCGGCATGCCCTGTCCATCCTTCACATACCTGAAAGTAAGTCGGATTCACGACATGACCGCCGGCATAACCGGATACCACATCCATAACGCCTTTCACCTGAAGAAACACCGCTTCAATACACCAGAAACATCCGCCACCCAAAGTCGCTTTTTCAATTCGCATATACCGGCTCCTGTTTAATTCCATACACATTCCGTTTTCCGGAAACCCATCTTTTACCTCTTCATAATAAACTGTTTTTAAAAAGTTTTCCGAATCCGAACAGAAAAACCGAAACAAACCTCAATTTATTCCGAATTGACGGTATATGAAAATGACATAAAAATGAATAAGTATCCGCTTTTCCAAAGCGGTTTATTTCCAAAATAAAACATTTGCAAAAAATCATTTGCCGATGTTCGTTGTATCGTACAACCGATCATTCAGGGAGAATACATCATGTTCAAGAAAATACTGATCCCCACCGACGGCTCCGCACTGGCTACCCAGGCTGCACTCGAAGGAATCGATTATGCCAAAATGGCAGGAGCAGAAGTGGTTTGCGTTTTCGTCGCCGGCGAAAACCAGGCTGCTGTTTTCGATTTCTCCCACGTCAAACCGGGATCACACTGGCCAACCGACGAAGAATACAAACAGGCAGTAACGGATACTTCCAAAGTATTCATGACAGCCATACGCGATGCAGCCAAAGCTGCCGGCATCAAATTCAGCGAAGAAACCTATATTTCAAAATCGCCATCGGCATCCATCATTGCCGCAGCCGAAAAGAACGGATGCGACCTGATTTTCATGGCATCACGCGGACGTACCGGCTGGGAAAAAGTCCTCCTGGGCAGCGTAGCTGCAAAAGTCATCGCTTCCAGCCCGATTCCTGTACTGGTCTATAAAGTCAAAAAAGAAGGTCTTCCGACCAATTACATGGATTACACCCCGACGGAATAACCCTGTTTCATGTCCTTGCCTCAGGCCCAAAAAGCTCACCTGGCAAGACCTGCTGCCTGCACAGGTTCCGGAAACGCAAACCGTCCATCCGGAACCTGTGTACCTCCCGGAGTCACATCACGCCCGCAACCGACTCCCCGATCAATTGCCTGCCAGCCAGATACAGTCAGGCAGATTCTCTTTCCTGAAAAAACGTATCCAGCCACCTGAGCCCCTCATTCGGTCATGATGTACCTGCTTTTCCTTCCGAAACGAGGTATTTTCAACACACCGTCTATCAATCCCCCTTCCGGCAAACACTTGTTTTTCAATACCTTTCCGAGAACCCTCCGATTCGTTATATCAAAAACAGCACATCAGACGTTGACGTTATATCAAAATTGCATAAGAATAAAATCAGCCGGGGTCTTTTACCCGGTAACGTCCGGTATCGCTGTCAAGGCAATCCCGTTTTCCAACCGGTATTTAAAGGGAGAATACACCATGTTCAAGAAAATACTCATTCCGACTGATGGCTCCGCACTGGCCACTCAGGCAGCCCTGGAAGGTATCGAACTCGCCAAAAAAGTAGGCGCAGAAGTGGTATGCATATTTGTCGCCGGCGAAAACCAGACTGCCGTTTTCGATTTTGCCCATGTCAAAACGGACAACCATTGGCCAAGCAACGAGGAATATGAAAGGGCAGTCAAAGGGGCTGCCAGAGAATTCATGACGCCTGTGCGTGAAGCGGCCACCGCAGCCGGCATCACACTGACCGAACAAACCTACATTTCCAACTCGCCTGCACTTTATATTGTATCGGCCGCCGAAAAGAACGGATGCGATCTGATTTACATGGCATCCAGAGGCCGTGCCGGCTGGGAAAAAATGCTGCTCGGCAGCGTTGCCGCACAGGTCGTGACAGCCAGCCCGATTCCGGTACTGATCTACAAGGTCAAAAAAGAACAGCTGCCCCCCAAGACACAGCCCGTCGTTTACCCCGATCTGATCCCGATGGTCTGATCGATACAGCATGAACCATCGCCCGCCATACAGGCGGCGATGGTTCATGCTTTGTCATTAGAAGCTGTCAGACGTTCCAAGACGCCCTGACCGTTATAGGCAGCGCGTTTCAGGCGGTCATTGACGCCTTTCCATGTCTCGCCTTGTGGAGTTTCTTCGACGACCAGCACATCCGCACTGGCCATATCGAGTTGCCGAAGCGCAGCATACAGCTGATGCGCATAGATATCCGGAGAACAATACAAACTGACTTCGCCGGTCAGCGCCATTTTACGTTCGGCAGGCAACAGCGAAAAATGCAACAGGGCAACCTTGCGATGCCGTTGCTCCAGCGCCTCCAGCGTCTGAAGCAAGCGCTCTGGCCGGACGATCGCAACCGGTGTACCCGGGGCATAATGTGAAGCCAGCGTACCGGATGCACGTGGCGCAGCGGCATCCGGCACCTTGGGCAATACCCCGATTACATCCGAAATCTGCGAAGCGCTGATCTTGCCAGGACGCAACAATACCGGTCCGACCGAATCCACCCGAGACAAATCCAGAATCGTCGATTCGATTCCGACCTCACTCTGTCCGCCGTCCAGAACCATACCCAACCTGGCATCCGCACCGAATTCGTCCCTGACATGCTGCGCCATCGTCGGACTGACATGACCGAAACGGTTGGCCGAAGGTGCTGCCACGCCACCTTTTCCCTGCCGGAATGTACGTAACAACGCCTGAGCGACAGGATGCGACGGGCAACGCAGACCGATGGAATCCTGTCCACCTGCCACATCCGGCGGAATATGCGCTGCACGTTTGAGAATCAGGGTCAACGGCCCGGGCCAGAAAGCCTTCATCAACGCGGCTGCCGCATCGGGAACATGAGCCGCCCAGTATCCGACATCCGCTTCAGGTGCAACATGCACGATCAAAGGATGATCGGCAGGCCGGTTCTTCAATGCAAAAATCGCCGCCACTGCAGCCGGATTTTCCGCATCGCCGCCCAGCCCATAAACCGTTTCCGTCGGGAACGCGACCAGACGTCCTGACTCCAGCATCCGCGCTGCTTCCAGAATATCGTCCACAGGTTTCATCACACCATCAGGTCGTCAACAGACGCAATGCCTCGTTATATTTTTCCGTCGTTTTTTGCGCGACTTCTTCCGGCAAACGGGGGGCAGGCGCTTTCTTGTCCCAGGGCTGTGCCTCCAGCCAGTCACGGACATATTGCTTGTCGAAAGACGGCGGCGAGATACCGACTTCATAACTGGCAGCCGGCCAGAAACGCGACGAATCCGGCGTCAGGATTTCGTCGATCAGATAGACATTTCCCTTGTCATCGGTTCCGAACTCGAATTTCGTATCCGCAATCAGGATCCCGCGGCTTTCTGCAAAGTCCGCCGCTGCCTTGTACAGTGAAATCGCCAGATCGCGTACCTTTTCGGCAATATCCGCCCCTACGATTTCCTTCATTTTTTCAAACGAAATATTCTGGTCATGCTCGCCGACAGCTGCCTTGGTCGATGGCGTGAAAATCACTTCAGGCAACTTCTGCGCTTCCTTGAGACCTTCCGGCAAACGGATTCCGCAAACCGCACCGGTCTTCTGGTAGTCCTTCCAGCCCGTCCCGATGATATAGCCACGCACGATCGCCTCGATCGGAAGCGGTTTGTATTTTTTGACGACAACCGCACGCCCCCTGACCTGGTCACGCTCTTCCGGAGCGACCAGCGATTCGGGATCGATATCCGTCATATGATTCGGCATGAGATGGCCGAATTTCCTGAACCAGAAATTCGACATCGCCGTCAGAATCTTCCCTTTTCCGGGAATCGGATCTTCCATAATCACATCGAATGCCGACAAACGATCCGTCTGCACAACCAGCATCTTGTCATCACCTACCGCATAAATATCCCTGACCTTGCCGCGATGCAAAAACGGCAGGGACTTGATATCAGTTTTCATCAAACCTGGCATAAAACCTCCATCAATCCAGTTCGGGCAATGTTGCCTTGCGAACCTTTTCAGACTGTTTGGCACGGAAATCGACCAGTTTGTCTTTCAGTTCGCTATTGTTGATCGCCAGCATCGCAATAACCGCCAGCGCAGCATTCGCCGCACCAGCCTCACCGATCGCCAGCGTGGAAACCGGAATACCTTTCGGCATCTGTACAGTCGCCAGCAACGAATCCAGCCCTTTCATATACTTGGACGGAATCGGAACACCGAAAGTCGGCAAAATCGTATGGGAAGCCACGACACCGGCGAGATGGGCCGCGCCACCCGCACCGGCAATAAACGCCTTGCAACCGCGCTTTTCCATGCTGGCGATCCACTCACCCAGTTCATCCGGCGTCCGATGAGCCGACAATGCGCGTGCCTCGAACGAGATTCCGAAATCACGACACATCTTCGCCGCTTCCTTCATGACATCCCAGTCGGATGTAGAGCCCATCACGATACCGACCAGTTTTTCTTCCTGATTGTTTTCTGACATTTTTTATCCGAATTTCAAAAGCAACCATCAAAACAACACAGGTGCGACCGATTCCGGACGCACCTGCCATTGCGCAACCTTTAAAAAAAACAATATTATTTCACGATTTGGGCAAGTTCGCCTTTTTTATAACGATCCGCCATTTTTTCCAGCGGTACCGGCTTGATCTTCGAAGCCTGTCCGGCACTGCCGAACGCGATATAACGCGACATGCACAACTTCTTCGCTTCCTCCTTGGCGGCCTTCAGATACTCGCGCGGGTCGAAATGGGACGGATTCTGAACCATATAACGACGGATCGCCGCCGTCATCGACAACCGGATATCCGTATCGATATTGATTTTGCGCACCCCGAATTTGATCCCCTCCTGCAATTCCTCGACCGGCACACCATAGGTTTCGCGGATATCGCCACCGTATTCCCGGATAACAGCCAGCAACTCCTGTGGCACAGATGAAGAACCATGCATGACCAGATGCGTATTGGGCAAGCGCGTGTGAATTTCCTTCAGACGGTCGATCGCCAGAATATCGCCTGTCGGCTTGCGGGTGAACTTGTAAGCACCATGAGACGTACCTATTGCAATCGCCAGCGCATCACACTGTGTTTCCCTGACGAAATCCACGGCCTGATCCGGATCGGTCAGCAACTGCTCACGCGTCATCTTGCCTTCCGCACCGATACCATCTTCCTTGTCTGCCTTCATCGTCTCCAGCGATCCCAGAACCCCCAGTTCCGCCTCGACGGTTATACCGACTGCATGGGAAAACGCGACGACCTGCTTCGTCACATCCACATTATAATCATAAGTCGCTGCCGTCTTGCCGTCCGGCATCAGCGAACCATCCATCATGACCGAACTGAAACCGGAACGGATCGCAGTCATGCAGACCGCCGGCGACTGCCCGTGATCCTGATGCATGACTACCGGAATATCCGGATATGCCTCGACCGCCGCCTCGATCAGATGACGCAGAAAAGGTTCGCCCGCATAACGCCTCGCCCCCGCGGACGCCTGCATGATTACCGGCGAATCCACCTCGGCCGCCGCTTCCATGATCGCTTTGACCTGTTCCAGATTATTCACGTTGAACGCAGGCAACCCATAGCCGTTTTCAGCGGCATGATCCAGCAACTGACGCATGGATACAATAGACATCTGTTTCTCCTTGACTGTATTTAATGGGCCCGTTGCATCAGAATTTCCACAGCGGGCAATATTTTCCCTTCCAGAAATTCCAGGAACGCTCCACCACCTGTCGAGATATAACCGATCTTGTCGGCGATATGATACTTGGCGATCGCCGCCAGAGTATCCCCGCCACCGGCCAGCGAAAACGCGCCGGAATCGGCAATCGCTTCGGCGACTGCCTTCGTACCGCCACCGAACTGTTCGAACTCGAATACGCCGACCGGTCCATTCCAGACAACAGTTTTCGCTTTCGAGATCATCGCAGCATAACTTTTTGCGGTTTCCGGCCCGATATCGAGAATCATGTCATCCGGTTCCACATCGGATACCTTTCTGACGAAAGCCGGCGCACTGGCCGAAAACGTTTTGGCACAAACCACATCGACCGGCAACGGTACCGAGGCATCGCGTGCCTGCATCTTCGCCATGATCGCTTTTGCCTCACCAACCAGTTCTTCCTCGATCAGCGACTTTCCGACCGGAAAACCGGCCGCCAGCAAAAACGTATTGGCGATACCGCCGCCGACGATCAGATTATCCACCTTGTCAGCCAGCGTTTTCAGTACCTCAAGTTTGCCGGACACTTTCGCGCCGCCCACAATCGCCATCATTGGACGTGCAGGATTGTCCAGCGCCCGCGACAACGCATCCAGCTCACCGGCCAGCAACGGACCTGCACAGGCTACCGGCGCATACTTCGCCATTCCGTACGTCGTCGCCTCTGCACGATGTGCCGTACCGAATGCGTCGTTGACATACACATCGCACAAAGCCGCCATTTTTTTCGACAGCTCATCGCTGTTTTTCTTTTCACCGGTATTGAAACGTGCGTTTTCCAGCAAAACGACCTGACCCGGCGCGACATCCACGCCATCGACCCAGTCGCGTTTGAGCGCAACCGGCTGCCCCAGTAATTCGGACATACGTTTCGCCACCACATCCAGAGACTCGTCGGGTGAGAATACCCCCTCTTTCGGGCGGCCGAGATGCGACGTCACCATCACCGCCGCCCCGCCTTTCAAAGCCGCCCTGATAGCGGGAATCGATGCACGGATACGGGTATCTTCGGTGATATTGCCGTTTGCATCACGCGGCACATTCAAATCGGAACGGATAAAAACGCGCTTGCCCCGCAATTCGCCCTTATCCACAAGATCGGTCAAACGAATGAAAGAAGAATCAGCTTGCATGGCACATGGACATAAAAATGAAGAAGTAACGCTATTTTACCGTACCTTCATGCCAAATAACCATGTCAGGACACCATCAGCGCTCTCGACAGACACCAAAAACATCACAAAACACCCTCATCCTGCCGACAAACCGGCTCCCTGCAACGCTTATTCGATTAAAATAAAATTTTTGACCGGAAATCAGGAGAAAACTCATGTCACCCATGGACGATCGTGATGGCAAAATCTGGATGGATGGAAAACTGACCGACTGGCGCAGCGCGACAATCCACGTACTTACACACTCACTGCATTACGGCATGTCCGTATTCGAAGGCGTGCGCGCCTACAAGACCGACAAGGGAACCGTCATCTTCCGGCTGGCCGAACACACGAAACGACTGCTCAACTCGGCAAAAATCTTCCAGATGAACGTTCCCTACGACATGGACACCCTCATGGATGCGCAGAAACAGGTCGTACGCGCAAACGGTCTCGAATCATGCTACATCCGTCCCATCATCTGGATCGGCTCCGAAGCGCTGGGAATTTCCGCAAGAAACAATACCATCCATACCGCCATTGCGGCATGGACATGGGGCGCCTATCTCGGTGAAGATGGCATTCGCCGCGGTATCCGCGTGAAAATCTCGTCATTCAGCCGGCACCACGTCAACGTCTCCCTTGTACGCGCCAAGGCATCCGGCTATTACATCAACTCCATACTGGCCAACCAGGAAGCCACCGCCGACGGCTATGACGAAGCCATGCTGCTCGATACCGAAGGTTTCGTCTCCGAAGGCTCCGGTGAAAACGTATTCATCGTCAAAAACGGCAAACTTTACACCCCCGATCTCGCCAGC
>CAKQQG010000015.1 GCA_934270705.1 uncultured Oxalobacter sp. | reverse complement strand
CATAGCTGTCGAAATCGAAGTAAACGCTACGCTGTGCCAGCTCACCATTCGGATCATTCAACGGATCCGTGGAAACAGCATTCACCGTACCGACCTGGCGTGCATCGGCAGACGATCCCGTTCTGTCCTCGATCGGCGCCGATTCATCCAGCTTGACGGACGAACCGCAAGCCGTCAACGCCAGTACACCGGATACAATCACAACCAGTTTCTTCAGTTCAAACATGACTCTTCCTCTTTATCAACGTTACTTCATGAAAGGACCCCATGAGGGTTCACGAACATCGGCAGCCTTCATGGTCAGACGCTGCTTGACACGTCCATCCACCGACACCACCGACAACACACCCCGACTGCCAGCACCCGTCGCATACATGATGAACTGGCCATTCGGAGAAAAACTCGGCGATTCATCACGCGATGTATCGGATAGCCGCTGTTCCTGACCATTTTCCAGATCCATCAGATACAACTGGAACCCGCCACCCCTGCGCGAAATATACGCCAGCGATTTGCCATCCGGCGAAACTCTCGGACTGATATTGTAACTGCCCGCGAACGTCACACGTTTCGCTTCCCCGCCGTTGACGCCGACCCGGTAAATCTGGGGACCGCCGCTGCGGTCGCTCGTAAAGTAAATCCAGCGACCGTCAGCGGAAAACTGGGGTTCCGTATTGATGCTGCGGGTGTTGGTCAGCTGTTGCAGACCGCCACCACTGGAATTGACGGTATAAATCTGCGTATAGCCGTTTTTCGACAGGGCGACTGCCAGTTTGCTGCCGTCCGGCGACCATGCGGGTGCCGAATTGTTTCCCTTGTAATTGGCGACGACCGTACGCTGACGTGTTACCAGATTCTGGACATACACCACCGGTTTTTTCGCCTCGAACGATACATAGGCCACCCGCATTCCGTCAGGCGACCATGACGGTGAAATGATCGGTTCGCTCGACCGCAAGGCCACCTGCCGGTTTTCGCCGTCCGAATCGGCGATTTCCAGACGGTATTCCTTGCCGGACTTGACCACATAGGCGATACGGGTGCTGAACATCCCCTTGATACCGGTGAGTTTCTCATAAATATCATCCGCGATCTTGTGTGCCGTCACACGCGTCATGTTCGCAGGCGCGACCATCGACAATGCCGACAACTGGGACGCCTTGCCCAGATCGTAAAGACGGTAACGGACATCGATTTTCCCGTTCGCCGTTTTCTGGACCGTCCCCGTCACCAGCGCATCAGCGCCATTGGCTTTCCATTGCTTGTAATCGATACTGGCCGATTCCGGCACGACCGCATCGGTTCCGACCAGTCTGAAAAGACCGGTTCTCGCCAGATCCGCCTTGATGATATCGGTAATCTTCTGCGGCGTACCCGTATCATTGGCGAAACCCGCGATCGTCACAGGAATCTGGCTTGCACCCACACCGGAAATCTGGATATTCAGATGATCCTGGGCCAGCGCGGAAACCGCCATCAACCATGACAATCCCAGCGCCCATAAAAAACGGCATAACGATTTCGTATTCACATTCATCCCTTCGGCTTGTGCGTCAGTGTAAACCCGGACGGTACCCGTCCCGACCGGTCTTTGGGATACGGAGCGGATTTCTCGATGGCTCTGAGCACCGCCTCGTCGAACCCGGCGACACCCGACGATTTCCGTTTGCTTATATTACGCAAAGTTCCGTCCGGTAGCAATTCAACATCATAAATGACCGGTGGATTGCCTTCGAGCGATGCCGGCACATTGAACGACGTATTCGACTTGATTTTCGCGGCGACTTTCTGGATATAGCCGCCATCGGCTTTTCCGGGTCCGGTCGAATATGGCGACGTACCCGTACCGCCACTACCCGTCGGGCCATGCGTCGCCGTTCCGCCTCCGCCGGAACCCTTGCCCTTGCCGCCACCGCTGCCGCCCCCGGCAATCCGGCGCGCTTCCTGATCAAGCAAGGCGCGTGCCTTTTTGGCGGCAGCCGCATCCGCAAGCCGTTTCTTCTTCGCTTCCTCGGCTTCCTTCTTCATGCGCGCCTTTTCTTCCTGTTGCCTTTGCATCTCGGCGCGTTTCTTGTCGGCAGCCTGTTTCTTTTCCTGCTCCAGCGCGATATCGGGGCGGGTATCCCTGACCGGTTCCGGTGCCGCCTGTTGTTTCGGCGCAGACGGCGGTTCCGGCTCGCTGACGGTCGCCCGTTCCGGCACCGGTTCAGCCGCTGCCTGCGCGGAACGTTCGCCCGCCGCCAGCGGCGCCGCCTCACGAACCTTGATATCCCAGACTTCCGCCTCGACCATGTCGCCGGTATCGGCTTGCCAGCTCACGCCGATCCACAAAAACGCCACCAGCGCGACATGCACCGCCAAAGCCAGCAGAAAAGCCGGCTTCAACTTTTTTTCCTTCGGAATGGACAACAGACCGTTTTCCATGGCGCGACGACTATCCTCTTACCGCGTTGCCAGACCAACCCGCCGGATACCCATCTTTTTCGCATCGGATATCACCTGGATGACCTCGTTGTAAATAATATTCTTGTCTGCGGCGATCAGTACCGGCAAGTCCGGATTTTCGGCATGCAATATCTGAAGATTTTTCATCAGGGCATCCCGGTCCGGCACCGACTCGAACGTATTCCTGCCCTTGCCGGTACGATGAATCCCGATTTCCGCAGACACATCGGGCCTGAGCGAAATCTGGATATAGTCAGAAGGCGGCAACGCGGTCCGTTCGGCCGAAGGCAAGTCAACGACACCCGGATTGGTCACAGGTGCGACCACCATGAAGATGACCAGCAGCACCAGCATGACGTCGATATACGGCACCACATTGATTTCTGACTTGAACTTGTTTTTCCGCGTCCCCCGCAATGAACCTGAAAACTGTTCGGACATGATGGCACCTGTCAAGACTGTCTCTGGAGAATATTGGAAAATTCTTCGACGAACGTTTCGAAACGGATGGACAAACGGTCGATATCGTGCGAGTAACGGTTATAGGCGACAACCGCCGGAATGGCGGCGAACAGACCGATCGCCGTGGCGATCAGCGCTTCCGCGATCCCGGGCGCAACCGTGGCCAGTGTCGCCTGATGCACATTGGCCAGACCGCGAAAAGCGTTCATGATCCCCCAGACCGTTCCGAACAGACCGACATACGGAGACACGGAACCGACAGACGCCAGAAACGACAAATGGGATTCCAGACCATCCATTTCACGCTGATAAGCCGCTCTCATGGCTCGGCGCGCCCCATCGAGCAAGGCGACGGTATCCTGTGCGGAATGTCCCGTCATGGCGTTTTTCCCCTTGAGATATTCACCCATGCCGGCATAGAAAATCCTTTCGAGCGCACCGGTCTTGTTATTGCTGCCTGCACGCTGATACAAACTTTGGAGATTGCCGCCCGACCAGAAAGCATGTTCGAAATTCTCTGTTTCGACCCGTGCATGCTTGATTGCGAACATTTTCTGGAAAATAAACGTCCAGCTCAGCAGAGAAACGGCCAGCAGCAACGCCATGATCAGCTGTACCAGCAACGAGGCGTTGGATATCAGGGCAATGAACGATAAATCCTGTGAAACAGTCATTTTTCAGTATTAAAATAAGTTGATCTTCAAACCGTTCGCATCCGAAACGGTTCATCCTTTTTTCCGATGATTCGCCGACGCTCTCATGCACCCGTTTCCGGATGTGCCACAAGCATTTTTTCCGCCACATCAGGGGGGATCGGCACCGGCCGCATCGTCTGCCTGTCCACACAGACGACCGTCACTTTCGCACTGGAAAGCAAGGTATCCCCGCGCCAGACCGCCTGTTCGAATCCCAGCGAGGCGCCCTTCATCCATGCCACTTCACTCGTCACACGCAAGGCGTCGTCCAGAACGGCGGAACGCCGGTATTCGACCGACACGTTCTTCACGACGAACAGGATGCCGTATGATTCTTTCAGAAACTGCTGGCCGATACCCAGAGTGCGCAGCCACTCCGTGCGTGCACGCTCGTAAAACTTCAGATAATTTCCGTAAAAAACGACCCCGCCCGCGTCGGTGTCTTCAAAATACACCCTGACAGGCCACGTAAACGGTGAAGGCATCTTTTTTTCCTGATATCAGAATTGGGGATAAACTATCGCTTAACAGAGCAACAATCAAGCCCTATTATCCAATAATTTGCGTCAGGCGACCTAGCGGAAAAAACGCTTGATATCATCGATGACCGGAATGATCGCCAGCACGATCAGCATGACCGCCAGCGGAAACGTCGCCCAGTATCCGAACCACTTGAAACCGAACGCGCCGATGGTACCGCCAAGGAAAAACATGATCAGCAGCCCGGACAACAGATAAAGCTTGTCGCGGTTGGCCCTGACATAGGCTTCGTCTTCCTTGTCCACCTTCCGGTTCCAGTACACCATCCGGCCCAGTTCGATACCGATATCGGTCACGATACCGGTCATGTGCGTCGTCCGGATGACCGCACGGGAAATGCGGGTGATGATGGCGTTTTGCAGACCCATCAGGAAACAGAGCAGCATGACTGTAATCGAGACGAAAAGCCCCATATGGTGATGCAGCTTGCCGCCGAGCATCCCGAAACCGACCAGAAGTACCGCTTCGAATACCAGCGGCAAGGCATATTCGCTTTGCAGGTGCTTGCCCCTTGCCCAGTTCACCATCAGTTCCGTAAATCCGGCACCGACGATGAAACAGACCATGGAACCGATACTGGCCAGCACCAGCTTGAGATTACCGATCGCCAGTCCGTCGGCCATACTGGAAACGATACCCGTCATATGGGATGTGTATTGCTGGACTGCCAGAAAGCCACCTGCGTTCATGGCGCCTGCGATAAACGCCAGCGACAGGCCGAGATGAATATCTGCCTTGACGCTTCGCTGAACCCCGGTCAGATTGCGCAGATAAAAGATCAGCATAGTTTCAACCCGATACCTTGTTACTATCTGTACTATCCGCCCCTCGTCTGCCGGATCGACTGCCGGCTATGCTTTCGGCAAGGTTACGCCGACCTGTCCCTGATATTTGCCGTTCCTGTCCCGGTAAGACGTTTCACACACTTCATCGCTTTCGAAAAACAGCACCTGTGCGCAACCTTCCCAGGCATAGATTTTGGCCGGCAGGGGCGTCGTATTGGAAAATTCCAGTGTGACATAACCTTCCCATTCCGGTTCGAAAGGCGTCACGTTGACGATGATGCCGCAGCGGGCATACGTCGATTTTCCCAGACAGACCGTCAGCACATTACGGGGGATACGGAAATACTCAACCGTTCTGGCCAGCGCAAATGAATTGGGCGGAATGATGCAGACATCGCTCTTGACATCGACGAACGAATTTTCATCGAAATTCTTGGGATCGACGATCGTGCTGTTGATATTCGTGAAAATCTTGAATTCATCGGCACACCGGATATCGTAACCGTAAGAGGAGACGCCGTAAGACACGATCTTCCTGTCATCGATGGAACGGACCTGGCGAGGCTCGAACGGCTCGATCATGCCCTGTTCCTCGGCCATGCGCCGGATCCATTTATCAGATTTGATACTCATTTTGACTGGCAGAATAAATTTTGAACCGGCAACGAAAACGAACCCCGTTTTCATTGCACATTTCGCATATTTTACCCTGCTTTACACCTTAAAAGCCATTATTCAGGCGATAAATGATTTCTGTGCAAACCAGCAACCGAATACCCGCAATACATGAGAGGAACATGCGAACACTGATACAATAGGAAAAGACCATGACAACCGCGACAAACCGGTTGACCGGATTTTCAACCATACGACAGACAGCCATGAACCTATCCAACCATTTCCTGATCGCAATGCCATCGATGCATGATCCGATCTTCGGTGGCAGTGTCGTATATCTCTGCGAACACAACGAACGCGGCGCGCTCGGCGTCGTCATCAACAAACCGATGGACATCACCATCGATCACCTGCTGGAGCGACTGAACATGAAACTGGAGATTCACGCTCCGATCAGCAAGCCCGTCATGTTCGGCGGTCCGGTACAGGAAGATCGCGGTTTTGTCCTGCATTCTCCCGATACCGAATTCACCTCCATGCTGAGAATATCGGATCAGGTAGCCTTCACGACGTCACGCGATGTTCTCGAAGCCATCGCATCCGGAACAGGTCCCGAAAGAATGCTGGTAAGCATCGGCTATGCCGGATGGAGTGCGGGCCAGCTGGAAAGCGAAATCAGCCATAACGGCTGGCTGACCGCACCAGCCGATCCCGCCATCATTTTCGATTTGCCCATCCATGAGCGATATGCCGCGGCCATCCGCCTCCTGGGGTTCGATCCGTCACGACTGGCAAGCGGGGTGGGACATGCCTGATCCTTTTTTACCGCCTGCCGCCGGCACAACGGGTACCAGACAGTCATGAATACCGGTTCCGCAATCATACTCGGCTTCGATTTCGGACTGAAACGCATCGGATGCGCCATCGGTAACGATTTGTCGAAAACCGCCCGTCCCCTGACCGTCATCCATGCCGAAGCCAATGACAGGCGTTTTGCAGAAATCGGGAAACTCATCGGCGAGTGGCAACCGGCAAAACTGGTCGTCGGCCTGCCTTTCTACCCCGACGGCAAGGAACACGAAATGACGAAGCGGTGCCGGCGTTTCGCCAACCAGCTGCATGGCAGGTTCTCACTGGATACAATACTGGTCGATGAGCGTTATACTTCATCCGTTCTGAATTTCAAACCCGGCGAAGCGGACGATGCCCATGCCGCCGCCCTTATTTTGCAACAATACCTCGATGAAACCATCCATAACTGAACTGAACGCGGAAACGCTTTACCGCAAACTGCTGGCACAGGTACGTCAGGCGCTTTCAGACGAACCGAAAGTCGCCATCGTCGGTATCCGCTCCGGCGGCGCATGGATCGCCGAACGCATCGTATCCGACCTGAAACTGGACAACCCGCCCGGTTTTATCGACGTTTCCTTTTACCGTGACGACTACGCCGAAAAGGGTCTGCCAGCCGAAGTGAAACCGACGCAAATTCCTTTCGACGTGGATGGCGCCACTATCCTGCTGATCGACGACGTGCTTTATACCGGACGGACGACCCGCGCCGCCATCAACGAACTGTTCGACTACGGACGTCCCGCACGCATTCTGCTGGCCGCCCTGATCGACCGTGGCGGACGGGAACTGCCGATCGCCGCCGATTTCGTCGCTGCAAACGTCTCGCTGGACAAAAACGAGAAACTGGTTTTGCGACAATCCGATGACAACACTTTTTCTCTGACGGTGGAAAATGCCTAATCCTCAATTAAACAGCAACGGCGAGCTGCGGCACCTGCTGGCCTTAAACGGCTTGCCGAAAGATATTCTCACCTACATTCTGGACACCGCTTCCTCATTCGTCAGCGTCTCGGATCGGGAAGTCAAGAAAGTGCCCCTGATGCGCGGCAAGAGTGTATTCAACCTCTTTTTCGAAAATTCCACCCGTACACGGACGACATTCGAAATCGCGGCCAAACGCCTGTCCGCCGACGTCATCAACCTCAACATCGCCTCGTCCTCGACCAGCAAGGGAGAATCCCTGCTGGATACCGTGGACAACCTGACCGCCATGAGCGCCGACATGTTCGTCGTCCGCCATGCCCAGTCCGGTGCGCCGTTTCTGATCGCACGCCATCTCAATGAAAACGGACTGGATCACATCCATGTCGTCAACGCAGGCGACGGACGCCATGCCCACCCGACACAGGGTCTTCTGGACATGTACACGATCCGGCACTACAAAAAGGACTTCTCGAACCTGACGGTCGCCATCGTCGGCGACGTGTTGCACAGCCGTGTCGCACGTTCGGATATCCACGCCATGAAGACACTGGGCGTACCCGAAATCCGCGTCATCGGTCCGACCACCCTGCTTGCGCCGGCCATGAAAGACATGGGCATCCGCATGTTCAACGACATGAACGAAGGTTTGAAAGGCGTCGATGTCATCATCATGCTGCGTGTGCAGAACGAACGTATCAACGGCGCGCTGCTGCCGTCGGCACAGGAATTTTTCAAAAGCTACGGTCTGACTCCAGAACGGCTCGCGCTGGCAAAACCGGACGCGATCGTCATGCACCCGGGTCCGATGAACAGGGGTGTGGAAATCGACTCTGCCGTTGCAGACGGCGATCAGGCCGTCATCCTGTCACAGGTCACCTACGGCATTGCCGTCAGAATGGCCGTCATGAGCATTCTGGCAGGCAACTGACAACCGGACAGTTTTGAGGATAAACCGACATGAAACTTCTTATCGAAAACGGACGTCTGATCGATCCTGCCAGCAAGACCGACGGCATCCGAAGCATCGCCATTGCCGACGGAAAAATTTTCGCCATTGCCGAAGCCGGCAAGCCGATACCCTGCTTCACTCCTGACAGAACCATTGATGCCAGCGGACTGGTCGTCGCACCCGGACTTGTCGATCTGGCGGCTCGCCTCCGTGAGCCGGGATACGAACACAAGGCCACCCTGGAATCCGAAATGCAGGCCGCCATCGCCGGCGGTGTCACCAGTCTGGTCTGCCCGCCGGATACCGACCCGGTACTGGACGAACCGGGACTCGTCGAAATGCTCAAATATCGTGCTGCCGCCCGAAACCAGGCGCACGTCTATCCGCTTGGCGCGCTGACCGTCGGCCTCAAGGGTGAAAAACTGACGGAAATGGCAGAGCTGACCGATGCCGGTTGCATCGGCTTTTCCCATGCCAACGAACCCATTCCCGACACAGAAGTCCTGCTGCGTGCCCTGCAATACGCCAATTCCTTCCAGTATTGCTCATGGCTGCAACCGGAAGACCCGTTTCTGGCGAGAAACGGCATGGCACACTCCGGTCGCGTTGCCGCTGGTCTCGGACTTGTCGGCATTCCGTCCATTGCCGAAACCATCAGCCTGCATGCGATATTCGAACTGATGCGCATCACCGGCGCACGGGTACACCTGTGCCGTCTGTCCACCGCAAAAGGTATCGAACTGGTACGGCAAGCCAAAAAAGAAGGCTTGCCCGTCACCTGCGATGTCGGCATCCATCACTTGCACCTGACGGAAGACGACATCGACTATTTCGACAGCAATGCCCGTCTGACGCCTCCACTTCGTTCACGTGAAGACCGTGAAGCCATCACGCAAGGCCTGCTCGATGGCACGATCGACGCCATCTGCTCGGACCACACGCCGGTCGATGACGATGAAAAACTCCTGCCGTTCGGCGAAGCCTCCCCGGGCGCCACCGGACTGGAACTGCTCTTGCCGCTCACCCTGAAATGGGCCATGGAACATTGCAACGGCCCCGACATGATCAGTCAGGCCATCGCCCGGATCACTGCCGAACCGGCGCGCATACTCAAACTGCCCTGCGGCCGCATAGATGTCGGCCAGACAGCGGACATCTGCATCTTCGACCCGTCGGCACGCTGGACGGTCACTGCCGCCGAGCTGGCCAGCCAGGGTAAACACACACCGTTTCTCGGAAGAGAAATTCCGGGACGTGTCCGCATGACCCTCGTCGGCGGCCGCATTGCCTACGAACGATAAACACAGGCTGCCATGAGATCGTTTTTCTGCTTTTTCCGTCTGCTGCTCCATACACTGGGGGCCTTCGTGTATGGCACAATCGTCTATCCCTTCATCGACGACGACGCCAAGAACCGTTATGTCCAGAAATGGTCGAAAAAACTGCTGGACATCTGCGGCGTGACCGTAAAAATCGTCAATCCGGAATTGTTGTCATCCCGTGCGCTCATCGTCGCCAACCATGTCTCCTGGCTCGATATTTTCCTGATCTATTCCGTCGTATCGGGACACTTCATCGCCAAGGCCGACATGGCACACTGGCCCATGGTCGGCTGGCTTTCGCGCAAGACCGGCACGCTCTTTCTGGAACGCAGCAGTGCACGCAATCTCAAAAGCACACTGGAGACACTGGTCAAGAACCTTCAGGCACGTGAACGCTGCATCTTCTTTCCCGAAGGCACGACAGGCCGGCAGGGAAAAATGCTGCCCTTTCACCCCAACCTGTTCGAAGGCGCCATCAATGCCGGCCTGCCCGTCCAGCCGTTCGCATTGCGCTACATCGACCGCAACGGCCAATACGAACAGGCCGTCGATTCCAGCGGCGACATCAGTCTGGCGCAAAGCATGAAAAACGTATTCAATTCCGATTACATTCTGGCAGAATTGACCGTTCTGCCGGTGATGGACACCACCGGCATGCATCGCAAGACACTGTCGCAGCAGGCAAGAGAAGTCATTGTTTCCGTTCTGCCGCAGGAACAGCCGCAGGAACAGCCGCAGGCTCCAGAAAACCGGGACAATCCACCTGGAACAGCGCACGGTCGTCAAGACGTACAGCGGTAAGTTTCCCGCCCCAGACGCAACCGGTATCCAGCGCAATCAGATTGTCGCGCAGCAAAAGACCCAGCGTGGACCAGTGGCCGAATACCACCGTGACCCGCTGTGTCTTTCTGTCAGGCACATCGAACCACGGCATATAGCCTTGCGGCGCGGTCTCCGTTCCCATCTTGCTGGCGAACTCCATCCGCCCGTCAGCCGTACAGAAACGCAACCGCGTCAATCCGTTCACGATACAACGCAGGCGAGCGCTGCCTGTCAGTGCGTCATCCCATTGATCCGGTGTATTGCCATACATCTCTGCCAGAAAATCCTTCCAGTCCGGTCCTCGCAAGACCATCTCGACCTCATGCGCCAGCGACAGCGTTTTCTCCATATCCCACTGAGGCAACACCCCGGCATGCACCATCAGCATCCCCTCACCGATCGCATGTGCCATCGGACGGTGCCTTACCCAGTCGATCAGCGCATCCCTGTCCGGTGCATCCAGAATCGGCTGGATCGAATCTCCCGCCTTCATCGGACGGATCCCGCAAGCGACCGCCAACAGATGCAAATCGTGATTGCCCAGCACCGATACCGCCCGATCGCCCAGTGACTTCACCTGTCGCAACGCCTCGAGAGAAGCCGGCCCACGGTTGACCAGATCGCCGGCGAACAACAATCCGGCGTCCGGCGTTTCCCGTCCGATCATCGCCAGCAACTCCTGCAATTGTGGCTGGCATCCCTGAATATCACCCAAAGCATACGTCGTCATTATATTTCCAGACCCAAAACGAAAAACTCCAGTTTAAACGAGATTGTCCTTGACGCTGCCTGAACCACCCCGAATTTCACCACAAGGCAAAACATCCTGCCGGCAGGACGTAACCGCCACACCACACTGCCTTACCTGTCGGAACATCGTCCGTTACCCGAACCGTTGCCCTGTGTACACGGCATCATCCCTGTACCGGACACGGCACTATACTGATTTGCACATCCACCAAACCATCCCGTGCAATGCTCGGTTAAAATGAGGTTTTGAACTGACACCCACGTTAAAAACCGGATTGACCATGACGCAGGCTATCGACTCACAAACCGTTATCCAGTATCTCCTTGCACATCCCGACTTCTTCGAACACCATGCCGACATCCTGCCGGAAATGCAGCTGACCAGCCCGGTTATCGGCAAAGCCATCTCCCTGCACGAACGCCAGATCGAAGTACTGCGCAGCCGCAACAAGGCACAGGAGCTGCAGCTGTCCAGTCTGATGCACAACGCGCGCGAAAACAGGCAACTCATGGACAAGCTCCTGGACTGGGCCTGCCGTCTGATACAACATCGTCAGGATGCCGACATGCCGCGCACCATCATCGACACCCTGAAATCCACATTCAACGTCCCTGACGCCAACCTGCGACTTTGGGACACCCTGCCGGACGATGCGGACCGCTGGTTCGCGCAACCTGTCGATGAAACGGTCCGGCAATACGCCAGCGACATCAAAACCCCCTTTTGCGGCAGAGTCACCCTGCAAACCCGCAACATCATCGAATGGCTCGCCAATCCGGCCGATATCCGTTCCGCCGCCATCATTCCGCTGTCCGGCAACGATGCCTCCATACCGTTCGGCCTGCTGGTTCTCGGTTCGCCGGATGCCACCCGTTTCCAGAACGCGATGGCCACCGATTTTCTGAGTCTTATCGGAAAACTGGCCGCCGCCTCGCTGGCTCACCTCATCAAGGCAGACTGACCTTGATCATGACCGGCAGACCGAACAGCACCGGTTTCATTTCCAGCTATCTGGACATGCTTGCAGGACAGCGGCAACTGTCGGATCACACGCTGGAAGGCTACCGGCGCGATCTGGAAGAACTGGCTTCGCTGGCCGCTCCGGCCGCACTGTCCGAAATCCGGTCAGCCGATCTGCGCCGTTTCATGACACGTTTGCACGCAGGTGGCCTTTCGCCACGTTCCATCAGCCGGAAACTCTCTGCCTGGCGCGGTTTCTTCCGGTGGCTGCTTGAAGAAAACATCATCGTCACCAACCCCGCCGACGACATCCATGCGCCCCGCAAGGACAAACCCTTGCCCAAGGCACTGTCAGTCGATGATGCCGTCAGGCTGGTTGCGACGCCCGGCGACAACGGCGATTCTCCGGAGAGCAAAAACCGGACGCTCTGCGACCACGCCATGTTCGAGCTGTTGTATTCCAGCGGATTGCGTGTCTCCGAACTGGCCGGACTCGATATCCACGCCATCCGGCAACCCGGCTATACCTCTGCCGGCTGGATCGATCTGGACGAAAAAGAAGTCACCGTAACCGGAAAAGGTAACAAGACCCGTATCGTTCCCGTCGGCGATGCCGCCATCGATGCCATCCGCAACTGGCTCACCGTCCGTCACACGTCCGATGCCGGAACCGATATCCGGCACGCACACGCCCTTTTTCTCAATTCCCGCGGGCGACGCATGTCCCCTCGCCTTATCCAGTCCCGGCTGAATGAACACGCACGTCGTCTGGGTTTGCCCATCCATGTCCATCCGCATGTCTTGAGGCATTCTTTCGCCTCGCATCTGCTCCAGTCATCCGGCGATCTGCGTGCCGTACAGGAATTGCTGGGACATGCATCCATCGCATCCACACAAATCTATACCGCACTGGACTTCCAGCATCTCGCCAGCGTTTACGATGCGACCCATCCGAGAGCGCACAAGAAAAAGACCACCCCGTAAACGATATCCGGACGCCTCCTGACGTCATTGCTTGCAACAGGCTTGATTTCAGGACACTAAGAAAGCATACTTTTACCGGATACCGGTACCGGTGCCATAAGGCAACCGGCCAACCGGACGACTAGAAAAAACTGCATTCGATGCCATGTCACTGATACCCGTTACCATCATCACCGGCTTCCTCGGTGCCGGAAAAACCACTCTGCTCAACCGTATCCTCAGGGATAACCAGCACAAGCAGCGCATCGCCGTCATCGAAAACGAATTCGGCGAAGAAAACATCGACAGCGATATTCTCGTGCAAGACGATGCCGAACAAATCGTCGAAATGAGCAACGGTTGCATTTGCTGCACTGTCCGCAGCGATCTTGTCACCGCACTGACACGGCTGGCGGACAAACGCAGAAACGGAGAAATCCGTTTCGACCGTGTCGTGATCGAAACCACCGGCCTTGCCGATCCCGGTCCTGTCGCACAAACCTTCTTTCTGGAAGACGATGTCGCCAGGGACTACATGATCGACGGAATCGTCACGCTCATGGATGCCGTATTCGCCATGCGACAACTCGATGAGTATGAACAGGCACGCCAGCAGGTCGGCTATGCCGACAGACTGCTGATATCGAAAACCGATCTGGTCAGCGCGGACGACGTCGAACTGTTGACCTTGCGCCTGCGCCGTATCAATCCCCATGCATCCATCCACATCGCCGATTTCGGACGCATTCCCGTCGCTGAAGTCCTCGATCTGCACGGATTCAACCTCAACTCGAAAATCGACCTGGATCATGACGGACACGATCACCACCATGACCCTGATCACGACCATATCTGCGGCCACGATTGTTCCCATCACCTCGACGACATCAACTCATTCGTGTTCCACAGCAAGAAACCGTTCGATCCCGACAAACTCAACGACTTTTTCGACCGTATGATCACCCTGTTCGGTCCGCAAATGCTCCGCTACAAGGGAGTGCTCTATATGAAAGACGCCGACCGGAAAGTGGTATTCCAGGGCGTACAACAACTGATGGGAACGGATGTGGTGGAAAAATGGGACGACAAACACCCGCCTGAAAGCAAACTGGTTTTTATTGGCAAAAACCTGCCCAGGACAATTTTTATCGAGGGACTTCATGATAGTCTTGCACAATGAAAAAGACCGGAAAAAAATTTCCCCGTTTATTGCCATGAGCTTTTGACAGATATCATCTTGTCGATTAAATTGCATGGCATGGTATTTCAAACCATAGTGCAATACATGCCGCAATACACTGCCGGTTATTTGTTCATTGATCTATTGAGGCAAAGGAAACAAAACAAGTGAATACCAAAACCAGAAAGCCGACTCAGGCCGCCCCTCTGCTCACCGAGGAAGAAATTCTCAAGATGAGCGATGACGACTACATGAATCCTGCACAACTGGCCTTTTTCAAGAACCGTCTGCAGCAAATGGAACGCGATCTCATCCGGAACGCGGGCCAGACCACCGAAAACCTGAGAGAAACGACTCTGGTTCCCGACCCGGCCGACCGCGCCACGATCGAGGAAGAGCATGCACTTGAATTGAGAACCCGTGACCGCGAACGCAAATTGCTGAAAAAGGTGAAACAATCACTGGCCAGTATCGAATCCGGCGACTATGGCTGGTGTGTCGAAACCGGTGAACCGATCGGCATCGCACGCCTTTTGGCACGCCCCACCGCCACGCTCTCTCTGGAAGCGCAACAGCGGCGTGAATTGAAACAGAAACTGTACGGCGACTGAACACCCATCCGGCAAAAAAGGCAGGTGTCTCACCTGCCTTTTTCCATTTCGTGCATGACGGCGAAATACTCGCCATACTTGCGGATCACGCCTTGCCGCCCCTAGCGGCGAACGACAAAAGAACTTGTCCCCATACTCTTCATTTCTTCCACGACCTGAGTCGCCTCTGCCAGCGTATTGAACGGCCCTGCGAACAGCTTGTAATAGTTTCCGGACTGCACCACTTCCAGCGACGGCAACCGGTGTGCCCAGTCCAGCGAAAAACGTGCCTGATACGACTGCGCATTGCTGGCTTCCTGATAAGCACCCAGCTGCAAATAATAAGCCTGTCCGCCAGATGTCGTTTCCTGTTTCGCAGGCGCCGGCTTGTCAGCCTGTGCGACTACCGCCCCGGACGCTTCCGCTTTTTGCGTCACGACAGGCGCGGCGGCGACCTGCCGGGTGCCGATCAGCGATGCCGCATCCTGTCTGGCCAGATTGATACGTTCGATCTCATCGGGCAAAAGCAACTCCACTTCCACCCTGCCGCTGCCCTTTTCCAGATACCCCAGCTTGTATGCCGCCGTGTAGGAAAGATCGATGATACGATTGGACAGGAACGGCCCGCGGTCATTGACCTTGACGATGACCTGCCTGCCTGTTTCCAGACTGGTGACCCGTGCATAACTTGGAATCGGCAAGGTCGGATGGGCAGCCGTCATCTTGAACATGTCGTACGGTTCGCCCGACGAGGTTTTCTGCCCATGAAATTTCTTTCCATACCAGCTGCCGACCCCCTGTTTCCGGTAAGCGCTGAGCTGTGTCATGGGCGTATAAGTCTTGCCGAACACGGCATAAGGCTTGTTCGGTCCGCTGGCGAGTTTCTCGACCTTCGGCACGGCATCGGGGACTTCCAGCAAATTGTCCGGCACTTCATCCATCGGACCGTCATCCAGATAATACCCGCCACCTTTTTTGACCTTGACCTTGCCTGCCCCGGAAACCACCTTGCCGGATGACTTTTGCGTGGTACCGCAACCGGTCAGCGTCAATGCGAAAACCGATGCCAGTATTGCCGTCAGAACCAGACAACCGCGACTCTTTTCAGACAACATTTCCGTACCCCGTTCCACCGTTTCAACCCGCATGAAAGCATCTATCCTCAAAACAGGTTAAAAAAGAAAGCACTAGCGACAAAATCTCAGTCAATACTCAAAGTATAACCCAACTTGACGCTTTTGTTCATCCATCCTGGACAAACCATGCCACAACGAAGCCCGCAAATACGACTTTTACAGTCTGCCATCAGGTCTGCACCAGTTTGCGATGACGCTGGATACTCATCAAGATACCTGTTCCCAGTCCAAGCGTCACCATCGCCGTCCCGCCATAACTCATGAACGGCAAAGGCACGCCGACAACGGGCAAAATCCCGCTGACCATCCCCATATTGACGAAGGCATACATGAAAAACATCATCGTGATCGCACCGGCCAAAAGCCGCGAGAAAACCGTCGAGGCATGCAAGGCGATCACAAGTCCGCGCGCGATCAGAAGCAAATACAACACCATCAGCACGATATTGCCGATCAGTCCGAACTCTTCGGAAAAAACGGCGAAAATGAAGTCCGTCGTACGCTCCGGAATGAAATGCAGATAAGCCTGCGTTCCCTGCAACCATCCCTTGCCGGTAATGCCTCCCGAACCGATAGCGATGATCGACTGGATGATATGAAACCCCTTGCCGAGCGGATCGGATGTCGGATCGATCAGCATCATGACGCGATGTCGCTGGTAATCATGCAACAATGTCCAGATAATCGGCATGCATGCCAGCGTCCCCACCACCATGGCGGCAATGACTTTCCATGCAAGCCCCGCCAGGAAAATGACATAAAAACCGGTCGCCGCCACCAGCAGCGCCGTTCCCAGATCGGGCTGTTTCATGATCAGCCCCGCAGGAATGGCCAAAAGCAGCATCGCAATGGCATACTCCTTCCAGCCGATATGCCCGTCCCGTTTCTGGAAAAACCAGGCCAGCATCAACGGCAATGCGATCTTCATGATCTCCGACGGCTGGATGATGATGCCGAGATTGAGCCAGCGACGCGCGCCCTTTCTGATCAACCCGAACATCGCCACGGCAAGCAACAATGCGATACCCACTGTATAAATCGGAACGGCAAAACGCATCAGCGTCTGCGGCGGAACGCTGGCTGCGATCCACATAATGACGAAACAGATCAGTATATTGCGAAGCTGATCCTCGACACGTCCCGGAAAATCGATACCTGCCGAATACAAGGTAATGATGCCGACCGACATGATCAGAAAAACGATCAATGCCAGCGGCCCGTCAAATACGCTAATCCACGTCCTGATCCGGTTGCGTATCACATCCTGGTATCCATTCATGATCTGTCACTCTTCATCCGTACTGTCTTCATCGGGAATCGCCGGCGTTATCATCGGCTGGATATCCTCATCCGGCATATCGGAATATTCGGCGGCGGGCTCCGTGACGACCGGCGCAACGGCCGCCTGAGACGGTTTCTTGCCGAGCAGGAAATAATCCATCGCCTTTCTGGCGATCGGCGCCGCAGCCGTTCCGCCGAAACCCGCATTTTCGACAATGAGCGCAATGACGATCTTCGGATGATCCACCGGCGCAAACGCGGTATAAAGCGCATGATCCCGCTTGTGTTCGGCAAGTATCGCCGCATTGTACTTCTCGTTCTTGCCGATCCCGATCACCTGTGCGGTCCCTGTCTTTCCGCCCGAGACATAACCTGCTCCACTGAAAACCCTGGCAGCCGTTCCTTCCGTCGTCACACCGACCATCGCGCGCTTGATGACATCGATATTTTCCTGTTTGAGATCGAGCCTGACCGTTTCCGTCACGACAGGCCGCCGCTCATGCGTTGCACCATCCTCGATTTCCCTGACAAGGTGGGGACGCGCCGCCGAACCGTTATTGACCAGCAAAGCCGTCGCAAATGCGAGCTGAACCGGCGTAAACGTGTTGTACCCCTGCCCGATACCCAGCGAAATCGTCTCGCCGGCATACCATTTCTTCTGCGCCGGATTGCGGTAAGCCGACTGTTTCCATTGCGTCGATGGCAAAATCCCTTTCCGTTCATGCGGAAGATCGATACCCGTCTTTTCACCGAAACCGAAGCGCTTCATGAAATCGTGCATGGTATCGACACCCATTTCGGCAGCCAGGACATAGTAGTACGTATCGCATGACTCGACGATCGACTTGTACATATTGACGATGCCATGCCCACCCGGTTTGTCATCCCTGAAACGATGATTGCCGTAAATGAAATACCCCGGATCGCTGATCGCCGCCTGCGGCGTCCGGTATCCCAGTTCCAGTGCCGCCAGCGCCATGAAAGGCTTGTATGTCGAACCGGGAGGATAGGCGCCTCGGACAGGCCGGTTGATCAACGGCCGGTTGATCGACGTATTCAGGGCATCCCAGTTCTGCTGATCGATACCATCGACAAACAGATTCGGGTCGAACGTCGGCTTGGACACATAAGCCAGAATCTCGCCGTTTGACGGATCCATCGCCACCAGTGCGCCGCGCCGTTTGCCGAACGCTTCTTCCACCACTTTCTGCAATTCGATATCGATCGACAAAACCAGATTGCTCCCCGGCACCGTCGCACGGGTGGAAAGCGTGCGAACCGCCCTGCCACTGGCCGAGACCTCCATTTCCTCGTATCCCGTTACACCATGCAGGATACTTTCATAATTTTTCTCGATCCCTTCCTTGCCGTAATGCGTCGTTCCCTGATAATTGGTCTCTTCTTCCTCGGGCAAACGATCCATATCCTTTTGACTGATGCGCCCGATATAACCGATCGCATGGGACGCCACCTCACCCAGTGGATACTGCCTGAACATACGCGCCTGCACTTCGACGCCCGGAAAACGGTAACGCTGTACCGTAAAACGCGCCACTTCCGCATCGGTCAGCTTGGACTTGAGCACAATACTCTCAAAACGTTTCGTTTCTTCCATGCGTCTTTTGAAACGTTTGATCTCGAAAGGCGAAATTTCGATGAGCTGTGACAACTCACCGATCACCTCATCGACTTTTCCCTGTATCTTGGCCGGCGTGATTTCCAGCGTATAGGCCGAATAATTGTCGGCCAGCACCACCCCGTTTCGATCGGTAATCGTACCGCGCGCCGGCATGGTCGGGACAATCGAAATCCGGTTTTCATCGGCTTGCGCGGCATAATTGCTGTGCCGCACGATCTGCAGCCACACGAACCGCAACAACAGCAGGAAAAAACAGAACAGAACGAAAACGGCAAGCGCCATGATCCGTTTTCTGAAACGGTGCAATTCACCATCGGTATCATTCAGATGCGACATCGCCTTACTCCGCCTCAAAGACACCGCCACAAAAACCGGGCACCGGTTCAGCCGATCCGACCACCGGCAAAAGACGTACCGGCGTCATACAGAGCGATCCATATCGGTATCGACTGAACGCCGCTGCGGCGCCAGAAGAATCATGGTCACCACCGGCCAGAGCATGGCGCCGACACAGCTGTCTATCAGATACAGCCAGCTTGAAATACGATGACCGACGATATGCTGCACCAGAATCTGTACCAGTTGCGTACCCAGCAACAGCATGAGGATATACCACACCTGTTTTTTCAGCGGAAACCAGAGAACCCGCCGGTGCAGGGTGATCGCAAAATAACTCAGCAACGTGTAAGCCAGCGCATTTTCCCCCAGCAGGGTGGCGTCATTGACATCCATGAGCAACCCCATGCAAAAAGCGATACCGATCCCGACACGGCGTGGCTGGTGGATCCCCCAGAATACCAGCACCAGCGCGACGAAATCCGGCACCCCGATCCAGTGTCCCCAGGGCTGGAGATTGAGCATGAACGCGACAAACAGACTGAGTGCGATAAAAACCGGACTGACCGGCAACAGGATCCTTTCAGGAGGCCGTTTCATGCCGCTCATGGCCGGTTCTCCGTATCATTTTGTTGCCGCGCTTCCCGCTTGCGTGTCGTGACCGTCCGTTCACTGCTTGTAGGGCGTGGTGTGACATTCGTATCGGAAAGCAGAACCAGTACCTGCCTGTTCCGGTTGATACCGGCAGACGACTCGCAAATAATGCCCCTGAACGAGTCATCATCATTTTCGTGCATCATGGCGACACGGCCGACGACCAGACCAGGCGGATACACCCCGTCGATTCCCGAAGTCACCAGCAAATCCCCCTGTTCGATATCGGCATTGGCCATCATGAAACGCAATTCCAGATATCCCTGTTGCCCTTTTCCGTAAGCGACGCTGCGTTCCCCGCTACGTGCGTTCAATACCGGGATCGCCTGATCCTTGTCCGTCAGCAATGTCACTTCGCAAGTCGTCAGATAGACTTCCGTCACCTGTCCGATCACACCGTTTTCATCGATGACCGGCTGTCCGGGCAGCACTCCGTCACGCGACCCGCGATTCAGCACCACCTTGCGCACGAATGCATTACGGGCATCATAGAGAATTTCAGCCGGAACGGACTTGACCTTGAGCTGCTGGCTCATCCCCAGCAATTCACGCAAATGCCGGTTTTCGTTTTCCAGAAACGCAACACGTTCCAGCACCTGCGCATCCTGCATTTCTTTCGCGCGCAACCGGTCAACCTCGGCATGCAGCTCGTTTACGGACGCCAGATACTCGCCCGTCAGCTCGAACAGATCCCGCGGCACCATGGCTACACGCTGCACGGGATAAATCACCATACCGATCACATGACGCACCTTGCCGAGTATTTGCAAACGGGCATCGACAAACAGCAATACAATGGCAGCCACCACGAAAATGATGACTTTCACTCTTGCGGGAGTCCCCTGTTTGAAAAGAGATGGCGGTCCGTATTGCATGGTGACTTTCGTTTCCGGACAGATGAAAGCGGCGTCATCAGCATGGCGGCGACCATGCCCGAAAGCACATGGTCGGCCCCCCAGCTACTCATTCATAGGAAAAAACCGGTTCGAATTCGTCGATTTTTTCAAGCGCGATACCGCAGCCACGAACCACGCAAGTCAACGGATCCTCGGCGGTCAGCACCGGCAACCCCGTTTCCTCCATCAACAGGCGGTCGATATCGTGCAACAGGGCGCCGCCACCGGTCAGCATCATGCCCCTTTCGGCAATATCCGCCCCGAGTTCCGGCGGAATCTGTTCCAGTGCATTCTTGACCGCCGACACGATATTGTTCAGCGGATCGGTCAACGCTTCCAGAATTTCGTTACTGGAAACCGTAAAGGCACGTGGAATGCCCTCGGACAAATTGCGTCCCTTGACTTCCATTTCCTTGATTTCCGTTCCCGGGAAAGCGGAACCGATCTGCTTTTTGATCGCTTCCGCAGTCTGTTCGCCGATCAGCATGCCGTAATTGCGGCGGATATAATTGACGATCGCTTCATCGAAGCGGTCGCCGCCCACACGAACCGATCCCTTGTACACCATACCGCCCAGCGAAATAATGCCGACTTCCGTCGTACCGCCGCCGATATCGACGACCATCGAACCGGTCGCTTCGGAAATCGGCAAGCCGGCCCCCAGTGCAGCCGCCATCGGTTCCTCGATCAGATACACCTTCGATGCGCCCGCGCCCAGCGCCGATTCACGGATGGCGCGTCGCTCGACCTGCGTCGAACCACAAGGGACACAGATGATAATACGCGGCGACGGACGGAAAAACTTGGAATTGTGCACCATACGGATAAACTGCTTGAGCATCTGTTCCGTCACGGTAAAATCCGCAATCACCCCGTCTTTCATCGGTCGGATCGCTTCGATATTGCCCGGCACCTTGCCCAACATCTGCTTGGCTTCCTTGCCGACTGCCTGAATGCTTTTCTTGGAACCCGAACGACCGTCGTGCCGTATCGCAACGACGGAAGGCTCGTCCAGAATGATGCCGGCATTCCTGACATAAATCAGCGTATTGGCCGTCCCCAGATCAATCGCCAGATCATTTGAAAAATAACCGCGTAAAAATCCAAACATGAACAATCCCGATATCTAAAAATCCGTATGGCAAAACCGTCGAATCCGCCTGAGCAGGCAAATTGCGAACTTCAGGTGCAACTATGCAATAACCGCACATTCTACCTTATAATTGACGGGATATAGCCGATGTTCGGCCCCGAATTGCCGATCACTCCGAAATTTTTTTGTAACAGCCAAATCATTATGCCTCTTGAACTCTCCGATGTGGAACGCATTGCCCGGCTGGCGCAGCTGGAAGTTTCCGACACACAGTTAAGAAAAACGGCCGAGCAGCTGAACGACATCCTGGCCATGGTGGAACAGCTGCGCTCTGTTGACACCACCGGTATCGAACCGCTTGCCCATCCCGTCTCCGCATACAGGGACGATGTCTCCTTAAGACTGCGTGACGATGCCGTTACGGAAGAAAACCACCGCAGCGAATACCAGGCCTGTGCGCCTGCCGTCGAAAACGGGCTGTACCTCGTTCCCAAAGTCATTGAATAAGGCCGCGTGCGGTCCGTGCCGCATTTTGCGACTCCAGCGATTCCATTGCCATTTACCATGCATACAAAAACCTTATCGGAACTGTCTGCCCTGTTGCAGACCAAACAGATTTCCGCAACCGAACTGGCCAAACTGTTTCTGAAACGGATCGGCGAAAGCGATCTCAACGCTTTCTTGCATGTCGATGAGGCCCTGACGCTCAAACAGGCCGCAGCCGCCGATGAACGGATCGCGCGCAACGAAGCGCATCCCCTGACCGGCGTCCCGATCGCACACAAGGATATTTTCGTCACGAAAGACTGGCGTTCCACCGCCGGCTCGAAAATACTGGCCAACTACACCAGCCCTTTCAACGCCACCGTCGTCCAGAAACTGCTGGACGCAGGGATGGTCAATCTGGGCAAGCTCAACTGTGATGAATTCGCCATGGGCTCGGCCAACGAAAACTCGTATTTCGGCCCGGTTCGCAACCCCTGGGATACCGTTGCCGTTCCGGGCGGCTCATCCGGCGGCTCTGCCGCCGCGGTCGCCGCCCGCCTGACACCTGCGGCGACCGCCACCGATACCGGCGGTTCCATCCGGCAGCCATCGGCCTTCTGCGGCGTGACCGGCATCAAACCGACCTACGGCCGCGTCTCGCGCTTCGGCATGATCGCTTACGCCTCATCGCTCGACCAGGGCGGCCCCATCGCCAAAACCGCCGAAGACTGCGCCTTGCTGCTCAATGAAATGACCGGCTTCGACCCGAAGGATTCCACGAGTATCGAGCGCCAGCCGGAAGACTTCACGCGCGCACTCAATGCACCGCTTGACGGATTGCGCATCGGCATACCGGGTGAATATTTCGGCGAAGGACTGGCTGACGAAGTCGCGCAACCGATCCGCGCGGCACTTGCCGAATTCGAAAAACTGGGTGCGAAACTCGTCGATATTTCCCTGAAAAACACACCGCTTTGCATCCCTGCCTACTACGTCATCGCACCGGCGGAAGCCTCGTCGAATCTCAGCCGTTTCGATGGCGTCCGCTATGGCTTCAGGGCGGAAAACTATACCGACATCCAGGACATGTACCGCAAAACCCGTTCGGAAGGCTTCGGGGACGAAGTCCAGCGCCGCATTCTGGTCGGCACCTATGTCCTGAGCCACGGTTACTATGACGCCTACTACATCCAGGCGCAGAAAGTCCGTCGCCTGATCGCGCAGGACTATAAGGACGCCTTCGCACAGTGCGACGTCATCATGGGACCTGTGTCACCGACCGTCGCATGGAACCTCGGCGACAAGGCGGACGATCCGGTCGCAAACTATCTGGGCGACATCTTCACCCTCTCGACGAACCTTGCCGGCTTGCCGGGCATGTCGATTCCCTGCGGCTTCGGTCAGGGCGAACACGCGAAACGCCCTGTCGGATTGCAACTGACCGGCAACTATTTCGACGAGGCTCGCCTGCTCAACATCGCCCATCAATACCAGCAGGCGACGGACTGGCACATGAAGTCTCCCGTCTGAACAACATGCAGCAGGCCGGAAAACCGGTCTGCAAAAAGAACATTCCGGCGGTTCATCCGCCATACCATCAAAGGAAACACTATGCAGTGGGAAGTAGTCATCGGTCTTGAAACACATGTACAACTTTCGACCGTATCCAAAATTTTCAGCGGCGCATCGACACACTTCGGCGCCGAACCCAACACACAGGCTTGCCCCGTCGATCTGGCGCTCCCCGGCGTTCTGCCCGTCATGAACCGTGGCGCTGTCGAAAAAGCCATCCAGTTCGGGCTCGCCATCGGCGCACACGTCGCCCCCCTTTCGGTTTTCGCGCGCAAAAACTACTTCTACCCCGACCTGCCCAAGGGTTACCAGATCAGCCAGTTCGAAAAACCGGTCGTACAGGGCGGCAAGATCAACTGCGTCGTCGAACAGAAGGGCAAAGACAGCTATATCAAGACCGTCAATCTCACTCGCGCCCATCTGGAAGAAGACGCCGGCAAATCCTTGCATGAGGAATTCGCCGACATGACCGGCATCGACCTGAACCGTGCCGGCACGCCCCTGCTGGAAATCGTGACCGAACCGGACATGCGCAGCGCCGCCGAAGCGGTCGCCTATGCCAAAGCGCTGCACTCGCTGGTCACATGGCTTGGCATGTCCGACGGCAACATGCAGGAAGGCTCTTTCCGTTGCGACGCCAACGTTTCCGTCCGCCCTGCCGGATCGGACGTACTGGGTACACGCTGTGAAGTCAAGAACCTGAATTCTTTCCGTAATCTGGAAGAAGCCATCAATTACGAAGTCGAACGCCAGATCGAACTGATCGAAAGCGGCGGACAAGTCGTCCAGGCCACACGCCTCTACGATCCGGACAAACGCGAAACCCGCGAAATGCGTACCAAGGAAGACTCCGACGACTACCGCTATTTCCCGGACCCCGACCTGCCGCCGCTGGTCATTTCGCAAGAATGGATCGAACGGGTCAAAAGTGCCATGCCTGAACTGCCGGACGCCATGCGCCAGCGTTTCGTCACCGACTACGGCCTGCCGGAATATGATGCGACCGTGCTGACGCAATCGAAAGCCATGGCTGCCTACTATGAACAGCTGGTCGCCCTGACCGGAAAACAACTCGCCAAGCAGAATGCCAACTGGCTGATGGGCGACGTATCGTCCGCACTGAACCGCGAAGGCATCGACATCGCAGAAGTACCGGTCAGCTCCGAACAGCTGTCCCTGCTGATGAAACGCATCGCCGACAACACGATCTCCAACAAGATCGCCAAGGAAATTTTCGGCGTGCTGTGGGAAACCCGTCCGTCCGAAGCCGATGCCGTCGATCGTATCATCGACGCGAAGGGACTCAAACAGATTTCAGACACCGGCGCCATCGAAAAAATCATCGACGAAGTTCTCGCCAACAACTCACGTTCCGTCGAGGAATTCCGTGCCGGCAAGCAAAAAGCCTTCAACTCGCTGGTCGGACAAGTCATGAAAGCCACCCGTGGCAAAGCCAATCCGGCGCAGGTCAACGAACTCTTGCGCAAGAAACTCGCCGGCTGACAGCGACTTCATCCACATGCAAGAAAAAAGGTCTGCACAGGCAGACCTTTTTTACATGCCGAACGGCAATCATGATATGTTGCGCCCGTCGTTTTCCAGCCAGACTTCGAACTCCGACGCCGACAGCGGCTTCGCAAACAGATACCCCTGACCGAAATCGCATCCTGCATTCGCCAGGAGCCGTTTCTGTTCCCCGTTCTGGACGCCTTCGGCGATCACCCGCATATCCATCTTGTGCGCCATCACGATCATCGTTTCGCACAAGGCCATATCCTTCGGTTCGTTTTCGACATTGCGGACAAACGCCTGATCGATCTTGAGATAATCGATATCGAACTTCTTCAGATACGACAGCGACGCATAACCGGTACCGAAATCATCCAGCGCGATTTCCATACCCCGCCGGTGAAACTCGGCAAGCTGCTCCATGACATGCCGGCTCGACACCAGCAAAACGCCTTCCGTAATTTCGATGACCAGCGCATTTCCCGGCAAACCGAGACGTTCCAGTTCGCCGAACCAGTCCGAATAATCCGCCTTGCTCTGGAACAGCACAGGCGAGACATTGATACTGATCTGGAAACCGGCATCATACCGGCTGCGCCACTGGACAGCCTGCGCAGCCACCTCGCGGAACACCCAGTCCGATATCCCGCCGATCAGCCCGTTTTCTTCTGCAATAGCAATGAATTCGCCGGGGCTGACCAGACCGCGCAAGGGATGATGCCAGCGGATCAGCGCTTCCGCCTTGCGCACCTGCCCGGTAACGAGATCGACAATCGGCTGGTAAAGCATCTCGAACTGGCTTTCCTCGATCGCCACGCGCAAATCGTTGGCCAACCTGATCCGTTTCTGTGCGGCTTCCTGCATGGACGCCGTAAAATACCGCATCCGGTTGCGTCCCGCCTGTTTGGCCGCATACAAGGCCTGATCCGCATTTTTCAGCAAGGTATCGATATCGACCCCGTCATCGGGACAAATCGTCATCCCCACGCTGGCCGAAAGATACACGATCTCGTTATTGAAACTGAAAGGACGCGCCAGCGATTGCAAAATCTTTTGCGCGACCTTTTCCGCTGCCGGCAAATCGGGCAATTCCGTCAGAATGACGGCAAATTCATCGCCGCCCAGCCTCGATACCGTATCGACATTGCGTACGCATTCCGCAAGCCTCCCCGCCACATCGGTCAGCAGCACATCGCCCACATCATGACCCAGCGTATCGTTGATATCCTTGAAATCATCCAGATCGAGAAACAGCAACGCCAGTTTCTTGCCCGATTGTCCGACCTTGACCACTTCCTGATGGAGCCTGTCCAGCAACATCCGGCGATTGGGCAAACCGGTCAGAAAATCGAAATTGGCCTGGCGCCAGATCATATCTTCCGCTTCTTTCTTTTCGGTGAAATCCTCGGAAAGCACGACATAATAGCGAACGGAACCATCCTCGTTATAAATGACATTGATCGTCAGCCATGCCGCATACAATTCACCGTTCTTTTTCCGGTTCCACAACTCGCCACGCCAGACCCCCTTTTCACGAAGCTCGCGCCACATCGCCTTGTAAAACGCCCTGTCCTGACGCCCTGAACTCAAAATACCGGGATTTTTCCCCAGCACTTCATCCAACGTATAGCCAGTGATCCGTTCAAACGCAGGGTTGACCGCCAGAATCTCGTTTTTGGCATTGGAAATCAGAATCGCCTCGCTGGAATTCTTGTACACCAGCGCCCCCAACTGCAACCGTTGCTCATCTTCCTTGCGGCGCGTCATGTCACGCGCGATTCCCAGCACACCGACCAGACGGCCATCCTGCGTCCTGACCGGCGCCTTGATTACATCGAAAAATACCAGTTTGCCGGTTTTGACATTCCTGACCCATTTTTCCATCATGCCGGGCTTTTCATCCCTGATGACTTTTTCATCCTCGGCACGGATCATGTCGGCTTGCAAACCATGCGGCAAATCGTCATCGGTCTTGCCGATGATCTGTTCCGTATCCATGGCGAAAAAACGCTCGAATGCCTGATTGCACGCCAGATAAACACCCTTCGTATCCTTGAGCCATATCAGATCGGGAATGTTCTCGAACACGCTTTTCAAACGTGCCTCGCTCTGCGTCAGAACGGCATTGACCGTATGGAGATCCTCCGTGCGCTTTTCCACCAGTTTTTCCAGATTCAGCAACAACAAGGTCCGCATTTCCTGAAGCCTGACCATCGAGACGACACCCAGAAAAAACAGGACCAGCAGCACCAGTGAAATCGCGACGATTTTCGTTCCCAGATAAAACAGATCGGCGTTATACACGTTCATCGGCAACAGCGTGACGACTTTCCACTTGTACGAACTCACGTCATGCGCGCCCAGACCACCGGAAAAAATCTCGCTGCTGCCGCGACTGGTCTTGACCCCTTTTTTCAGCGGAGACAAGGTATTGAATGACCACAGACCTTCCGCAGTCACGAATTGTCCTTCATCGGCTTGTCGGATCCGTTCCCAGGCCTGCGGATAACGCTGTGCCATACTCAGTTCCGGCTTGTTGAACATGAAGCCGAACTCGTCTCCCGGCGAAGCCCCCTTGAGCCAGTATCCCTCCTGATTGACCATCCATGCCGAATTGCCGCGCATGCTGGTCAGCTGTTCAAAGCGCACAAGCATTGAATCGGCATAATAATTCAATAACAGGATGCCCCGTTTCTGTCCCCGACTGTCGAACACGGGCATGCCGAAACGGATCGTCGGCACATACGGTTCCTCGATATGATCGTTCTCGATATTCAGATCCAGCGGAGAAACATACATCTCCCCTTCATTCAGGACATTGGTATCCTCGAAAAAATAACGTTCCCGCCGATCCTGCAACTTCTCCTTCGGAATGACGGAAGCCTTGTGGTCCACATAATTGATACGCAACCGCTCGATACCGTTCTCGTCGATCCAGCGGATTTTCTGATAGGCCTGCTTCGCTTCGGCAAATGCGATCCAGTCCGCCGCGACATTGTCCAGATTGGTCTTGTCCGGATGATCGAGCATCTTGCGGAACTCGGTACTGGAATAAAGCACACGGACATCCTGCATGACATACTCGAGACTGCGATTGATCGACACCACGCCGACCATCACCGTTTCGTGCTCCATTTTCCGGTTTTCCTCGTGGATGAAATGCAGCTGGGAACGGTAATACAGATAACCGCCGCCGCAAATGAGCAGGGCGACTGGCAGAAAGATCATCAACAACCGTAAAACAGGATGCATCCCCCTGACCGGTTTTTCCAGCCATTTCGTCAATGCCTGTTTCATCGTCAGCATATCCCTGAATCTGTCCACATGCGGCAATCAGGCAATACCGTCCGCCGTCTCCGTCATTTTTCACATACCGAACCCGGCAACCGTCACGGAAAACGGCTTGTTTCGATCCGTTACGTCAGCTCATCGCCGGAGCAGGATCGCCTGCCGCTCCATTCTTGAGCGAATGCCAGGAAATACCGCAGGAAAATATTAACGTCTTTTCAACAAGACCGATACCCTGCACCGCATATCGGAAAACACAAGCGGTCACCTGGGCAATCCCGAAATACGACTACCCGGTCCCAGCCCGTTTTTGCTGAACCAGCCGGCATTCATCTCCAGCGCATAACGGATCCAGCCGGCGCTGCAATGGGAATCTGTCGTCATGGGAGCCATTTCCTCGATATTGACAATGATTCCGTCATAATCGATAAACGCCACCGAAAGCGGAATCAGCGTATTTTTCATCCACATACAGGAACGTGCCGGCCTGTCGAAAACAAAGAGCATGCCATTGTTTTCAGGCAGGGATTTCCTGTACATAAGCCCCTGTTCCCGCTGTGCATCCGTTGCCGCCACTTCGGCATGAACGATCTTCTTGCCGGCATGCAACATCACTGTATCGAAACGGACATCCGCCTGATCTGCCGCATGCCCGTTCATGAAAGGAAAAAACGCCAGTACAACCGCCAGCGCCAAACTTTTGAACCTGTACATTACCCCTCCCCGACAGAAAAGAGCATTCTACCCCGACACATAAAAAAAGCGGGACAAATCCCGCTTTTTCGAAATGAGCATACAAGCCATCTTACCGGCCGAATCTGTGCGATCCCGGTCTTCTGTCAGGACCAGATCTTCTGTCAGGTGCATGCCTTCTGTCCGGCCCCGGCCGTGCATGGGAACCAGCACGTCTGTCCGGCCCCGGTCGTGCATGGGGACCGGCACGTCTGTCCGACCGCGGTCGTGCATGGGGACCGGCACGTCTGTCATGACCCGGTCGTGCATGGGGTCCCGCACGCCTGTCCGGCCCTTTCTTGGCATGCGGTACCGGTCTTTTGTGCGGTCCCGGTTTGCCATGGGGCGGTGCGGCAAAAGCAGCACAGGCAAACAGAGCCGATACAAGAACAGCGATGATCTTCTTCATGAACGGACTCCTTCTTTCTGTCTTTGTTATTGGAATAATTGTCTTCTCAAAACCGGTCTGAACAAGCAACCACTTGTAAATAACGCAATATTTTCCGATACGTTGACATGGTAAATGTAACAAATGTAACAACACCGTCATCCGCATGAACGACCTTCGTCTGCCATGATCGCCTGTCCGCCACAATTTTCGGTATTTTCACGGAAACGACATGAAAAAAGCGGGAATTCTCCTCGTGCTGCTGACCGCGTGCCTCGGGCTGCCGGCGCGCGAAGTCATCA
>CAKQQG010000014.1 GCA_934270705.1 uncultured Oxalobacter sp. | reverse complement strand
TCAACCAGTGGACCAAAAAAGCCGTTCTCCTTTCTTTCCGCCTTCAGGAAAATGTCGTCATGCCCGTCGGTTCCGACGGCTCGCCCGCCCTGCATTTTTATGACAAGGTCAGCAGCAAATTCGCCAATTATTCACAGGAAGATTTCGCACGCGGCGGATACCGTGTCGTGCCGCCCGCCGTCGCCCGTCTGGGCAGCTACATCGGCAAAAACGTCGTCATGATGCCGTCTTTCGTCAATATCGGCGCCTATGTCGATGAAGGCACGATGATCGACACCTGGGCCACCGTCGGCTCCTGTGCGCAAATCGGCAAGCATGTCCACCTCTCCGGCGGTGTCGGTATCGGCGGCGTACTCGAACCGATGCAGGCCAATCCGACCATCATCGAGGACAACTGCTTCATCGGCGCGCGTTCCGAAATCGTCGAAGGCGTCATCGTCGAGGAAAACAGCGTCATTTCCATGGGGGTATATATCGGTCAGTCCACCCGCATCTACGACCGCGAAAACGACCGCATCCTCTACGGACGCGTCCCGTCCGGTTCCGTCGTCGTACCCGGCAATCTGCCCGACCCCAGCGGAAAATACAGTTTATACTGTGCAGTCATCGTCAAGCGCGTGGATGCACAGACACGCGCCAAAACGGCGATCAACGACCTTTTACGCGACAACTGACAAGAGATGCCACGATGAACGCCACTTTCGACCTCGCCTGTTCCCTGATCGCACAAGCGTCCGTCACACCGGACGACAAGGACTGCCAGCGCCTCATCCGCTCCGTACTGGCACCGCTGGGTTTCACATGCGAAACGATCACTCGCGGCAACGTCACCAACCTCTGGGCACGTCACGGCAATACCGCTCCCCTGATCGTTTTCGCCGGTCACACCGATGTCGTCCCGCCGGGACCACTCGACAAATGGACGTCCGATCCCTTCACGCCGACCGTCCGGGACGGTCGCCTGTACGGACGGGGTGCCGCCGACATGAAAACCTCGGTAGCCGCCATGGTCATCGCCGCAAGGGACTTCATCACCGCCAACCCGGGCTATACCGGTTCCATCGGTTTCATCATCACCAGCGATGAGGAAGGCATTGCCGTGGACGGCACCGACGCCGTCGTCAAACTGCTGGAACAGCGCGGCATCCGGCCCGATTACTGCATCGTCGGCGAACCGAGTTCCCTGAAAAAGATGGGCGACACGATCAAGAACGGCCGTCGCGGCTCGCTGTGCGGACAACTGACCGTCTTCGGCAAACAGGGCCATATCGCCTACCCCAAACGCGCCGCCAACCCCATCCATCTTGCCGCACCCGCACTGGCCGAACTCGCCGCAGAAGTCTGGGACAACGGTAACGAATACTACGAACCGACATCCTGGCAAATGTCGAACATCCATGCCGGTACCGGGGCCAACAACGTCATTCCCGGCGAACTGTTCGTCGAATTCAACTTCCGGTTCTGCACCGCCAGCACGGTGGAAGACCTGAAAAAACGGGTGCACGCCATTCTGGACAAATACGGATTCCGTTACCGGCTGGACTGGAACTATTCCGGCGTACCGTTCCTGACGCCGCGCGGTTCGCTGTGCGACGCGCTTTCCGAAGCAATCGTCGCCGAAACCGGCATCACGCCCGAACTGTCCACCACCGGCGGCACATCCGACGGTCGCTTCATCGCCCGTATCTGCCCGCAAGTCGTCGAATTCGGTCCCGTGACGGAAAGCATCCACCAGATCGACGAAAACGTACTCGTTGCCGACATCGAACCGCTGACCGCCATTTACCGGCGTACACTGGAGAAACTCTTCCTGTAAAATAGCGGACTGATTCGCGCGCCTGCGTGCGTAAAGACAATCCGGCGATACATGGCGAACCCGGCAATGGCCGGGTTCGCTTTCATGAATGGACGAAGCCATGAACACACAGCAAACTCCCCCGTTTTCCACCGTGCGCGACCTGTTGCGCTATGCCGTCACCCGCTTCACGCGCGAAAAACTTTTTTTCGGACACGGCAGCGAAAACGCTTTCGACGAGGCAGCCTACCTGATCCTGCATACCCTGTCGCTGCCGATCGACCGGCTGGAACCCTTTCTGGACGCACACCTGTTACCCGAAGAAATCGCCTCGGTCATGGACATCATCGAACGGCGCGCCACCGACCGCATTCCGGCCGCCTATCTGACCGGCGAGGCATGGTTGCAGGGCTATTCGTTCCATGTCGAACGCGGCGTCATCATACCCCGTTCGTTTCTGGCGGAACTTATCGTCGAACAATTCGCCCCATGGGTTTCCGATCCCGACGGCATCACGGACATTCTGGAGCTGTGCACCGGTTCGGGCTGTCTGGCGATCATGCTGGCCGACCAGTTCCCCAACGCCACCGTCGATGCCGTGGAACTTTCCCCGGCGGCGCTGGGTGTCGCCCAGATGAACATCGACCGTTACGGGATGAGAGACCGCATCCAGCTCCACCATGCCGACCTTTATGACGGTATTCCCGACAAGCGTTACCAGCTCATCGTGACCAACCCGCCATACGTGAACCAGTCCTCGATGGAAAACCTGCCGCCGGAATACCTGCATGAACCGCAAATGGCGCTGGCAGGCGGCTTCGACGGCATGGACATCGTCCGCCGCATCGTCCGCACCGCAGGCGAACGCCTGACCGACGACGGACTGCTGATCGTGGAAATCGGCAACGAAGCCGAACACGCCATCGCCGCTTTCCCTGAACTGGAACTGACCTGGCTGTCCACTTCCGGCGGTGATGACCGGGTCTTTTTGCTGACGGCCGAACAACTCAAGCGCCTGAAAACAGCATGATCCGGTTTTCGCAGTTTTCCCTCATGCGCGGCACGAAGCCGCTGTTCGACAAGGCAGACGCCACCGTCAACCCGGGCGAAAAAGTCGGCCTCGTCGGCCCCAACGGCGCCGGAAAAACCAGCCTCTTTTCCCTGCTGCTGGGTGAATTGCATCCGGACGGCGGCGACATCGACTTTCCGGCCGGCTGGCGCATTTCCCATGTCGCACAGGAAACGCCCGCACTGGACAGACCCGCCATCGAATACGCCATGGACGGCGACACCCGCCTGCGTGCATTGCAGGCCGAACTGGCGGAACTGGAAGCATCGCCGCAGACCGCCGCGTCCGGCATGCGTATCGCCGAACTGCATACGGCGCTGGCCGACGCGGGCGCCTATACCGTGCGCTCGCGTGCCGAACAGCTCTTGCTGGGACTGGGCTTTTCCATGGAAGACATGCAGCACAGCGTGGCGACCTTTTCCGGCGGCTGGCGCATGCGACTGAATCTGGCGCAGGCCTTGATGTGTCCGTCCGACCTGCTCTTGCTGGATGAACCGACGAACCACCTCGATCTGGATGCCATCCTCTGGCTGGAAGACTGGCTCAAGCGCTATACCGGCACCCTGATCGTCATTTCCCATGACCGCGATTTTCTGGACGGTATCGCCAACGTCATCCTGCACATCGACGATGGCAAGCTCAGACGCTACTCCGGCAACTATTCCGCATTCGAACGCCAGCGCGCCGAACAGATCACCGTCATGCAAAGCATGATCGAAAAACAGGCACGCCGCCGCGCCCATCTGGAAGCGTATATCAACCGGTTCCGCTACAAGGCCACCAAGGCACGACAGGCGCAAAGCCGCCTGAAAGCGCTGGAAAAAATGGAAACCATCGCACCGTTGCGTGCGGCGACCGGATTTTCCTTCGATTTCCTCGAGCCGGAATCCTCGCCGAATCCGCTTCTGGTCATGGATGGCGTCACCGCCGGTTACACACAAACCGACAAACATGGCGATACGATCGAAACCACCCCGATCGTCTCCGACATCCGCTTCGCCTTGCAAACCGGCGAACGGATCGGCCTTCTGGGTGTCAACGGTGCGGGCAAATCGACCTTCATCAAGACCGTCGCCGGCGAACTGCCGCCGCTCTCGGGCGTTTTCACGACCGGCAAGGGACTGAAAATCGGCTATTTCGCCCAGCATCAGGTGGAAATGCTGCGCAACGACGAATCCCCGTTGTGGCACCTCTCGAAAATCGCGCCCGATACCCGTGAACAGGAATTGCGCAATTTTCTGGGCAGCTTCCATTTTCAGGGCGATATGGCCACCAGTCCGGTCGCACCGTTTTCAGGCGGCGAAAAAGCACGGCTGGCGCTGGCGCTGATCGTCTGGCAACGCCCCAACCTGCTGCTTTTGGACGAACCGACGAACCATCTCGATCTGGACATGCGCGAAGCGCTGACCGAAGCGCTGGCGCAATATGAGGGCACGCTGCTGTTAGTCTCGCACGACCGGCACCTGTTGCGCGCCACTACCGACCGGTTCTATATCGTGGCAGACCACCGGCTGCGTGAATTCGATGGCGATCTGGATGATTACCGGAACTGGCTGTTTACCACCCGGCTGGCAAAAGCGGAAACCGGCGGAGAAACACCTGTCGCTCCCAAAGCGAACAAGCCGTCGATCGACCGCAAGGAACAGAAACGGCAGGAAGCCGAAGAACGGCAACGGCTTTCGGCCCTGAAAAAACCGCTGGAAAAACGGATCGCATGGCTGGAAGGGGAAATCGCCCGGCTCAACGAACAAAAAACGGCGATCGACAACCGGCTTGCCGACACCACGCTTTACGAACCGGCACAGCGCGAGACCCTGAAAAAAACGCTGGCCGATCAGGCAGCCTGCACCAGACAGCTCTCGGTCCTTGAAGAAGAATGGCTGGAAAAACAAGACGCGCTGGAAAAAGTGCTGTCATCCTGACCCTACCGGTTCGCCCGCACGCCATTTTCCATCCCCGATTTCATGCACACTGACGGTGCAATGCACACTTGTGGTGCGCATTCATGCATCATCACGGTTCACAGACGGAAACCATTCGACAGCGGACACGATATGGCAAACGCCATACGGCCGACTATTTGCCCGTCTTTCCCGTCCCTGCCCTGGCCGGCTGCTCACGCTTGACGATGGCGACCGCGCCCGAAACGTCACGTACGATGATGTACTGTTCCTTGCCGTCCGGCCCTGTCAGCAAATACAGATTGCCGTAACGGTAGGCATCGTCATCCTTGTTGATCTTCTCGATTCTGAAACCGTACACTTCCGGCGACATCGTTCCCGCCGTCGCCAGAGTTGACAAACCGGCGAACGCCAGTGCCGCGACCGCCCATCCTGCCTTTTTCAACATGATTTCCCCCTTTTCGCTCACAACACCGAATCGACGCCCTTGTTGGCGAGCCTGTCGGCGCGTTCATTGCCTTCATGACCGGCATGTCCCTTGACCCAGCGCCACTGGATATCATGACGGCGTCTGGCTTCATCGAGTTCCTGCCACAAGTCGGCGTTTTTCACCGGCTTTTTGTCTGCCGTCCGCCAGCCCCGCGCTTTCCAGCCGACGATCCACTCGCTGATACCCTTCTGGACATACTGGCTGTCGGTATGCAGCACCACACGACAGGGCCGCTTGAGCGCGCGCAATGCCGAAATGACCGCCGTCAGCTCCATACGATTGTTCGTCGTATTCGATTCCCCGCCGAAAAGTTCCTTTTCATGGGGGCCTGACACCATCCAGACACCCCAGCCCCCCGGCCCCGGATTGCCGCGGCACGCGCCATCGGTATAAATCTCGACTTCGGTCATTTTCTCACTGTTCATCGGTCAATCCCAAACACTTGCGCAAAACTCTGGTTATAATGGATTTTTTGTTCAGGGAGACACGATACCATGCCATCCGCGACCGCTTCGAACCTTGCCGTCAGCCCGATTCCGGCCTTCCGCGACAACTATATCTGGATGATCGCCAGCCATACCCATGCCGTCGTGATCGACCCTGGCGACGCGACCCCCGTCCTCGACACGCTGCAAAAACGCTCCCTGCAACTGTCCGCCATTTTACTGACACATCGGCATGAAGACCACACCGCCGGTGTGGCCGGTCTGCTGGCGAAATATCCCGTTCCCGTTTATGGTCCGAAAAACGACGACATCCCGTCCGTCACCGTACCGTTGCAGGAAGGCGATACTGTCACGCTGCCCGATCTGGACGATCTGTCGCTGGCGGTACTCGACGTTCCGGGCCACACGCGCGGCCACATCGCCTATTATGCCGCCGCCGAAAAATGGCTGTTTTGCGGCGACATGCTTTTCGGCGCCGGTTGCGGACGGATGTTCGAGGGGACACCGGAACAAATGCTCGCCTCGCTTTCCAAACTGGCGGCATTACCTGAAGATACCGCCGTTTTCGCCGGACACGAGTACACCCTCTCCAACCTCAAATTCGCCCGCGAGATCGAACCGGACAACGCCGCGATCGACGAACGCGCACGCAACGACCAGGCGCGCCTGAACCGCCGCCAGCCGACCCTGCCCTCGACCATCGGCATCGAAAAAGCCACCAATCCTTTCCTGCGCGCCGATCGTACGAATGTCATGCAAAGACTGAAAGCGCTGGGGCGTCTGCAACACGAAACGCCCGTCGAAGCCTTCGCCGCGATGCGTGAATGGAAAAACACCTACGCCTGAAACACGTTTTCCCGACAGGCCGGACGCATGCGTCCGGCTTTTTTCATTCCGTGCCCGTATGACGAAAACCGTGCCGTTTTCCGCTTTCTTTCAGGCATCCGCGTTTTTTCACGCCGCCTTGATACAGATAAAACACGGAATTTTCCCCGCAGCTACACTGTAACCGGCAACAGCTCATCAAGAGCTGGCCATGCACCCTGTGACAACTCCGGCAACTGCCGTTTATCCCCAAAGGAAATCCATGTACGCCCCCACCCCGATCTCCGGCAATCGATCCGGACACACCCTGCCGGTTTCAGCCGTCCCGATGCACAAGACGCCCTGCCGAACCTTGCTGGATGCCTTGCCCGCCGGCATATTGCAAATCGCTCCGGACGAAAGCGTCCGTTTCGCCAATGCCCGTTTCGCCGGCATGCTCGGCTATACGCCGGATACTTTTCCGGCATACCTGTGCGAGCTGATCCACCCCGATACCCATTTCCACAGCCAGCATACCTGGAAAGACCTCTGGCACACCATGCGAGAATTCGAGGTTCCCATACGCTTCCGTTGCAAGAACGGACATTACGTTGCGACAGACAATCTCGTCCGCCTCATGCTCGATGAAAACGGACAACCCGATTTCGCGCTGCTGGTATCGCGTCCGGCATTGCCGGACGGCCAGCCTGTATCCCACCGGCATTTGTCCCTGTCGGATCCGCTCACATCCCTGCCGACACGCAACTACCTCGACAGCTTTTTGCCCGATGCCATCGCGCGTTCACGAAAAAACGGCAAAATGCTCGCTTTGCTCGAACTCAATATCAACCGTTTCCGTATCGTCAACGAAAGTCTCGGTTACGACACCGGCGACGCCTTGCTGCGGCAAATCGCCAGCCGACTGGTTCATGCCGTCCATGAAGACGATACCGTCATCCGTGCCGGCGGCGATGAATTCATCATCGTGCTCGAAAATATCGGCACGCCTGCCGATACCGCAGCCATCGCATCCCGCCTGATGCAAACCGTCACCGCACCCATGACGCTGGCCGGCCACCCGTATTCCGTGACCGTTTCCATCGGTGCGAGCCTGTACCCGCGCGATGCCACCGACAGCCGCACCCTCTTGCGTTACGCCGACATCGCACTGGCCGAAGCCCGCAAGAAACCGACCGGCAACATCCGTTTTTTCCATCCCGGCATGCATGTCGAACCCGCCGTCAAACTGAAACTGGAATCGGAATTGCGCCGTGCAGTGGAAAAAAACGAATTCGTCCTGTTTTACCAGCCCAGACTGTCGCTGAAAACCGGAGAAATCACCGGTATGGAAGCCCTTGTCCGGTGGCGACATCCAAAGAAAGGCTTGCTTTCGCCCGACACCTTCATCCCGTTCGCCGAAGAAATCGGACTGATCGGCAAAATCGGGCGTATCGTGCGGCAGAATCTGACCCGTCAGCTGATGCAATGGCGCGATCGTCCCGGCCTATTCCGGACAGTCGCATTCAATGTCTCCACGTCCGAACTGTGTACCGGCCATCTGGCGACATCGCTTAAAGACATCCTTCGGGAAACCGGACTGCCACCCGGGATGCTGGAACTGGAAATCACGGAAAGCTGCCTGATCGAAAACATGCACGCTGTCCGCACCAGCCTCGCCGCCATCCGCAAACTGGGGATCGCCATTTCCATTGACGATTTCGGAACCGGCTACTCATCCCTGCGCTACCTTTCCTCGCTTCCGATCGACCTGCTCAAAATCGACGGCGCATTCATCAGCGGCCTGACCGAGAGCGACGGCATGCAATCCATCGTGAAATCCACCATCGGCATGGCGCATTCCCTGAACATGGCCGTCATCGCCGAAGGCGTTTCGACCCGGCAACAACTCGATATCCTCAAGGCATGGGAATGCGACCAGATACAGGGCTACCTGTGCAGCCCGCCGCTGCCGCCGGAAAAGCTGGAAACTTTCCTGCAAAACCGTCTTCCCGGCCTGCCGTGACCGCAGACGACGATACCGCCGCCCGATACGGGCGGCTCCGCAGGAAAAAGCGACAAAAAAGAAGGCTGCCCATGCAGCCTTCCGTCACGACAGCGCCGACCGTCAGCGACGGCGCGCCACTTTTTCGCGCGTTTGCTGGCGTGTCGTCACATCGGCCAGCTCGCTGATTTCTTTCGACAGGAATTTCCAGATATCGTCCACGCTGACGATGCCGACCAGTCCCCCCATCTTGTCCACGATCGGAATGCGGCGAACGCCCTTGAAACGCATCCGCTCGACCGTCTCGAACACATCTTCCGTCTCGACAGCCGTCATCAGTTCGACCTTCATGATATCGATGACCTTGATGCTTTTCGGATCCAGTCCTTCCGCCAGCACCACGACGACGATATCACGATCCGTGACGATCCCCTGCGGCACCATCATGCCGTTGATTTCCTCGATCACGATCAGTGTCCCGACATGGTTTCGCCGCATCAGCTGCGCCGCTTCCAGCACAGTTGTATCGGAGCTGCATGTCACGACGTTATTCGAACAAATATGCCCAATCTGCATCTTCTTTCTCCTTTTTTCTGTCAAAGACAAGAACCAGACGGCAGCGAATTTACGGCAATCCGGCTGAACCTCCCGATGACAGGATACCTTATAAATGCCCGGTGGCAAAAAATAATTTGCCACCGATCCGGCATGCGTCAAGAACCGCAGCGGCAAACTGTTTTTTCTGCGCGATTCTTGCAAAAGGCAATAGTCTTCACCGGCACGAACCAGTACAATGATTCTGTTGCAGGGGAATCGCCCCGGTCTTTTTCCATCCCTTTTACCGTCCATCATTTTCACCGGAGACAGGTTTTTCCTGAAATCGGGACCATACGGCAGAACCGTCATGAAAAAATCCCGTACCAAAACGAAAATCCAGACCATGCATGACTGGCTGATGACGCCGGTCGGTCAATATATCCTCAAGTGGGAAGAAAGCCTGTTCCAGACGCTCTCTGCCGACATTTTCGGATTCAATGCCCTGCAAATCGGTTTTTCCGAAATCAACGCACTGAAAGAGAACCGGATGGTCAATCGCTGGTACACCAATCCGTTCATGCCGGCGTCCGAAGTGAAGCAAATGATCGAAACAGGCCAGACCGAAACGAACGGTCATTCGGTTCCCATCTCGCTGGTACACGATATCGACGAATTGCCTTTTGCGACAGAATCGATCGACCTGATCGTCTTGCCGCATGCCTTCGAATTCGCGCAGTCCCCCCATCAGATCCTGCGTGAAGTCAATCGCGTACTGATTCCCGAAGGACAAGTCATCATCAGCGGTTTCAACCCGGCCAGCCTCTGGGGCATCCGTCAACGTTTCAGCCGCTTTTCCGGCAACCATTTCCTGCCGGAATACGCCGAATTTCTCAGCCTGTCGCGTCTGAAAGACTGGCTCAAGCTGCTGAACTTCGAAATCAGCCGCGGCTATTTCGGATGCTACCGCCCGCCATGTCTCACCCGCCGCTGGCTCAGACGTTTCGCTTTCATGGAAAAAACAGGAAACCGCTGGTGGCCCTATCTCGGCGCGGTCTATCTGATCGGCGCCATCAAACGGGTCAAGGGCATGCGCCTGATCGGTCCCGCTTTCCGAAAAAATCCCGGGCGTCTTTTCCAGACCGTCACGGTCAACCAGACGACCGCCGGAAAGCAACCCGCACGTTTTGCAAATCGTGACTCCGGCACCCCCTGACACGATCGCCGCCCTCTCTTTCGCCCCGCCTGCATGCATCCGGCGATACATGCACGATCCGCGCGAACCGCAGTCGTTCACATCTTTTGCGTCATATCAAGAAAAAAGCCCGTCCATGCCGTAACGTCAATACGACGGCTGCCGCAATCCGGCATATCCGCAAAACGGGCGGCACGTCATCACACCCCGGCGGTGTACCGTCCCACCTGACGAAAAAGAAAGGAAGATGATGATACCGGACACCTTCACTGCGGACACACGTCCCCTTCATACATTGCAAGCCACCGCATGGTGGCTTTACCTGTTCCATGCCGTCTGTTTTTTGCTGACGCTGGGCATCCTCTCGTTCGTGCCTCTTGTGATGAATTATCTGGCGCGCCCGAAAGCGGCGCATACCTTCGTCTATTCCCACCATACCTGGCAAATCCGCTCGTTCTGGTGGTATGTCGTGTGGGGTTGCGTCGGCTCTGTCCTGTTCGTCACCTTCATCGGTATCCCCGGCGCGCTGATCGTCTGGCTCCTGACCTGGGCATGGTATGCATATCGCCTGATTCTCGGTTTCACGACACTGGAAAAACAGCTTCCCATGCCCTGCCCGGATCATTAGGCCGATATGGAAAGGGCATGCCATGTGGCATGCCCTTTCCTTGTTCCGACCGTCTTTTCACGACGTCTTTTTATCTGCGGAATCGACCTGAAGATGTTTCGAGGACGTCATTTTGAGACGCCGCGCGATATCGTTGCGCCGGAATACCTTGAAAGTCCCCATCGACTTGGCGATTAGCGCATCGCCGTTCCATATCTCGCCCTCGCAATAATACATCGTCGTCGAACGGTGCAGCACCCGTCCACGGGCGATGATATGCTGGCTGATCTTGCCACCGGGCTGGAAAAAACTCGTTTTCATTTCCACCGTGGCCGCCGACGTGAGTTCCGGCACCAGCGAACGGGCGGCACGTGCCATACAGGCATCCAGAAGCGTCATGATGATACCGCCATGCATCACCTGCCAGCTGTTCATATGTTCTTCACGCAAACGGATACCGACTTCCGCCGCCCCGTTTTCCATGCTGAGCAATTCCAGTCCCAGATCTTTCAGATACGGATTGTCGCTGATCTGCTGTGCCATTTCACCATCCCTTCATGGTTCAACCGGCATTGCCGGGTACCGCGTCGGCCGGTTCTTCCTCCGGATTTTTCACCAGAATTTCGACATCGGCCTGTTCTTTGAGGTATTCGAGATAAGCGCCCAGTTCCTGCTGCGCCATGACATTCGTCATCTGGCGACCCATCATTTCACGCAGATTCTTGTCCACTTTCTGCGGCGTGACCACCTTCGTGATACGGTAAATCACATAACCGTTCGGCGCCATGGCCACACCCGTATAGGCCGGCAGTTTCGATACATCCGCTTTCATGATCGGCTCCATATCGGACCGTCCCGCCATCGAGATTTTCTGGCGCGAGACCATGATTCCCTGCGAAAATCCGGACGGTGCGCCGCCTTCTTTCAACCGTGCCAGCTCGGCTTCTCCCGCGGCTTTGGCCATCGCCATCGCTTTTTCGTTCGTGACCTGCGCCGTCACGGCCTGTCTGACTTTTTCGAACGGCATCAGTTCGGCAGGGTAATGCTTCACGATACGTGCCGATACGAAAACCTGCGGCGCGACTTCGATGGCTTCGGTATTGTGTTTGCCCTTGATCGCGTCATCGGAGAAAATCGCCTGAAGAAGTTTCGGATTGGACAACAGCGGATTTTGCCGTGCCGCCACCGCCGGATCACGCTCCAGATTCCGGAAAGAATGGATCGTCAGTTTCAGTGCGTCAGCCACCGGTTTGAGGCTGTCCGGTTTTTCGTAAACCATATTGGAGAACGTTTCCGACATTTCCGCGAACTTGCGGTTGGTCTGCTGGCGTTTCAGCTCCTTCATCACGCTGTCTTTGACCTGAGCCAGCGGTTTGGCGACTGCCGGTTTGATATCGGTCACGACGATGATGTGATAACCGAAATCGGTTTCGACCAGATCGCTGATTTCGCCCTTTTTCATGCTGAAAACAGCGTCGTTGAACGGCTTGACCATCTTGCCGCGCGAGAAGTATCCGAGATCGCCACCCTTGCCTGCCGAACCCGGATCATCCGAATTGGCCTTGGCCAGTTCGGCGAAACGCGACGGATCGGCCTTGAGCTGTGCCAGAATGCCTTCCGCTTTCTTTCTGGCCGCTTCCTTTTCGGACTCGGGCGCGTTCTTGGCGGCGGCGATCAGGATATGCTGTGCGCGTCTTTCCTCCGGAATCGAGAACCGCTCCTGATTCTGGGTATAGTAACTCTGCAAATCGGCATCGCTGACCGTCACGCTCTTGGCGACGGTCGGCATATCCAGTACAACCAGTTCCACATCGGCATGTTCGGGAATCGTGAACTGCGCTTCATGCGCCTTGTAAAAGGCGTTCAGGTCTTCGTCGGTCACCTTGACCTTGCCGCGATACGCGGCGGCATCGAACACCAGACGCTGCACTTCCCGTTCCTGTTCGAACAGATTCCAGACGCGCGAAATCACGGCTTTGGGTTCGAACGAGGAAAATTCCACCGGCGCGGCGATCTGCTGCATCGCCATGTCCTGCCCCATCAGGGCGAAATGCCCTTCCGGCGTCAGCCCCTGCGCCGCCAGCGCTTCCTTGTAACGTGCTTCATTGAGCTTGCCGTCAGGACCGATCAGCCCCGGAATTTCACGGATTTTCTGCAAGACGACCTGTTCGGGAACCGTCAGGTTTTCCTTGGCGAGGGTGACGAGAAGCACCCTTCTGGTAATCATATTCTGCAAGACCATCCATTTGAAGCGTGGCGATTCGATCCATCTGGAATCGAAAGGCTGTCCTTGCATGGCTGCGCGCTGGCGAAGCCGTTCAGCCTGTTCGCGCTGCGCATTGTCCCATTCCTGTTGCGTAATGGCCTTGCCGGCGACCTTGGCGACTGCATCGCCGTCACCCAGACGTTTGTAGCCTTCGACACCGACGAAAATAAAGGAAGGAATGATGAAAACCAGAAGAATGATCTGGGTCAGACGTTTGTGATTGCGTATAAATTCGAGCATGGCAGCCTCTGCCCATTCGGAAATGATTGCAAATCAATAAAAAAAAAGGCGAACGCAATGTTCGCCTTCGGTTTGTGGCGGAGTGGACGGGACTCGAACCCGCGACCCCCGGCGTGACAGGCCGATATTCTAACCAACTGAACTACCACTCCTTAAACTTTTTTGTTTGACTGTTTGGTGGGTGCTGAGAGCCTCGAACTCCCGACCTACGCCTTGTAAGGGCGCCGCTCTACCAACTGAGCTAAGCACCCGTTTCATCACCTAGCCAGTCAAACTCGACATTTATCATGTCGTGAAAGATCGTTATTATAAACCGCTTTTCTGAAAATTGCCAGAAAATTTTTCAACTTCATCTTCCGGAATTTCACAACGTCTTTCACTTCGTCGAAAGAAGCGCTAGTTTACCGCATCTTTCAGCAATTTGCCAGCCTTGAATTTCGGAATTCTGGCGGATTTGATCCTGATTTCTTCACCGGTACGCGGATTGCGGCCGGAACGGGCGGAACGTTCACCGACACTGAACGTTCCGAAACCCACCAGCGTCACACTCCCGTTGTTTTTCAGCGTTTCCGTAATCGCATCCATCACTGCATCCAGCGAACGGGCCGCGGCAGCCTTGGAAATGTCCGCCGTCCTGGCAATATGTTCGATAAGTTCAGTTTTATTCACGCAACAACTCCCACATTCGATTAATCATTAGTCAGTACAACAAGGAATGCTTGCATTAAACAAGCGCGTCACGAAAGTGTCAAGAAAAAAAGCCGACGCTTTCATGCCATCATTCCTGCCAAAACCCGATGCATGTATCTGCATATCGGTGTCAGCGGACATATTCAGACCGTTTACAGAGAAAATCAACCGAAAATCCGGAAAAACCGTCTTTATCGCACCTGTTTTTGAATTTAAACAATCGACAATTGTCTGTATGCATCCGCCAGTCTGCTATTTGTCCATACTGTCGCGCCGATGCAACTTTCAGTGTTTTCCGCATTCCAGACGGTTTTTTCCGTTCCGCCTTTCGCCGTTGCCGAACGCCGATAGATGCAGGATGCAAAAAAAGGAGCCTGACGGCTCCTTTTTTGCTGCAATGCCCAACATCATGACGCACGATTGGCGCGGCGACGATCGATATCGGACAAATACCGCTTGCGCAATCGGATGCTTTTCGGCGTGACTTCCACCAGTTCGTCGTCCTCGATGAATTCGACGGCATATTCCAGCGACATCTGGATGGGCGGCACCAGCCGGACGGCCTCATCGGTACCGGCGGCACGGATATTGGTCAACTGTTTGCCCTTGATCGGGTTGACGACAATATCGTTTTCACGTGAATGAATGCCGATAATCATGCCTTCGTAAACCGGATCGTTGTGGCTGACGAACATCCTGCCGCGATCCTGGAGTTTCCACAATGCATAGGCGACCGCAGCACCGTCTTCCTGCGAAATCAGCACACCGTTCCTGCGTCTGCCGGCGTCCGGCCGGTTCGGGTCCACCGGATAATAACCGTCGAACACATGACTCATGATGCCGGTGCCACGCGTCAGGGTCATGAATTCGCTCTGGAAACCGATCAGGCCACGCGCCGGAATCCGGTATTCCAGACGCACCCGGCCCTTGGAATCGGGTTGCATGTCCTGCAATTCACCACGGCGGCGTCCCAGTTCTTCCATGACACCGCCCTGATTGGCTTCGTCCACATCCACCGTCAACGCTTCATACGGTTCATGCTTGACACCGTCGATGGTCTTGTACACCACACGCGGACGGGATACCGCCAGTTCATAGCCTTCACGACGCATGTTTTCGATCAGGATCGTCAGATGCAATTCACCGCGTCCGGATACCTCGAAGACCGTGTCGTCGTCGGTCGGCGCGACCCGCAAGGCCACATTGGATTTCAGTTCGCGTTCCAGCCGTTCACGCAACTGGCGGCTGGTGACGAACTTGCCTTCACGGCCGGCGAAAGGCGAAGTGTTGACCATGAAATTCATCGTCAGCGTCGGTTCATCCACCGTCAGCATCGGCAAGGCATCGGGATGTTCCGGATCGCATACCGTCGAACCGATATCGATATCCTCGATACCGTTGATCAGCACGATGTCGCCTGCCGAGGCTTCGTCGATCACCTTGCGTTCCAGTCCCTTGAACGAGAGTACCTGATTGATACGCGCACGGATCGGCGTCGATTCCGGGCCGTTCATGACCACGACATCCTGCAAGCCCCTCACACGGCCGCGGTTAATCCGTCCGATACCGATTTTGCCGACATACGACGAATAATCCAGCGAGGAAATCTGCATCTGGAACGGGCCGTCCGGATCGGCATCCCTGACCGGTACGTATTCCAGAATGGCATCGAAAAGCGGACGCATGTCGCCGGAACGGATATTTTCGTCCAGTCCCGCATAACCGTTCAGCCCGGACGCATAGATCACCGGAAAATCCAGCTGTTCTTCCGTCGCGCCGAGCTTGTCGAACAACTCGAACGTGGCATTGATGACCCAGTCGGGACGTGCGCCCGGACGGTCGATCTTGTTGATGACCACAATCGGTTTCAGACCGAGCGCCAGCGCCTTGCGCGTCACGAAACGTGTCTGCGGCATCGGGCCTTCCACGGCATCGACCAGCAGCAAGACGCCGTCCACCATCGACAGCACCCGTTCCACTTCGCCGCCGAAATCGGCATGTCCCGGCGTATCGACGATATTGATATGCGTACCCTGATATTCCACGGCACAGTTCTTGGCGAGAATGGTAATCCCGCGTTCCTTTTCCAGATCGTTGGAATCCATCACCCGTTCACTGACGGCCTGGTTTTCGCGGAACGTTCCGGATTGCCGCAACAACTGATCGACCAGCGTGGTTTTGCCATGATCGACATGCGCGATAATCGCGACGTTGCGGATTGCGCGTTTGGTTTCAGACATAAAAATTAGAAAAATTGAAAAAGAGGATAACTGGATATTTTAGCACGCCCGAATCAGGCCGCCGAAAATGCGGAAAAATTAAAACCGGCGTGAAACGTCACACCGGCGGGCGCGACAACGATACCAGACGCTCCGGCGCCAGTATCCCGTCGCCGCGCAGCTGCGCCGTTCCAAGAAAAATACCCCGTGCGGCGTCATAGACACGGCATCGTCCTGGCTTGACGGATGTGGCAATCCGTTCTTTCACGACAGACAGACGCTGGCCATTGGAGAACCGTCCGGCCAGTGCGGCATCGAGCATGACGGCCGGACACGACGAAAGCAGAAAATCGACTGGTTCAAGCGGAAATTCCGAAGGCGTTTCCGCATCGGCGAAACGGCTTTCCAGATCGTCAAGACGTATTGCCTGACCGATCTCCAGCGCACCGACACGGGTACGCCGCAACGCTTCGAGATGCGCGCCGCATCCCAGCGCTTCACCGATATCCTCACCCAGCACCCGGATATAGGTTCCCTTGCTGCACGTGACCCGCAAACGCAGGCGGGGTGCCGTATAGTCGAGCAATACCAGTTCGTGGATCGTCACCTCCCTTGCCTCGCGTTCCAGTTCGATACCTGCGCGCGCATATTCATACAACGGTTTGCCGTCCCGTTTCAGTGCCGAATACATCGGCGGGACTTGCCGGATCGCTCCCGTAAACCGTGGCAATATCCGGCCGATTTCTTCAACCGAAGGCAACGGCGATGTCGCCGTTTCGAGTACGGCCCCTTCCGTATCGCCCGTTTCCGTTTTCACGCCCAGATACACGACCGTCTCGTAAGTCTTGTCTGCGTCGAGCAAATCCTGCGAAAACTTGGTCGCTTCTCCGAAGCAGACCGGCAACAGACCGGTAGCGAACGGATCGAGCGTACCGGTATGCCCCGCTTTTTTCGCATTGACGATCCGTTTGGCGCGCATCAAAGCATCATTGCTGGACAAACCGGCCGGCTTGTCCAGCAACAGGACACCACTGATATCGAGACGTTTTCTTTTGGCGGACGAAGGCGCTTTCATGAATCAGTCACATTTCCGCAAACGGCAGGTGCAACACGCCGTCAGTTTTCTTCATCGTCCTTTGCGCGTTCCGAATTGGCCACATCGATCAGATGGGACAAGGCGATACCTTCGGCAATCGAATTGTCATACACGAAAGTCAGCTGCGGCAGGGTATGGATATGCAGCCGTTTGCCCAACTGCATCCGGATGAAACCTGAAGCATGTTGCAGACTCGCCAGCGTCTTGTGCACCGTCTCCGGTTTGTCGTCCAGCATCGTGATATACACCTTTGCATTGGCGTAATCGGGCGTGACTTTCACTTCCGTGATCGTCACCATCCCGACATTCGGGTCTTTCAGTTCCGAAAAAATGATATCGGACAGATCGCGCTGGATCTGATCAGCCACACGCAAGCTGCGGCCGGGAATCGATTTGCTGTGTCTTGCCATGATCCACTCCCCTCAATAGATAACCACAGTCATTACCATACCCCAAATAACAGCCATTGCACGAGAAAAATCACAGGGTACGCGCGATTTCCTGAATTTCATAGACTTCGATCTGGTCGCCGACCTTGATGTCATTGTAATTTTTCAGCGTCAGACCGCACTCGAAACCGGCCTTGACTTCCTTGACATCATCCTTGAAGCGTTTGAGCGAATCGATTTCACCCGACCAGATCACCACATTGTCACGCAACAGATGTACCGGCGCACCGCGGCGCACCAGCCCTTCGGTCACGAAACAGCCTGCGATCGCACCGACACGGCTGACCATAATGACCTGGCGGATTTCGACAAGACCCAGCGCATGTTCGCGTTTTTCAGGCGCAAGCATACCCGACATCGCCGCTTTCACATCATCGATCGCATCGTAAATGATGTTGTAGTAACGGATATCGACGCCGTTCGTTTCCGCCAGATGACGTGCCTGTGCATCCGCACGGGTGTTGAAACCGATGATGACCGCCTTGGACGCGAGCGCCAGATTGACGTCCGTTTCCGTAATGCCACCGACGGCAGCATGAATGACCTGCACGCGCACTTCGTCGTTGGACAGTTTGAGCAGCGAAGCAGACAAGGCTTCCTGCGACCCCTGAACGTCGGTCTTGATAATGAGCGGCAATGTCTTGATCTCACCTTCGGCGATCTGGTCGAACATATTTTCCAGTTTGGCGGCCTGCTGTTTGGCCAGCTTGACGTCACGGAACTTGCCCTGACGGAACAGACCGATTTCACGTGCCTTGCGTTCGTCGTTCAATACGATGATTTCCTCACCGGCGGACGGTACCCCCGTCAGCCCCTGGATTTCCACCGGAATGCTCGGCCCCGCTTCGGTAATGGCCTTGCCGTTTTCATCGAGCATGGCACGGACACGCCCGTATTCCGGTCCTGCCAATACCACATCGCCACGATGCAACGTACCGGACTGAACCAGCACTGTCGCCACCGGACCGCGTCCCTTGTCCAGACGCGCTTCGATCACGATACCTTTGGCCATGGTATCGACCGGTGCTTTCAGTTCAAGGATTTCCGCCTGCAACAACACGTTTTCCAGCAGGGAATCGATGCCCTGCCCCGTCTTGGCCGACACCGGAACAAAAGGGGAATCGCCGCCGTATTCTTCCGGCACGACCTGTTCGGCGATCAGTTCCTGCGTCACACGATTGATGTTGGCGCCCTGCTTGTCCACCTTGTTGATAGCGACAACGATCGGCACACCGGCCGCCTTGGCATGCGAGATCGCTTCCTTGGTCTGCGGCATGACGCCGTCGTCGGCAGCCACGACCAGAATGACGATATCGGTCGCTTTCGCGCCGCGTGCACGCATGGCGGTAAACGCTTCGTGACCCGGCGTATCCAGGAAAGTCACGATACCGCGTGCCGTCTTGACGTGATATGCACCAATATGCTGCGTAATGCCGCCCGCTTCGCCGGATGCGATCTTGGTACGGCGGATGTAATCCAAAAGCGATGTCTTGCCGTGATCGACGTGCCCCATGACCGTAACGACCGGAGCGCGCGGCAGCAATTCGGCATTTTCGTTCTTGCCCATTTCTTCGAGCTGCGCTTCCACGTCCTGAATCTTGGCGGCAAAGGCACGATGCCCCATTTCCTCGACAAGAATCATGGCCGTTTCCTGATCCAGCACCTGATTGATCGTCACCATCTGACCCAGTTTCATGAGCTGCTTGATGACTTCGGACGCCTTGACTGCCATCTTGTGCGCCAGTTCGGCCACTGTAATGGTTTCAGGCACATAGACATCATGGACGATCGCCTCGGTCGGCTGATGGAAATTGCTTTCACGATCTATCACCGGAGCATGACGGCGTCCCTTCGGACCACCAGAAATGCTGCGCCAGCCGCCTTCGCGTCCTCCGGCATCGCCACCACGGGTTTTCATGCCGGAGCCGCGCTTTCTGCCGGATTCTTCCTGCCATGCCGTTCTGGCCGCCTTTTTGTCTGCGGAAGACTTTTTCTCCGGTTTGCCCGATGCGGATTTTTTGTCCGATGGTCTGGCCGCTGCCGGCTGCTGCTGCGCAGGTCTGGCAGCGGGTGCCGCCTTTCTCGCCGTATCGCGGCTTTCCGCCGGCACCGCAGTCTGTGCGGCAGCCGGTACTGCGGCCGGCGCCGGTTTGGCCTGCTGACGGACGACCTTGCGTGCCGCGCCGCTCATCATGGCCTTGATCTGGGCGACTTCATCCTCGACCGCCTTGCGCGCGCGCGCGGCTTCTTCCGCGCGCCGGATCCGTTCCGCTTCAGCTTCTTTCCGTGCCTTTTCCGCACGGGCGGCTTCTTCAGCCAATCTTGCCATTTCCGCCTTCTTTGCCGTTTCGGCAGCCGCTTTTTCCTCTGCCGCGAGCTGCTGCTTTTCCATTTCCTTGCGCTGAGCCTCCTGCCGCATCTTTTCAGCCGCCTCACGCTGTTCGGCTTCTTTCCTGCGGATCGCCTCCGCTTCCGCACGCGCCTGTTCCTCGGCCTTGATACGCGCCTGTTTTTCCGCTTCCATCTTCGCCTGCTGCGCCTGTTTTTCACGCAACTCGGCTTCCTGCCGCGCGATCAGCTCGGCCTGACGGCGGGCTTCCTCGGCACGGCGCTGTTTTTCCGCTTCGTCGATGACAGAAGCCGCCGCACGTCTCTGTTCGATTTCGGAACGCAACGCCTGTTCATCCCGTTTGACAAACGTCCGTTTCTTTCTGACTTCGACCTGAATCGTTCTGGATTTGCCGGACGCATCGGCCTGCTTGATTTCGCTCGTTTCCTTGCGAGTCAGCGAAATCTTGCGTTTTTCGCCGCTCTGCGTGCCATGCACACTGCGCAAATGATTCAGCAACTTGTCCTTGTCTTCCTTGCTCAGGACATCATTGACCGATCGCTTTTCCACGCCGGCATCGCGCAGCTGTTTCAACAGCACGTCCGAAGGCATATTCAGTTCGGCAGCAAATTGGGCTACATTGTTAATCGCCATTCCTTCCTCTTTCTTCCAATAGATGCGGCAAATCCGGTAACGGGAGCGTGAAAATCCTATCGGGATTCCATCAGTTTCCAGGCACGCGCCTGCAATTCCTTCGCTTCGTCGTCATACTTGGCGTCGATCAGTTTCATTTCCTCATCTGTCACATCGGCAAATTCATTTTCGAGCAACTGGCGCGCACGTTCGGTCGGCAAGGCCAGAATCGCGCCGAATTCGTCATAAGCCAGTCCCGCGAAGCGTTCCAGCGTCTTGACGCCGGCCAGTCCCAGTTTGCCCGCCACGCTTCGGCTCATGCCCTCCAGCCCGGACAGGGCTTCTTCCATGCCGGACATGCCTTCTTCCGAAACGATCGCTTCGGCAATCAGGGCATCGCGGGCCCTCTGGCGGATTTCATTGACCGTTTCCTCGTCGAACGCCTCGATTTCCAGCATTTCGCTGATCGGCACATAAGCGATTTCTTCCAGCGAGGTAAAACCTTCGTCGATCAGCACATCGGCGACTTCCTGATCCAGATCGAGTCTTTCCATGAACAGCTTGCGCAATTCCGCCTTTTCCATCGCCGTCTTGTCGGCCGATTCCTCTGCCGTCATGATATTGATTTTCCAGCCGGTCAGTTCCGTCGCCAGACGGACGTTCTGCCCGCTGCGGCCGATGGCGATCGCCAGATTTTCCTCATCGACGATCACATCCATCGCATGCTTGTCCTCATCGACCACAATGGACGTGACATTGGCAGGCGCCAGCGCGCCGATCACGAACTGCGCAGGATCTTCCGACCACAAAACGATATCGACCCGCTCGCCACCGAGTTCGCCGGTCACGGCCTGCACGCGCGAGCCGCGTATGCCCACGCAGGTACCGATCGGATCGATCCGCTTGTCATGGGCATATACCGCGATCTTGGCGCGCACACCCGGATCACGCGCCGCCGACTTGATTTCCAGAAGCCCCTGTTCGATTTCCGGCACTTCCAGTTCGAAAAGCTTGACGATGAATTCCGGTGCGGTACGCGACAAAATGACCTGCGGGCCGCGCGGTCCCCGTTCCACACGCAGGATATAGGCACGGACACGGTCTCCCACTCGCAGATTTTCCTTCGGGATCATCTGGTCACGCGGCAACCGTGCCTCGACCTTGCCGGACTCGACGATGGCATCGCCCCGTTCCATGCGCTTGATCGTACCGGTCACCAGCGCATCCCCGCGATCGAGGAAATCCTGGAGAATCTGTTCACGTTCGGCATCGCGGATACGCTGCAAGACGATCTGCTTGGTATCCTGCGCGAAGCGGCGACCGAGATCGACCGACTCGACAGGATCCTCGATATAGTCGCCCACCTCGATATCGGGGAACTGCTCCTTCGCCTCGAAGTACAGCATCTCCTGATCGGGCTGCTGGAGTCCGGCCTCGTCGGGCACGACATGCCACCGGCGGAAAGTTTCCACATCCCCGGTCTGCCGGTCGATGGCGACACGGATATCCACATCCCCCGGATAACGTTTCTTCGTGGCCAGTGCCAACGCATGTTCGAGCGCACCCAGAACGATTTCCTTGTCCACGTTTTTTTCGCGCGCCAGCGCGTCAACCAATTGCAGAATTTCGAGACTCATGCCTTGCGACTCCTAAAATTCACCTGCGGCACCAAGCGTGCCTTGTCTATATCAGCGATCGTAAAATGTAAAACCGAAATGTTTTCCCTGTCGTTTCCCTCGAATTCCAGCGAGAGCTCATCCCCTTCGGGCGGCAACAGAATTCCCTGAAACGTCTTCCGGTTTCCCATGCCGGCTACCGGCCTGCGCAGTTTCACATGCGCCAGCATCCCGGCAAAACGGACAAAGTCCTGCAACTTTTTCAGCGGACGGTCAAGCCCCGGAGACGACACTTCCAGCCGGTCATAATCGACATCCTCGACCATCAGCACACGGGAAAGCTGATGACTGACCGTTTCGCAATCGTTCACCGTAATGCTTTTGTCTGCGGCATCTTCCGGCAAAAAATCGATATATACGCGCAAAATGCCGCCGGGCGCCCGTTCCAGATCGACCAGATCGTACCCGCAACCATTGACTGTTTTTTCAACCAGTTCCTGCAACAAGACCTTGCTCCCGTTCAAATTCCGTTTCTCCCCGTCATCGGCTTGCGATGCAAGGGCACACGGTTCATCCCCGGCAACGGGGCGCGCAATGAAAAAAAAATGGGCGCAAGCCCATATCCTGATTTCAACCCCGTGCCATCCAAAAAATGGACGAAACCGTAACAAGCTCCTTATTATATACGCGAAAAGCGCGATCCGCAATGTAAACGGGCAGGAATACCAATAATATCAACAGGTAAGACTTTGTAGCGGATGCAAGGGTTCTCCCATAACTGTCGCCTTGCGCCAAAACAGTCCGCCTGCATCCCGAAATTGCCTTATACTTCGCACTTTCAGGCCAATCCGGCATACGTCCGGTACAATCGACGGCCCCCGTCAGAAAACGGCACACCGCGACACCATCATGGCAGAGAAAAAATCCGCATACAGCGAAGAGTCGATCCGCGTCCTGAAAGGACTCGAGCCGGTCAGGCAGCGTCCCGGCATGTACACCCGTACGGAAAACCCGCTGCATATCGTGACCGAAGTGATCGACAACGCATCCGACGAAGCCATCGGCGGCTATTGCCACAACATTTCCGTCACCATCGACACCGACGGCAGCATCAGTGTGGAAGACGACGGCCGCGGCATTCCGGTGGGCATCCATCCGGAAGAAAAAGTGCCGACAGTCGAAATCGTTTTCACCCGTCTGCATTCCGGCGGGAAATTCGCCAAGGGTGGCGACAACGCCTATGCCTTTTCCGGCGGACTGCACGGCGTGGGCGTTTCCGTGACCAATGCGCTGTCCAGACGGATCGAAGTCACCGTCTGGCGCGAAAAACAGCAACACAAGATCGCCTTCACCGACGGCGAAGTCTCCGAACCGCTGACATCGCGCCCCCTGATGCGCGGCGAAAAAAAATCCGGCACCAAAGTCACCATCTGGCCAGACGCGCGCTATTTCGACAGCATGGAAATCCCGCTGGCCGAACTGAAACACCTGTTGCAATCGAAAGCCATCCTGCTGCCGGGTGTTCAGGTACGTCTGGAGAACCGGATCACCGGGGAAACCGACACCTGGCAATACCGGGACGGCCTGCGCGGCTACCTGTCCGAGGCACTCGGGATCACCGGCGGCGAAGAAACCGTCATCCCGCTCTTTGAAGACGCCCGGTACGCCAGTCGTGACGAAGGCTTTGCCGAGGGCGAAGGCGCGGCATGGGTCGTCGCATGGACAACCGAAGGCCCGCCTGTGCGTGAATCGTTCGTCAACCTCATCCCCACCCCTGCCGGCGGCACCCATGAAAGCGGTCTGCGCGATGGTCTGTTCAATGCCGTGAGAAGTTTCGCCGAAATCCATTCCCTGTTACCCAAAGGCATACGCCTGCTGCCCGAAGACGTATTCGCCCGCGCGTCCTTCGTCCTGTCGGCGCGCGTACTCGACCCGCAATTCCAGGGACAGATCAAGGAGCGCCTGAACTCACGCGACGCCGTGCGTCTCGTCTCCCATTTCGTGCGCCCCGCTTTCGAGAACTGGCTCCACCAGAACGTCGAATACGGCCGCAAGCTCACCGATCTGGTCATCCGGCAGGCCCAGTCACGGATGCGGCAACAGCAAAAAGTCGAAAAGAAAAAATCCTCGGCCGTCGCCGTGCTGCCCGGCAAACTCACCGATTGCGAATCGCACGACATCCGCCGCAATGAATTGTTCCTTGTCGAAGGCGATTCCGCAGGCGGTTCGGCGAAAATGGGACGCGACAAGGAATTCCAGGCCATTTTGCCCCTGCGCGGCAAAGTCCTCAATTCCTGGGAAACCGAAAAAGACCGCCTGTTCGCCAATCAGGAAATCCACGACATCGCCGTCGCCATCGGCGTCGATCCGCATGGCGCAAACGACAACCCGGACCTGTCCGGACTGCGTTACGGCAAAATCTGCATCCTTTCCGATGCCGACGTGGACGGTTCGCATATCCAGGTCTTGCTGTTGACCCTGTTTTTCCGGCACTTCCCGCGCCTGATCGAAAACGGCCACATCCATGTCGCCCGCCCGCCGCTGTACCGTATCGATGCGCCGGCGCGCGGCAAAAAACCCATCCAGAAACTGTATGCACTCGACGATGCCGAACTGAACGGCATTCTCGAAAAACTCCGCAGCGAAGGCGTCAGGGACAATGCGCTGGGCATCTCCCGCTTCAAGGGACTGGGTGAAATGAATGCCGAACAACTCTGGGAGACGACCCTGAATCCGGACACGCGCCGCCTGCTGCCCGTCACCTTCGGAGACCTGACCCCGAAAGAATCGGCAAAACGCTTCCAGATGCTCATGGGCAAGGGCGAAGCCGCTGCCCGACGGAGCTGGATGGAAGAACACGGCAACGAAGCCGACGCCGACATCTAGCCGAATCTTCTTAATGGACACCGCGTCATGAGCTTTCAACCCACACTGTTCGACGATCCACCGGCCGACGAAGCCCCGCATGAAACCCTGATGCTCGCCAGTTTCGCCGAAAGGGCTTATCTCGACTACGCCATTTCCGTCGTCAAGGGACGCGCCCTGCCGGACGTCTGCGACGGCCAGAAACCCGTCCAGCGCCGCATCCTTTACGCGATGAACGAACTGAAACTGGCCTCCGACGCCAAACCGCGCAAATCGGCTGCCGTCGTCGGCGACGTGCTGGGCAAACTGCATCCGCACGGCGACCAGTCCGTCTATGACGCACTGGTGAGAATGGCGCAAGACTTTTCCATGCGCTACCCCCTGATCGACGGCCACGGCAACTTCGGTTCGCGCGATGGAGACGGCGCGGCCGCCATGCGCTACACCGAAGCGCGCCTGACCCCGATCGCAGCCCTGCTGCTTGACGAAATCGGACAGGGCACGGTCGAATTCCAGGACAACTACGACGGCTCCGCAAAGGAACCGCGGCTGCTGCCGGCACGCCTGCCGTTCACCCTGCTCAACGGCGCATCCGGCATCGCCGTGGGTCTGGCGACTGAAATCCCGTCGCACAATCTCGATGAAGTGGCACGCGCCGCCATCGCCATGATCCGCAATCCGGACATCACCCATGCCGAACTCATGGCGATCATGCCGGGCCCCGACTTTCCCGGCGGTGGCCAGATCATCACACCGGCGTCGGTCATCGCCGACATCTATGCCAGCGGACGTGGCAGCCTGAAAGTACGCGCACGCTGGAAAATCGAGGAACTGGCACGCGGACAATGGCAAGCCGTTGTCACCGAACTGCCGCCCGGCACATCCACGCAAAAAGTACTGGAAGAAATCGAGGAACTGACCAATCCGAAAGTCAAAAGCGGCAAAAAAGCCCTCTCGTCCGAACAAATCGCGTTGCGCCAGCACATACTGGGCATACTGGACACCGTCCGCGACGAATCCAGCCGCGAAGCGCCGGTACGCATCGTATTCGAGCCGAAATCCCGGCGTATCGAACCCGACGAATTCATGCAAACCCTGCTGGCACATACCTCCCTCGAAGGCAACGCCCCCGTCAATCTCGTCATGATCGGCATCGACGGGCGACCGGGACAGAAAAACCTTGCCGATATCCTCAGGGAATGGATCGAATTCCGCTTCGTGACCGTCCGCCACCGCACCGGCTGGCGACTTGGCCGCGTCGATGAACGCATCCACATACTGGAAGGACGGGAAATCGTCCTGCTCAATATCGACGAGGTCATCCGGATCATCCGTGAATCCGACGAACCGAAAACCGCCCTGATCGCCACCTTTCACCTTTCCGAAAGACAGGCTGAGGACATTCTGGAAATCCGGCTGCGCCAGCTCGCGCGACTGGAAAAAATCAGGATCGAACAGGAACTGGCCGACCTGCGCAAGGAAAAAGACACCCTGCACGACCTTCTGGAACACCCCGCCTCGATGAAACGGCTCATCATTCGTGAAATCGAGGCCGACCGCAAACAATACGGCGACAAGCGGCGCACCCTCATCGAGGAAGCGCAAAAAGCGACGGTGGAACAGAAAATCACCGATGAACCGGTCACCGTCGTCATCTCGCAAAACGGCTGGCTGCGCCAGCGAACGGGACACGGACTGAACCTCTCCGGACTGTCCTTCAAGTCCGGCGACAGTCTGCTGTTCTCGCGTGAATGCCGCAGCACCGACCTGCTGCTGGCATTTTCATCGACAGGGCGCGTCTATACCGTCCCCGTCCACCAGCTCCCCGGCGGGCGCGGCGACGGCATGCCGCTGACCACGTTCGCCGAAACCGGAACGGATGAAACCATCATCCGGTACTTCATCGGATCGCCGGACACCGTCGTCCTGATCGCCACGGATTCCGGCTATGGCTTTTCCGCCCGCGTCTCCGACATGGCCAGCCGGGTACGCAATGGCAAATCGTTCGTCAATCTGGAAAACGGCGAAACGCTGCTGCCGCCCGTCGCCATTTCAACAGACGACAAATGGATCGCCGCCCTTTCCGAAAAGGGCCGACTGCTGCTGTTTGAAACCGCCGAACTGCGCACCCTCTCATCCGGCGGGCGCGGCGTCATCCTGATGGGACTCGACACCGGCGAAAAACTCAAGGCCGCCATCGCAGTCGGCGAAACCGGCTGCCTCGTCGTCTGTCAGGCAAAAAACGAAAAACGCTACGAGGTCCGCATCACCGGAAACGCCCTCGCAGCCCATACCGGCAAACGCGCCCGCAAAGGCAAAGCCGTCGAATCGCGCTTCACGCCAGTCGCACTCGAAGCGCTCCCGTAACCCTTTGCCGGAACACACTCGCTGATACCCCGCCCTTGCGGCGATACCGCAAGGGCGGGCAAGGCGGAATCAGGCGATTTCCGCGATCAATTCGATTTCCAGACAGGCGCCTGTCGGAATCTGCGCCACACCGAAAGCGGAACGGGCATGACGTCCCGCATCGCCAAGCACTTCGACGAGCAACTCGGATGCGCCATTCGTCACCAGATGATGATCGGTGAAATCATCCGTGGAATTGACCAGCGAAACCATCTTGACGATCCGGCGGACACGGTTCAGATCACCGTCGCAGGCATCCTGCAAGGTCGCCAGCAAATCGATCGCCGTCCGGCGAGCGGCCTGCTTGCCTTCCTCGACCGAGATATTGCGGCCGAACTGCGCCACCAGCGGTTTGCCGTCCTTTTTGGCGATATGACCGGAGAGATAAACCAGATTGCCGGATTTGACATACATCACATAAGCCGCCACCGGTTTGGCCACCGCCGGCAACGTAATATTCAACGCTTTCAGATTTTCATATACAGACATCGTGCAATTCCTGTCGGTTAACCCGGCCGGAACCCGCTCCGGCCGACCGGCCCATTATAGTCAAGCCACCCGCGCTTTCAAACATACCGGCACGCCGGCGGGACGATTGTCCGTTACAATCGTGCTTTTCCCACCATGAAAGACAGCCGATGAGCGACACCCGAAACGAAACACCGTCCGACAATCCCGACGATCTGCTGGCCGGCCACCTCTACAAACTGGTCGGCAAAAAACCGGTGCCCTGCACACTGGAAGAATACGTCACCGGCATGAAATCGGCCGCCAACCGCATCATCGAACAGAATCAGGTCGGACAATGGCTGGTCTCGACCATCTTCACCGGCATCGACCACGCATTCGGCAACGGAGAAAAACAACTGTTCGAAACCAAAATATTCGGCCTGCCCGACGAACTCGAACCCCGCTGGCGCTTCGCAAGCTGGAACCAGGCCGTCCGCCATCACCGCAAACTGGTCATCCGGCTCGAAACCGAAGGCGCAGATTCCCTGATCGCCGAAATCCGGCAACACCAGTCATGAACGACTAGCGCCGGAAAACCCAGACGGCATCATCCGAAGCCGTCTCATCGAAACGATACCCCCCTTCATCGAACCGTCTGAGTTCTCCGGCATCCACAATCGCATGCACGGCGGCATAACGCATCATCAGCCCCCTTGCCTGCTTGGCATACAGACTCACCACACGCGCCTTGCCCTGCCGCATTTCCTGAAACACCGGCGTCACCATCTTCCCGGCCAGCGCGCGTCTGTCCACAACCCGCGAAAACTCGGCAGACGCCAGATTCACCAGCACATCGTCGCCCGTTTCTTCCATCGCACGATTCAGCGATTGCGTCACCGCATCGCGCCAGTAATCATACAAGCCGATCCCCTCGGGACGCACAGCCGTCGTATCGAAACCGACACGCGATGGCACCACCAGATCGAACGGCTTCATCACTCCGTACAAGGCCGACAAAATCCGCAGGTGCCGGTTCAGATACAACCAGTTTTCCCCCGACATGGCCACCGCGTCCAGCGTCCGGTAGGCATCCCCGTCATAAGCCAGTACCGCCGGGACGACTTGCGGATAAACGGCAGCACTGTTCCAGCCATCGAAAAGCGCCGCCTCGCGTACCGCCAGCGAATCGGAAACACGCAAATGGCGCGCCATCTCATGCGGCGCCCACGATTTCAGCACGGCAGCCACCTTTTCAGCCTTGTCCAGCCACCGGGGATAACCGAACAACTTTTTCTGCCACACCCCGTCCACCGGCAAACCCTGAAAGCGCTGCCGCTTCGAGGGTGATAAAATCACGAGCATTATTTTCTCCCGAACCGATAAACCGCCACATGAAATCCGAACTGGCCGTTCTGGACACCAATATTTGTCTGGATCTTTTTGTTTTCCATGACGCACTCGCATCCGATCTCCTGAAAGCCATACAGGACAACACCCTGATCGCCATCACGCGTGAAGATTGCCGCAGCGAATGGCTGCGCGTCCTCGATTATCCGAAACTGGCGCTGGACGAAACGGAAAAAGAACTGTCGAAACAGGCCTTCGACCGGCACATCCGGATAATCGATCCCGAAAAACGCGATTATCGCACCCTTCCCGTCTGCCGCGACAAGGACGACCAGAAATTCATGGAACTGGCCTATGATGCCCATGCATCATGCCTGATAACCAAAGACAAGGCATTATTGAAACTGGCGATAAAAAACCGGAAAAACGGCTATTTCACCATTATCACACCCGATCAATGGATCGCCGGAAAACACCGCACCACCATTTCCGCCTGAAATACCGGTGCGACATAAACACCGCTGGTGCATTGCCGATTACCGGCATACCGCCGTCAAAAACCTGTAACAAAAAGAAACAAATAAAGCATACCTTGCGATAATCCATTAAAAATGCGCTTTATTTATTGCAAAGGCAATTATAAAATATATAATTATTCCGATAAAAATCGTTTCATTATCCTAAAACCGACCGGAAAACCCGAACCATACGCTTCCGGCATTCAATCAGGAAAAATCATGGCAACCTACAAACAGTTACAGGATCAGATCAGACAGCTTCAGCATGAAGCCGAGGAACTGCGCAAAAACGAAATCTCCAATGCCATTGCCCAAATCAAGATGACCATGGCCGAATACGGCATTACACTGGCCGATCTCGGTTATACCGGCAAAAAGAAAAGCGGCACGGTACGCGCTCCCCTCGCACCGAAATACCGCAATCCGGAAACCGGAGAAACCTGGTCCGGCCGCGGCAAGGCTCCGCGCTGGATCGACACGGCAAACAAGGAAAAATTCCTCATCAAATAATGGCCGGACCGCATGCCGGTTCATGACACCGGCATCAAATGCGGCAAGCCGTTTCGCAGCCGATCATTCAAACGG
>CAKQQG010000013.1 GCA_934270705.1 uncultured Oxalobacter sp. | reverse complement strand
CTTGAAACGTGCAGCGGTCGGTGCATAAACCGCTTGCTCCAGAATCTGAAGCATATCGGCAATGCCACGATTGGACGCGGCATCCATTTCAACATAATCGACAAATCGATCCGAATCGATCGCACGGCATGCTTCACATGTTCCACATGGCGAAGATGTAACGCCTTTTTCGCAGTTGAGGGACTTGGCCAATATTCTGGACAGTGTCGTTTTACCGATACCGCGCGTGCCAGTGAACAAATAGGCATGATGCAGCCGCCCACTCTCAAGCGCATGTGTCAATGCCCGGACGACATGATCCTGTCCAACGATACTTCCAAAATCCTTCGGACGATATTTTCGTGCAAGAACCAAATAAGACATGAGGAAATTGTACCCTATTGCCCAGGGTTTCGCGCAAGGAAACCATACTGGCCAGCACGCATACCTTGCCGCGTCACAGCTTCCTGAAATATCGGCCACCCCGGCATCAGCACTCTGCGGCAACCTCGTTTCGATGTCGCGCGGCCTTTGGAACTACTGGAAACACAGCAAAAGAAAAGGCGAGCCTTGGCTGCGGCACTCCCGGAGGTTGGCTGTGGCTGCTTCGTTCCCGACCTGACCAGATTCACCATTCCGCGATGCGCAGGGGCCCGCCTGCGTGCATTGTACAGCAATCCAGGATTTGCGCAAAAAAACGATGTCACAACGCCAGATCTTCCCAGAGCGCATCCACCTTCTTTTGCACGATATCATCCATGACGATGCGTTTTCCCCAGACACGGGAGGTTTCCTCTTTCCATTTGTTCGTGGCATCAATTCCCATCTTGCCACCCAGTCCACTGACCGGCGATGCGAAGTCCAGATAATCGATCGGCGTATTATCCACCAACAGCGTATCGCGTACCGGATCGACACGCGTCGAAATTGCCCAGAGCACATCGGCCCAGTTGCGGATATCGATATCTTCATCGACGACAATGATGAACTTGGTATAAAGAAACTGGCGCAGAAAACTCCAGATTCCGAACATCACACGCCGTGCATGACCAGGATAAGCTTTCCGGATCTTGGCGATGGCGAACCGGTAACTGCACGTTTCCGCCGGCAAATAAAAATCGGTGATTTCCGGAAACTGTTTTTGCAACAGCGGCACGAATACCTCGTTCAGCGCCAGTCCCAGCATGGCAGGCTCGTCAGGCGGACGTCCAGTATAGGTTGACAGATATACAGGGTTGCGGCGCATGGTGATCCGCTCGATGGTCATGACCGGGAACCAGTCCTGTTCATTGTAATACCCGGTATGGTCGCCAAACGGCCCTTCCAGCGCATGTTCATATCCCGTTTCATGACGCTCATCCGGCAAAATATGCCCTTCCAGCACAATTTCCGCATTGGCAGGAACGAACAAATCGCTGCCGATCGTTTTCACCAGCTCCGTTCTGCTCCCTCGCAGCAAACCCGCAAACTGGTATTCCGACAAATCATCCGGTATCGGCGTCACCGCACTGAGCATAGTTGCAGGATCGGCACCGATCACTACCGCGACCGGAAAAGGACGTCCTTTGTTGACCAGCCGGTATTCCCTGAAGTCCTGCGCTCCCCCGCGATGCGGCAACCATCGCATGATGACCTTGTTCGAACCGATTACCTGCTGGCGATAAACACCCAGATTCTGACGTTTCTTGCCCGGACCCTTCGTGACCACCAGACCCCAGGTAACAAGCGGGCCTGCATCTTCCGGCCAGCAAGTCTGAACCGGCAGATGCCCCATATCCACATCGTTTCCTTCCAGCACGATGTCATGGCAAGCGGCATCTTTTCGTTCCTTGGGACGCATATCCAGAAAGGATTTCAGCATCGTGCCCATACCGACCATTTCCGACAATTTTTCAGGACGTTCAGGCTCTTTCAACGAAGCCAGAAATTGTCCGATACACCTGAGATCCTGAACGGTTTCACCACCCATTGCCCGGATAATGCGCGACATGCTTCCGAAAAGATTGGTCAAAACAGGTATGTCATAACCTGACGGATTGCAAAACAACAAAGCAGGCCCTTGCTGTTTTAACACGCGGTGGGAAATTTCGGTCATTTCAAGGTGGGGCGATACAGGAACAACGATTTTTTTTAATGCACCATCCGCCACCAACTGGCTCATAAACTCCCTCAAGTCACGATATTTCATTTATTTTTTCTCTCGATACATTGCCTGTATTTTTTTCAAAATTTCCCATAACATATTGATATCAAAGAGATTTGATGTTATTCCTCTCTCTTGTATCATTACATTTTGTAATAAAAAATTGCGCTTTTATAATTGACTTGATATAAAACCACAAATACAATGCGCGCAGTTACATAAATAATTTTTTCAAAAAAACAACTATATCATTCAACAAAACTGATGTTGTCATGACATTCCCGATCGGGATCTGGTCATAAACGACACTTCAGGAACTCTTGGACACACGTGTGTTCTATTTGTAGTTTAACGGTTGCGAAGCTCAACCTTACAAGAAAACTGCAACTCAACAGAGTTCATCCGGTTCATGCCACACCTGGCGCAGCCGGACTTTTTTCGGACAAACGGGTTTCCTGTACGGAAAATAATTTGTTTCCTCGTGCAGTACTCCCTTTTCCGGGAGGTTTTCATGTTTCATTCTTTTTTTAAACAATTCGACTTGCATCACTTGAGAAACAGGCTCTTGCACCCGATCTCCACCAGATCCATACAAGCATCCCTGACATCCAATCCAGTAATCTGGATGTTTTTCATCAGTCTGTTTTTCGTCATCCTGACACTTTGCTGCATCCGTCCCGATCTGTTCAAGACGGTCGGCAATTCCCTTCCCATCCATGAAGCGCATGCCGCAGAGTCTCGGACGATCTCTCCTGACTCTGCCAACCTGTTGCCGGTCAATGCAATCGCTGAAAACGAACATCATTTCAAACTGGACGAACTCAAGCAAAAACAGCGTGTTGCGGCATGGATAGCCAAACGTTACCGGATCGCAGGCGCCGCATCGAACCTGTTTGTGAGCACCGCCTACAAGACCGCCTTTGATCTGGGTCTGGATCCTCATCTGATTCTGGCGGTCATGGCTATCGAGTCACGCTTTAATCCTTACGCCGAAAGCGCAGTCGGTGCACAGGGACTCATGCAGGTCATGTCCAGGGTCCATGCCGACAAATTCGCCGATCATGGCGGCATCCAGAATGCGCTGGATCCTGTCGTCAACATCAAGGTGGGTTCCAGAATCCTTCGTGACTATGTCCGTCAGAAAGGTTCCGTGGAACTGGCGCTGAAAAGTTATGTCGGAGCAGCAGCCATGAGTCACGATGGCGGCTATGGCTCCCGCGTTCTTTCTGAATACAGAATGCTTAAAGCTGTCGCCAGTGGCAAACGCGGTCCTTCGCTGATACATGCGAAATCACCGGTGAAACAACGTGCGACACGCACCACCAAAACCGCAGGCGATACGACGCTTTCCAGACAAAAAACCGCTGAAAGCCGCCAGGACGGCAATACAGAAACCATGCTGTAATCCACAATCAGATGGTCATCGGATCGACTTCGATCTGCCAGCGCACAACACTTTTTTTGTCTCTCAGAACAGGCAGCCATTCCTTGAGCATACGTTGAAGCGCCGGACGAGACGCCGATTCGATGAGCAACTGGGCGCGTTCCATATTGGCCACGCGCATCATGGCCATCGGAATCGGTTCGTTGACTGTCACACCGTATCGTTGCGGTATGCTTTCCACGGCTTCGGACAAGAATGCAAGCGCCTTGTCTATACTGCGCGCCTCAGCCGTCAGAAGCGCCTGATAACCGAAAGGCGGCAGACCGGCACTTTTTCTTTCCTCCAGCAATTCGGATACATATTGCTCATAACGGTGTGACAATGTGGCCTGATACAGGGGGTGTGCTGGATAACGCGTCTGAATCAGCACTTCGCCGGGGTTGCCGCCCGGCTTGTGCGTACTGCGTCCTGCACGTCCGGCAACCTGCATCAGCAATGAAAACAGACGTTCACTGGCACGATAGTCCTGCGAAAAGAGTGCGGTATCCGGATTGATGACGCCAACCAGCGTCAAATTCCGGAAATCGTGCCCCTTGGCGATCATCTGGGTTCCGACAATAATGTCGGCCTGCCCACGATGGATATGTTCCAGTGCCTGTCGCAGGCTTCCCTTGCGACTTGTCGAATCCGCATCGATCCTCAGAATACGCGCATCCGGGAAACTGCCTGACAACACTTCCTCGATGCGCTGCGTACCATGCCCGAGCGCCTGCAAATCGGTATTGCCGCAATCCGGACACGCACGTGGAAGTGGGCGCTCACGACCGCAATGGTGGCAACGCAACAAGCGGTGCGCCTTGTGATACACCATGTAGGCGGAACACCTGTCGCACGAACTGATCCAGCCACATGCCTCGCACATCATGACCGGCGCATACCCGCGCCGGTTCAGGAAAAGCAACGACTGCTCGCCTTTTTCCAGCCTCTGCCTCATGGCTTGCATCAGCTCGACCGACAAACCTCCATGGAGTGGTTGCTGCGAGATATCGACCAGTCGGATAAGCGGCAAAACAGCATCCTTGACGGCACGCTCTTTCAATTCCAGCCGTGTATAGTGTCCTGTCAGCACATGTTGCCAACTTTCCAGAGAAGGCGTAGCCGATCCAAGAACGACCGGAATACCAAGCTGCCTTGCACGCCATACTGCCAGATCCCTCGCGGAATAACGCAAGCCTTCCTGTTGCTTGTAAGACGGATCATGCTCTTCATCCACGACTATCAGACATAACCTTGGCGCAGGAGCCAGCACAGCCATACGTGTTCCCAAAATGATACGTGCCTTGCCTGCCAGAACGGCCAGCCAGTTTCTCAGCCGTTCTGTTTCCGTCAGACGGCTATGCAGTGTCACGATGCGCTCTTGAGGAAAACGATCCCTGACCGATTTTTCCAGCTGTGGCGTCAGATTGATTTCTGGCACCATGACCAGTGCTTGTGCATCCGTCTTTTGCCGCAAAAGCGCTTCGATCGCGTGCAGATAGATTTCTGTTTTCCCACTGCCGGTGACACCATACAGGACATAAGGCGAGAACCCGTCGGAACGCACGATGGCATCAACAGACTGTTGTTGCGCAGAATGCAATTGCGGTCTGACAGGGCATTCACATGCGGCAGGTATATCCGGTTTTTCCAGCGCATTCCACGCCCGCTCAAGAGCTTTTTCTCTGTTCGTGCGTATCTTTTTCGGAATGGACGGCAACGCCACTTCTCCAAGAGAACGCTGATAGTATCCCGCCGCAAAACGGCACAGCGCTATCCATTCGGCATTGAGTGGCGGTACATCCGACAGAATCGAGATCACATCCTTAAGCCGTGTTTCCTCGATATCACTGCTCTCTTTCACACCGACAATCAGTCCGACTTCCGTACGATGTCCGAAAGGCACCACGACCAGCTGCCCGACTTGTGGTCTCCGCCCGCTACCCGGCTCAACGGGATAACGGTAATCGAAACAAAAGTCAAGAGGGGTATCCAGAACAACCTGAACGAAAAGACATGACATCTACTTAATGTAAACCCTGTATATGAAAGCTAAACTTCGATTTTGTAACACCTTTTTCAGCTATCCACAAAGTTTGTGGATAACTTTGTGGAAAACAGGCTATTGACAAGCGCCAACCCCAATACGGATGCGGCTTCCAATAAAATGCACGTCCAGACAGCAAAAAAAATTTGTTTTAAAATCAATACGTTAGTTATGCGCAAAAATACGGCAAAAAAAATATTTCAAAATTTTTTCCGTATCATTTTGTGCATAACTATCCATTTACACCCGGTATGATGCACGCCCATCCGTCCAGTGTACGCCGCCTACACGCCAATACCCTGCAAAAGCGTCGATAAACGCATGATCAGCGCACCGATTTGCGGATGCTCCGACTCGAATTTCGCAGCCAGAAAACGGGCCTTCCGATCCAGAGACGCAAGTTCCGTCGCGGCATTATCGTTTTGCACCTGCTTCATCGCCCTGATGTTTTTGTCCAGTTCCTGAAATTCCTGCCGGTATTCCGGATTGATCCGGTCCGTTTTGGCCATATGTTCATGAATCTTGTCCAGTACATTGCCGATTTCATCCATTCTCATTTCCTTTGATCTCCCTTCATATAAGCGATTGTTACCCATTCCTTGCAAAAAATATTGAAAAGGCTATCCGAATATATCATCTTGACTCACGTCATGGACTGGCTCTGCCATTAGTGGCAACCTTCTCTTGCATCAACAGAAACGGAGGCAACATGTACAGAAAAATTCTCGTTCCCACCGACGGTAGCGCACTGTCTGAAAAAGCGATTTCGGCCGCCATCGAATTTGCCAAAAACCATCCTGGCTGTGAGATCATCGGTTTTTCTGTTGCCGAGCCCCTGTCGTTCAACCAGATCGAATCCCTGACCAAGTCGGGCGAATCCGATTATATGGCACGTGAGCAGATTTCTGCCAAGTCGCGCGTCAACCATATTGCAGAACTGGCCAAGGCTGCCGGCGTACCATGCGAAACGGTTGTCGCACAATCCACAAAACCCCATGAAGAAATCGTCCGTGCCGCCAACCAGTATCAGTGCGACTGTATTTTCATGGCATCCAACGGACGCAAGGGGCTTAACAAACTGTTTATCGGCAGCGAAACCCAGAAGGTTCTGACAACCGCCGATGTTCCGGTTCTGGTTTATCGGTAAATTACGTTTCCGCGCTCGCACATTCAATATTCCGGCTGTTTCGGCAGAAGCAGCCAGAGTTTGAGTTTTTGTTTCATTTTTCCTGCCTGCTCACCAGCCTGCGCGCCGAAACCCCAGAAATAATCGATTCGGACAGCGCCCCTGACGGCTCCACCCGTGTCCTGTGCCACCATCAACTGCCGTATCGGCTCTGAACTGTATGGTTGCGTGGTATCCACATAAACGGGCGCTCCCAGTGGAATATGCTTCGGATCGACAGCGACAGAGCGTTCCGGCGTCAGCGGTACACCCAGCGCCCCCTTCGGACCTTCCGACGGATCGGCTATTTTTTCTTCACGAAAAAAAACATAACTTGGATTCGAATCCAATACTTCCCTGAGCCGTGCAGGATGCCTGCGTAACCATTGCCTGATCTGCTGCGCCGAGGCCTGTCCGGGTTTCAACTCGCCCTTGTCCAGCAAATAGCGTCCGATGGATCGGTATGGCCGCCCGTTCTGGTTGGCATAAGCCAGACGGATTGTTTCACCCGATTCAGGAAGATAGACCCTGCCGGATCCCTGGATTTCCAGAAAAAAAGCATCCATGACGTCATCGACCCAGACGATTTCATTGCCGGAAAGTTTGCCCGAACGCTCGATTTCCTTACGTGTGTCATAAGGAACGACACGGTTTCCGTCCAGTTTTCCACGCAAACGCATACCTTTGAGTTGCGGATAGGCATCTGCCATATCGATGACCAACAAGTCATCCGGCTGCCGGTACAATGCGGTTTTGAATTTGCCTTTGCGGCGACGGCTGCCGGTCAGAAGCGGCTCATAATATCCTGTCGCCATCCCCGTGTCTTCGCCGTTTTCGCCGGTAATCCGGTAAGGCGTGAAATTCGATTCAAAAAAAGACCGGATCGCAACAGGATTTTCCCCGTCCACATAGACAGATTCGTTGCAGACATCACGCCATTCAGACTTTCTGCCCAGTGCGAGGCAGGACTTTCTGAAGGCCGGCCAGAGTGCCACCATGTTGTCGTTTTCCCATCCCGGCAGGTCGGCGAACGAAACCGGCTGTCGCTCCTGAGTCAGCGCACGTTCCGGCTCCGGCACCTCTTTTTCTGGCGGAGTCGTCGTACAGGCCGCCAGCCAGATTACGAGACAGACAAGAGAAAAATAGGAAACGAAACGATTTCGAAACATGGGCTGTACCTGCCTTGCTTGTCGTAAAAGAGGCGTCTTTCCATCAAAAGTCCCATACTATCACAAGCTATTATCCTGAAAACACCCCGCAGCTGTGCCAGAAAATACCGCCTAATGCAATGTTCTCGGCAACGAAAGCACAAATTCCGGAACCCTGACCTGAAACTGCTCTCCTTTTTCCGTCACGCAGAGAAATTCCCCCTGCATGGAACCTTGTGGTGTAGCAAGCGCCGTACCGCTCGTATATTCGAATTCTTCACCCGGTTTGATCAGCGGCTGTCTGCCGACGACACCCAGCCCACGCACTTCCTCGATATGGTTGTTGGCATCCGTAATGATCCAGTGACGCGCGATCAGCTGTGCACCGATTTGTCCTGTATTCCGGATCGTTACGGAATAGGTGAAGACATAGCTGCCCCGTTCCGGGGCGGATTGATCGTCTATATATCGGGTCGTCACCGAGACATCCAGTATCCGTTCACTCATGGCAACCCCCTTTGCTCTGCAAATAAAATCCATTATCCGATTTAACAAAATCGCCGATTTGCGACACGCCAAATTTCTTTTCAGGTCAGCCGGTATAAAATAATGATTTGCATCCGATCAATCCGTTTTTTCTCATGACTACCTACCGTATCGCTCCCAGCATCCTTTCTGCCGATTTCGCTCAATTGGGCAACGAAGTTCGGCAAGTCGTCGCCGCAGGCGCAGACATGATCCATTTTGATGTCATGGACAACCATTACGTCCCGAATCTGACGATCGGCCCCATGGTCTGTTCGGCGATTCGTCCACTGGTGGATGTGCCGATCGACGTTCATCTGATGGTCAAACCGGTTGACCGCATCATTCCCGATTTCGCCAGAGCTGGCGCCGATATCATTTCTTTTCACCCGGAGGCATCGGAACATATCGACCGTACCTTGCAACTGATCCGCGACAACGGCTGCAAGGCCGGTCTGGTACTCAATCCGGCCACGCCGCTGGATTACCTGCAACATGTCATGGACAAACTTGATCTGATTCTCATCATGTCCGTCAACCCGGGTTTCGGCGGCCAGTCTTTCATCCCGCACGCGCTGAAAAAAATCGAAGCGGCACGCGCCATGATCGATGACTTTGGCAAACCCATCATGCTTGAAGTCGATGGCGGCATCAAAGTCGACAACATCGCCGATGTCGCTCGTGCCGGCGCGGATACCTTCGTTTCAGGATCGGCCATCTTCAATGCACCGGATTATCACACTGTCATCCGCGAGATGAGAGAACGCCTGAATACCGTCTCCACTCCGAAAAACGAATGAACATCATGCAAAAAACGCCCGAAAAAATCCCGTTACGCGATATCCGGCTTGTCATTCTCGATCTGGATGGCACCATGATAGATTCCGTTCCTGATCTGGATGTCGCGCTGAACGGCATGCTCCGCGACCTGAACCTTCCGCCGGTCGATGTTCCGTCCATCCGTATGTTCGTCGGCAAGGGCACCCAGAATCTGGTTCGCAGCACCCTGTCAGTCTATCTCGATCCTGTCGATGCGGAAAAAACCATGGATATCGCCATGACACTGTTCTACAAGCACTACCGGATCGTCAACGGCGAACACAGCACGGTTTTTCCCGGGGTTGTGGAAGGTTTGCAACGCATGAAAGAAAAAAATCTGCATATTGCCTGCGTTACCAACAAACCTTCCATCTTCACCGAACCCCTGCTGGCCAAAAACGGGTTGTATCCCTACTTCGAGCTGATCTATTGTTCCGATACCTTTCTGGTCAAGAAACCGTCGCCATTTCCGATGCAAATGGCATGCAAAAAGTTCGGATGTCGCCCCGGGCAGGCGGTCGCCATCGGCGACTCGGTCAACGATGCGCAAGCTGCACGCGCCGCAGGTTGTTGCCTGTTCATGGTGCCATATGGTTATAATTACGGCAGACCCGTGGAAGAAATGAACCCGGATGCAACGGTTGCCAGCCTGTTGGAAGCCGCAAATCTTGTTTCCTGAAATTTTTACCGATCATGTTTCCCGTCAAAAAACCGGTTTATTCCCAATCCCGACTGATCTCCGGTGGATTGTGGCGACGCTGGCAAACGTTATCTGACTGAACCGTTTGCGGCCGTACCGCTTGTACGGAACGGCCTGTTTTTTGAATATTTCGCTTTTGCGAACCGGAGAAACACATGACTGAACTTGAATTCAAGGCCCTGGCGAATCAGGGCTACAACCGCATTCCACTGATCGTCGAAGCCATTGCCGACCTTGACACCCCCCTGTCGCTTTATCTGAAACTCACTCGTCACAACCACGACGGCAAAAATTCGTTCCTGCTGGAATCCGTCGTCGGTGGCGAGCGTTTCGGACGCTATTCTTTCATCGGTTTGCCGGCATCGACCGTCCTTCGGGTACATGGCATGAAAACTGAAATCGTCCGCGATGGCCAGATCATCGAAACGAATGACGGCAACCCGCTCGATTTCATCGCATCGTATCTCGGACGCTTCAAGGTCGCCGTCAGACCGGGAATGCCGCGTTTCTGTGGCGGACTGGCCGGCTATTTCGGCTACGACACAATCCGTTATATCGAGCCGAAACTGCGTGATTCCGCTCCGGCAGACGATCTGGGTTTTCCGGATATCCAGCTGATTCTGTCGGAAGAACTGGCTGTCATCGACAATCTGTCCGGCAAACTGTATCTCATCGTCTATGCAGACCCGACCCGTCCGGAAGCCTATTCACAGGCGCGGCAGCGTCTGCGCGAGCTGCGCGCTATGCTCGATGCGCCGGCCATCGCACCGGCTATGCGCGGCAGTGCCAGAACCGAAGTCATCCGTGATTTCAAGAAAGAGGATTTTCTCGAAGCCGTGCGCAAAACCAAGGAATACATCGCCAACGGCGATTGCATGCAGGTCGTTTTGAGCCAGCGCCTGAAAAAACCCTACACGGATTCGCCATTGTCACTTTACCGCTCCCTGCGTGCGCTGAATCCGTCACCGTACCTCTACTATTACCATTTCGACGATTTGCACATCATCGGATCTTCACCGGAAATTCTGGTCCGTCAGGAAAATACGCCTGAGGGACGCAAGGTTGTCGTACGACCACTGGCAGGCACACGCCCGCGTGGCGCCACGCCGGAAAAAGACCGTCAACTGGCATCCGAACTGCTTGCCGACACCAAGGAAATCGCCGAGCATGTCATGCTGATCGATCTGGCGCGCAACGATATCGGACGTATCGCCCAGATCGGCAGTGTCCATGTCACGGAAAAAATGGCCATCGAAAAATATTCGCATGTCCAGCACATCGTTTCCAATGTCGAGGGACTGCTCAAACCCGGATTGTCCAACCTGGACGTCCTGAAAGCGACTTTTCCTGCCGGAACACTATCGGGCGCTCCAAAAGTCCGTGCCATGGAAATCATCGACGAAATGGAACCGGTCAAACGCGGCATTTACGGCGGTGCATGCGGCTATCTTTCCTTCGGCGGCGAAATGGATCTGGCCATCGCCATCAGAACCGGTGTCATTTACAAAGGCATGCTGTATGTGGGTGCAGGTGCCGGTATCGTGGCGGACTCCTCGCCTGAATCCGAACTGCAGGAAACGGAAAACAAGGCACGTGCCGTCATTCGTGCCGCCGAACAGGTTCAGGACGGCCAGGACAACACCTTGCAATAGTGCCGAATCCATCGGCGGCAGGAGCCAGCGTGACCGAACAGAAACATTTACGTATCAGCGAAACCACTCTGGCGCCTGATTCACTGGCATTCCGCCTGTTGATCGCCGCCGATGTGTTTTGCCGTGTCGCTCGCGGACAATCATTGCCCAATGCCCTTTCACAGGCACTTGATGCAATCGCGGCAGACGCTGCAACCCGTGGCGCAGTTCAGGATATTTCCTATCATGTATTGCGCAAGCGTGGTACGACGACATTCCTTTGCGAAGTGCTGACAAACAAACCGCCGAAACAACCGCTACTGCAAGGGTTGCTGCATTGCGCACTTGCCCTGCTGTTGCCGGAGAAGGATGCAGCGCGATATGAACCCTATACGATTGTCGATCAGGCCGTTCGTGCTGCCACCGCAGAACCGGCAATGTCCAGAGCGAAAGGACTGGTCAATGCCGTTCTCAGACGTTTTTTGCGTGAAAAGGATTCATTACTTGCAAAAGCCGTGCAAAACCGGAGTGCACACTGGAATTATCCCGACTGGTGGATAAACAGGATCGAAAAAATCTATCCGGACCAGTGGACGTCCATTCTTTCTGTCGGCAATACACAACCCCCGCTGACTCTTCGCGTCAACGTGCGCAAGACCACTGTCGCCGCTTATTGCCGGCTGGCCGAATCGGCCGGTTTCAGGACTGCCGCCATCGGTCCCTGTGCCGTCAAACTGCTCGACCCGGCTCCGGTACAGGAAATCCCCGGCTTCATGGACGGGCTGGTTTCGGTACAGGATGCCGCCGCCCAGCTGGCCGCCCCCCTGCTGGAACTTGAAGACGGCATGAAAGTGCTGGACGCCTGTGCAGCCCCGGGCGGGAAATCAGGACATATGCTGGAGATGGCCGATATTGACCTGCTGGCGCTCGACTGCGACCGGCACCGCTTGCGCATGATCGACGAAAATCTGGAACGACTGGGCCTGAAGGCGAAAACCCGTCAAGGTGACGCCTCTCGTTCCGACTGGTGGGACAAGACGCCTTTCGACTGTATTCTGGCCGATGTTCCCTGCACAGCATCCGGAATCATCCGGCGACATCCCGATATCCGCTGGCTGAGGCGACCACATGATGCACAGGAATTGGCAAAACTTTCCCGCAAAATTCTGGAAAACCTCTGGCTTATGCTGAAACCCGGAGGGAAACTGTTGCTGGCAACCTGTTCCATCTGGCCGGAAGAATCCGAAAAGCAGGCCGATGCAATGGCATCCCTGCCGGATGCCATCCGCCTTCCGGCTCCCGGTCAACTTTTGCCGGTTTCCGGAGAATATGAAGACCACGACGGTCTTTTTTATGCTTTGTTCCGAAAACATAACGGGTTATCATATTGAAAGCCCGTTTTATTACTCATATCCGCCCGTGATCCGCCGATTGTCCAGATTCCTGCTTTACATCGCCTTCATTGTCATGACGGCCGGGCATTCTTTTGCTTTCGCTGCGGACGACATCCAGATCAAGACGGCACGCATCGAATACTCTGACAACACTTACCGGCTGCTGACCAGTTATTCACTGGACTTCAATCACAGTCTGGAAGAAATGCTCTCGCATGGTATCCCGTTGTATTTCAAGACGGAAATTGAAATCGTCAGACCGCGGGCGTTCTGGTTCAACGAGGTTCCGGTCTCGAAATCCAGAACAACCCGCATCACATACAATGTACTGACTCGCCAGTACAGTATTTCCATTCCGGGAACCATCCAGCGCAACTACAGCACACTGGAGGACGCGCTTTCCGCTATCCGTTATCCACCAAGCTGGGTCATAGCGGAGCAATCCGATCTTTCTCCCGGCGAGGAATATCAGGTCGCCGTCCGGATCATGCTGGATATTTCACAATTGCCAAAACCATTCCAGATCAACGCTCTGAACAACCATGACTGGCGTCTTGTTTCTGACTGGAAGCGGTTTTCCTATATCCCATAACCGAAACAAAAGTGAACCGCGTTTTACGTTATCTGTGGATCGTCGGCGGCGCCGTGATGAGCATTCTGCTTTTCCTGCTTGCGTCCGCCTCTGAAAACTCCGAATTCTTCGAGCGAAACTATTCCTGGCTGGTCGGCGGGAACATTCTGGTCGCAGCAGCCTTGCTGATACTGGTCGTATGGATGCTCATCCGGCTCTATAACCGGTACAGACGCGGCAAGTTCGGCTCGAAACTGATGACCCGGCTGGTGCTTCTTTTCGCATTGATGGGGATATTGCCGGGTGCTGTCATCTACATCGTTTCCGTACAATTCGTTTCACGCTCGATCGAATCATGGTTCGATGTCCGTGTCGAATCCGCTCTGGATTCCGGCGTCAAACTGGCACAGTCCATTCTCGATACGTCACGTGAAAACCTGACGGTCCAGGCAAACCGGCTCGCCAATGAACTGTCAGGCCAGTCCCTGTCGGAACAAACGCTTTTGCTGACCCGTTTCCGAAATGACAAGGACGGTATCGAAGCCGTCATCGTCAATGGCAAGGGACACCTGATCGCATCTTCCGGCTCCGTTGATACCACACTTGTCCCCGATCTTCCCTCACCGGCCATTTTGCGCCAGCTGCGGATGACTTCGCATTATTCCGCCATCGAGGGAGAAATCGACGACCCTTCCACAACGGACCATCAGGAAGCCGATCTGATCATTCGCGTCATTGTTCCCATACCGGTACCCAGTCTGTCGATCTCCCTGCAAAACGACCCGCATTATCTCCAGATGTTGCAAAAAATGCCTGCCAATCTGGCCAACAATGCGGAAGCGCTGCGTGCGGCATACAGCGAATACCAGATCCGCTCCCTGTCCCGCTCAGGATTGCGCAAAATTTATATCGTCACACTGTCGCTGACACTGCTTCTGGCTATTTTCGGCGCGATTGCCAGCGCCTTCCAGATCGCATCCAATCTGGCTCGCCCCCTGCTGTTACTGGCACAAGGAACGAAAGCGGTTTCGGAAGGCAACCTCTCGCCGCGCCCTATCGTTTCCAGCAACGATGAACTGGGGACACTGACCCAGTCTTTCAACGCCATGACCCACCAGCTTGCCGAAGCACGCGCACAGGCTGAAAAAAGCCGCGCCGATCTGGAAGCAGCCAAGGTTTATCTCGAATCGGTACTGGCCAATATGTCCGCCGGCGTGATCGTGCTCGATCACGAATTCCGACTGGTCGGATGCAATGCACCTGTCGCACGGATCCTGCGGCACGACCTGACACCGCTTATCGGCAAAAAACTGTCTGAAATCAGTGGACTGGCTGACTTTTTCGGCACTATCACAAAAGCATTCTCCGAATTTTCCGCACAGGCGGCAGCCAATGACCATGCTACCGATTTTCACTGGCAACAGCAAATCGAGATCGCCCATGATCCCGACAAACCGAACGAATCGGACATCACTTTGCTGGCACGGGGTTCATCCCATCTGGTCAACCATGAGAACCGTTATATCGTCGTTTTCGACGACATTACCGAAGTCATTTCAGCACAACGCTCCATCGCATGGGGCGAAGTCGCTCGCAGGCTGGCGCATGAAATCAAGAATCCCCTGACGCCTATCCAGCTTTCGGCAGAACGGTTGCAAATGAAACTGCACGACAGGCTGTCCGAACAGGATGCTGCGATCCTGAAAAAGAGCACCGACACGATCGTCAATCAGGTTACATCCATGAAACAGATGGTTAACGACTTCCGGAATTTTGCAAAGACCCCGCCGGCCTTTCTGAAACCGTTGAATCTCAATGCACTCGTGGAAGATATCGTGCATCTTTATGCGGGAGACGACTCGCATGAAATCGTCCATACCCGTCTGGATACCCAACTGCCCGATATCATGGGGGACGAAACCCAGTTGCGACAAGTCATTCACAACTTGCTCCAGAATGCACAGGACGCTGTCAGTGAAGTGCAAAATCGTGAACACTATACGCCTAGCATCGAATTAATCACCGAAAAAGTCCATTACCAGAATGCTTCGGGCAAAATCTGCATTGCAGTCCGACTTTCTGTCATGGATAATGGACCCGGGTTCGCACAAAAAATAATGGCACGCATCTTCGAGCCTTACATCACGACAAAAGAACGCGGCACCGGCTTGGGTATGGCTGTGGTCAAGAAAATTGTTGAGGAACATGGCGGTCGTATTGACGTGCAAAATCGAACCGATACCAATGGAGCAAAAGTTTCGATTCTGTTCCTGCAACTGGCCTCGCCCGAAAACAGGCAGGTCCGGTCTGCTGGATAGCAACGGAACAACAATATTCAAGATTTAAAATATGGCAAATATTCTGGTCGTCGACGATGAAATGGGAATACGTGAACTGTTGTCGGAAATTTTGTCCGATGAAGGGCACGTCGTACAAACCGCAGAAAACGCACAACAGGCACGTGAGGCACGTGCCGCAGAAACGCCCGATCTGGTCTTGCTGGACATCTGGATGCCCGACACCGATGGCGTTACCCTGCTCAAGGAATGGCAACGTGACGGTTACCTGACCATGCCGGTCATCATGATGTCCGGACATGCCACCATCGATACCGCCGTCGAGGCTACACGTATCGGAGCCATGAATTTTCTTGAGAAACCGATCGCACTTCAGAAACTGCTTCAGGCGGTCCAGCAAGGCCTGGCACGCAATCAGGAAAGAAACAGGCCGACTTCCGTTACGATGGTTCAGCACAACGCAGTCATGGGAGAGACACGAACCGTCTCCCCCGTTACAGGCACCTTGCCGATACAAACGCAAGTCAATATCGTCGCATCGTCCAATACCATCGACGCATCCATGCTTTCATTCGACTTGCCACTGCGTGAGGCACGCGATATGTTCGAACGTCTTTATTTCGAACATCACCTGGCACAGGAAGGCGGCAGCATGACACGCGTCGCGGAAAAAACGGGACTGGAACGCACCCATCTTTACCGCAAACTGAAACAACTGGGTGTCGAACCTGTCAAGACATCAAAGAAACACCATTAAGAAAGGATCTACTGATGGAATACGTCAATCTTGGATCAAGCGGATTGAAAGTTTCCCGGATCTGTCTGGGGATGATGACCTATGGTTCCCCCAAATGGCGTCCCTGGGTTCTGGACCGCGCAGCCTCTCGCCCGTTCATCCGGCGTGCAATCGACGCCGGCATCAACTTCTTCGACACGGCGAATCTGTATTCCAACGGACTGTCCGAAGTCCTGACCGGAAAGTTGTTGAAAGAATATGCCAGACGCGATGAAATCATCATCGCCACCAAGGTCTATTTCCATGTTTCCGACGATATCACGGCAGATGCAGCTTCTGCCAATGCATCGGCCATCCCGCCGAACACCAGCGGATTGTCAAGAAAGCATATTTTCTCTGCCGTGGATGCTTCGCTGAAACGGTTGGGAACAGATTATATCGACCTCTACCAGATACACCGCTGGGATCCCTCGACACCGATCGAGGAAACGATGGAAGCGCTAAACGATGTCGTCCGTTCCGGCAAGGTACGCTATATCGGCGCATCCAGCATGTGGGCATGGCAATTCGCCAAGGCCCAGCAAATCGCACGTGAACACAACTGGTCCCGCTTTATCTCCATGCAGAATCATTACAATCTGGCCTACCGTGAAGAAGAACGGGAAATGATTCCGCTTTGCAAGGATCAGGGAATCGGTCTGATTCCCTGGAGCCCCTTGGCTCGCGGCTTTCTGGCTGGCAATCGCAAACCTGACGATCGGGATACATCGAAAAACAATTCCGCCACTTCTCGTGCAAAAACAGACGAAATGGCATTACGCGTTTTCTATTCCGAAGCAGATTTCGATGTCGTCAACGCCCTCTCACGGGTCGCCAAACGGCTCGGACTCTCCAATGCGCAAGTCGCTTATTCATGGTTGCTGCACAAGGGGGTGACCGCTCCGATCATCGGTGCATCCAAGCTGTACCAGCTTGATGAAGCCATCTCTGCCGTCTCCGTCAAACTTTCCGACGAAGATATCGCAGAACTGGAAAAACCGTACCAGCCGCATCCTGTACTCGGACATCGCTGATCCGGTCGCGCCACATACAAAAAAGGAGGCTTTCGCCTCCTTTTTTCGTGTTCTGGTACGTCACACACGGTTATGCATTGCCACCTGTCGTTTCCTTCTTGACGGCTTTTTTCCTGCCAGCCGTTTTGCCGGAGGCTGTCTTGCGTGTCGAAGCCGTTTTCCCGGTTTCCGTTTTTTTCGCGGCTGTGGAAGATGTCGTCTTTCTCCGTGCAGATGCCGCCTTGCCTGTCGTTTCGTCGAACTTGAAACTGACCTTGCCGTCCTTGTCCAGTGCAAGATATGCCTTGAAAGGCCTGTGCGTCCGCTGTGAAACGAAACCGGCCAACAAATCGGTCTGTCCTTCTTTCAGCAACTTCGCCATCTGTTCAGGCACGATTTCCTGCTGGAGAATAATCCGTCCACTTCTGAAATCACAAGTTTTCGGCTTTGCGACGGCATGTTCGCACACATAAGACAAACCGGATTCATAAACCTTTCCATGACATTTCGGACACTCTCCCAGCGGAGTCTTGCCCGAAAAATCCGCAACTTCCGCATCGTCTTCCTCTTTGGGCTGACCGAAGTCGAATTCCAGCTTGAAATTGTCTTTTTCCGTATCCGGAACGATTTTGAGGATCGCGGCGAACGGACGTCCCGTTTTCGACCGGAAGCCCTGCAAGGGACCAATTTGTCCGTTTTTGATCAGTTCCTCGACTTCCGGTATGGAAAACTGCCGGCTTCCCGGTGTCTTGCTGATGGAGAAATCGCACTGCGTGCAGGCGAACCGGCGGTAATTTTCACGGATTTCGCCACCACACTTCGGGCAAGGCGTTTGCAAGGTCGCATAATCACCCGGAATCGTATCCTCATCGTATTCCTTGGCGCGCTTGACGATGACCTGCGCCATTTGGGCGATCTGCTCCATGAATTCTTCACGGCTGATCTGCCCCCGCTCCATCTGCGCCAGCTTGAACTCCCATTCGCCCGTCAATTCCGGCAACGTCAGCTCCTTGACTCCGAGCCCTTTAAGCAAGGTCATTAACTGGAAAGCCTTGGGCGTCGGGATCAATTCCCTTCCTTCACGCAAAAGATATTTTTCTCCCAGCAACCCTTCGATAATGGCTGCACGGGTAGCCGGCGTTCCCAGCCCCTTGCCTTTCATGGCTTCACGCAATTCGTCATCCACCAGTTTCCCCGCCCCTTCCATGGCGGAAAGCAGGGTCGCTTCGGTATAGCGTGCCGGCGGTTTCGTGACCAGCTCATCGACCATGACCTTGTCGGTCATCACTGTTTCTCCAGGAGCGACCGGAACCAGCAGACGATCGTTGTCACCCTGTCGCCCTGATACCGGAGCTTCCTTGCCGTAAACGGCCAGCCAGCCCGGTCGGGTCATGATACGCCCCTCGCTCCTGAAACAATGTCCCGCGACTTCGGTAAACCGTGTCGTGACCAGAAACTCGGCGGCAGGGAAAAACACAGCCATGAACCGGCGCGCGACCAGATCGTACAATTTCTGCTCCGGCTCGGACAGGCTTTTCGGCAACTGCGTCGTCGGAATGATGGCGAAGTGATCCGATATTTTCGTGTTGTCGAAAATCCGCTTGTTCGGTTTGACCCAGTGTTTTTCCAGAATCTGGGACGCATAAGGCTGATAGTCGGCACGTCCGGCCAGACTTTCCAGCGTCTGCATGCTCGTTTGCAGATAATCTTCCGGCAAATGACGTGAATCCGTTCGCGGATATGTCAGCACCTTGTGCCTTTCGTACAGGGCCTGTGCCAGCGCCAGCGTATTCTTGGCCGAAAATCCGAAACGCGCATTGGCTTCACGTTGCAGACTGGTCAGATCGAACAATGCCGGCGACATGGATGTCGTCGGTTTCAATTCCTCCGTCACCGTTCCGTTTTGGCCTGAGCATGCCGAAACGATGGCCTCGGCATCGGCACGGCTCCACAAGCGTTCTGCCCTTTTTTCAGGATCGTTTTCGTCTTTCCTGAAATGCCGATCGGTCCAACGCCCTTCATAAACTCCTTGTGCGCAAGAAAATTCCGCGCGTACTTCCCAATAATCCCTTGCGACGAAATTCTTGATTTTTTCCTCGCGCTGAACCACGATCGACAGAGTCGGCGTCTGGACACGTCCCACAGTCGTCAGAAAAAAACCGCCCTCCTTTGAATTGAAGGCCGTCATGGCTCTCGTACCGTTGATCCCGATCAGCCAATCGGCTTCGGAACGGCTCCTTGCCGCCCTCGCCAGAGGCAGCATTTCCTCGTCATCCCGCAAATGCCTGAAGCCGTCCCGTATCGCCGACGGCGTCATGGATTGCAACCACAACCGTTTGACCGGCTGTTTTGCCTTGGTATATTGGGCGATCAACCTGAAAATCAGCTCGCCTTCGCGGCCCGCGTCGCATGCATTGACGATTGTCGAAATATCCTTGCGGCGGATCAGTTTTCCCAGCAACTTCAGGCGCGACTCGGTTTTGGCAATAGGTTCCAGCGCAAAATGCGGCGGAATGACAGGCAAATTGGCGAAGCTCCACTTTCCGCGCTTGACCTCATACTCTTCAGGAGCCCTGATTTCCAGAAGGTGCCCGACTGCCGACGTCAGGACATATTGATCCGACTCGAAATAATCACCCTCTTTGGTAAATCCGCCGAGACTTTTCGCAATGTCATTAGCGACAGACGGTTTTTCGGCGATGATGAGTGTTTTGGTCATACAAACGAAATGCGTAAATAATGAAATTCAGTAATACCTGTATTTTGCACAGAAACATCAGCAAACAGAGCGGAAAATGATAATGTGAGAATGGTGCACACTGCAAGCGGACGATTCAATGTGCAGAAAGAAAAACGGCAATTTTCATTTTTTCCCAACAGCGAGCCTGACAAACGTGCATCATCCTGCACGGCCACCGGATACCGCCGTACAACCGTCATGTCTCCGGCTTCACCAGACGTCTGTAAAGCCCCCCGGGCAGACATTCGATATTTCCGGCCATTTCCAGATCAAGCAACGCGACATTCAATGTCGCGGCGTCCAGCTGGCAGCGCTCGCACAGGGTATCCGCATTGACCGGATCGAACCCCATTTCCGCCAGAACATCATCCTGCAACGAAGAACCGCCGGATACCTGCACACAGACATCCTCCCTGTTCGGGCTATCGTAATACTTCAGTTCTTCCAGAATATCACGCGATGTCTCCACCAGCTTGGCGCCCTGCCTTATCAGCTCGTGACATCCACGCGACAAAGGTGAATGAATGGAACCGGGTACGGCAAATACCTCACGCCCCTGTTCGATAGCCGTCTGCGCCGTGATCAGCGATCCTGATCTGGCAGCTGCCTCGACGACGAGAATACCCGCCGACAAGCCACTGATGACGCGATTGCGTCTGGGGAAATTGGATGCCAGTGGTTTCGTACCCAGAGGAAACTCGCTGACGATGCATCCCTCTCTCGCAATCTGGTGCGCCAGTTCCCTGTTTCTGGCCGGATAAACCATATCCGCCCCCGTACCGATAACGGCAATGGTGGAACCTTTCCCTTTCAGGGCACCGCGATGCGCTGCCGCATCGATACCCAGCGCAAGTCCGGAAACGACCGTCAACCCGGCATCGCTGAGCGAGGCCGCGAATTCACCTGCATCGAGACATCCCTGTGTCGTGGCATTGCGGCTTCCGACGATAGCCACCGATCTCGACGAAAGCAATTCGCTTTTTCCCTTGACGTACAGCATCAGCGGCGGGTCGGATATCTCCAGCAGAGTGCCGGGATAAGCGCTGTCCGACAAGGTCAAAATCGTGTTGCCGGGTTCTTCCAGCCACTTTTCCGTCAGTTCGATTTGCCGCGAGACTGCCGGCGAAACCGGTGCATACACGGCATCCGCTATCTGTTGCGAAACGATACGCTGCAATTCCCGGTACGATGTTTCGAAAACATCCTGCGGCAAACCGTAAGCGGTCAGCAACTTGTGCGCCGTCCGAATACCGATTCCCGGCGTCATGACCAGGCGAATCCATGCCGCCAGCTCTTCTTTATCGTAGATTGACTGTTTGTTCACACTTGCTTTTCCATACCGCAAATCAGACTTCACCGGATAAAACGGCGTCATGTCCAGCACATAAAAAACGGCTATGCTAAACTTTCAGCTTTATACATATGCCGGCATCCTTCACGGACACGGCAATATGCAAATATTCATTCCATCCGGATTCTGCACAGAAAATTTTCTGCTGACAAGATTTCCTGACTGACAGCTGCTCCCGACTAGACTCATGGCCCGTTTACCGATTCTGCGTTACCCCGATTCCCGTCTTCTGAAGCCTTCCAAACCCGTTGTCCGATTCGATGCCGACTTGAAAACACTGGTTCAGGATATGGCGCAAACCATGTACGAAGCGCCGGGCGTCGGTCTGGCAGCCCCCCAAATCAATGTCCACCAGCAAATCGTTGTGATCGATATATCGGAAAAACGGGATGAACTGCGCGTTTTCATCAACCCGGAAATCATCAGTGCCAGCGAGGAAAAAAAACGGTTCGAGGAAGGCTGTCTGTCTTTGCCAGGCATTTATGACGAAATCGAGCGTCCCGCCCAGGTCAGGGTACGCGCCTTCGATGCAGACGGAAACAGTTTCGAAACCGATGCCGATGGACTGCTGGCCGTTTGCATCCAGCATGAAATCGACCATCTCAAGGGACGCGTATTCGTCGATTATCTTTCACCGATGAAACGCAACCGCATCAAGAAAAAACTCCTCAAGGAAGAACGCGAGCAGAAGAAAACCACGTCCGGAACCAAAGGGCAACATCAGGGGAAAAAACGATGAAAACAGTATTTGCCGGCACACCGGAATTTGCTGCAGTGGCACTGGATGCGCTCATCCGTGCCGGCCACCATATCGAACTGGTGCTGACCCAGCCGGACCGGCCTGCAGGACGCGGCATGAAATTGCAGCCTTCGGCGGTCAAGAAACTGGCACTGGCTCACGGACTGCCCGTTGCGCAACCGGTTTCCCTGCGTCTGGACGGCACACATGGCGACGAAGCTGAGAAAGTCCATAACCGGATCGCGCAGATCGCTCCGGATGTCATGGTTGTAGTCGCTTACGGCCTGATTCTTCCCAAGGCTTTCCTGTCATTGCCCAAATACGGCTGTCTGAACATCCATGCCTCGCTGCTTCCGCGCTGGCGAGGTGCCGCACCGATCCAGCGCGCCATCGAAGCCGGTGACAGCCAGACTGGCGTTTCCATCATGAAAATGGAAGAAGGCCTCGATACGGGCCCCGTTCTGGTCAGCGCTTCGCTTCCGATCACACCGGAATGTACTGCTTCCGTTTTGCATGACCGGCTTGCCGAACTGGGTGGCAAACTGATTCTGTCGGCATTGAAGGATATCGAACAGGGACGCGCCCGTTATACAGCGCAACAGGACGACAAAGCGATTTATGCAGCGAAAATCCGAAAGGAAGAAGCCGTTCTGGATTTCAGTCAGTCATGTACCGCCATCGCCAACAAAATCCGCGCATTCAACCCGTTTCCGGGCTGTTTGGCGCAATACGGAAATATACCTGTCAAGATATGGCAGGCGACCACCACCGACTGCCCGCCCGGAAAGAAGGCCGGCCAAATCCTGTCGGCAGATGAAAGCGGTATTGTCGTGGCATGCGGACAGGGCGCTATCCGCATTCATGAATTGCAGAAACCCGGTGGCAAACGGCTTGCCGCATCCGAATTCATCAAGGGTTTTTCGCTTGAAAACGGATATTTTGACTAGTTGTGACAAAACGGCATCGCATATACGATCTGAAAACAATTCTTACCGATCATTCACCAACCGATACCTATTCACATGAAATTCGAACATCTGATCGAAATCAACAATTTTGACGACCCGCGCGCCGATATACTCAACCGCGAACAACTGTGGTATGGACTGCTCTTGAGAGTGCGTGAACCAACCCTGTTCATTCCGCATATGGATGCCTGCGATCTTACCGACGTATCGGAAAACGTCATCACACGCGTTCTCGATTTCGGAAAATTCAAGGTCAACGATACAGTCGAGCTTGTCCCCATGCAAAAACTGCGTTTTCATGTACCGGCACAGGGAGAAATTATCGAGTCCCGTCTGGAAATTTCGATCGACGAACCTTTCCCGGGACGATTCTTCGTCCGTTTCATCTATGAAGACGACGCACTCGACGAAGGTCCGGAAGCCATGTACAACGATTTCCGTCGCTCGGCCTACAAGGAAACCGATATCGATTCGATTCGTATTATCCGGCAATTCGCCGCGCAGGGCCTGCTGGACGGCCCCGCAAACGGCAAGGATATGTCCCGCTTGTCGTGATTTACAGTACGTCCAGCGGCATTTTGTGATCGGGCGGCGGGAAAATACTGTCAAGCTCCGCCAGCACTGGCGCATCAAGCACGATATCCCATGCCTTGCGGTTTTCCTCGACGCGCTTGACGCTGGACGTCTTGGGAATCGGCACTGTTCCCTGATGCAGCAGCCATGCCAGCGCCAGCTGCGCCGGTGTAATCGACAACTCCTGTGCGACACGTTTGAGTCCCTGACTTTTCAGAAGACGTGTCTGGTACAGTGGCGAATACGCCATGACGGCGATATTGCGTTTCTTCATCCATGGCATCAGATCCCATTCGATTCCGCGCGAAGCCAGGTTATACAGCACCTGATTGACGCAAATATTGCCGTTATCGTACTGTACCGCTTCCTGCATGTCGTCCAGATCGAAGTTCGACACGCCATAAGCCCTGATCTTGCCGTCGGCCAGCAGTCTTTCCATGGCTTCGAATGTTTCATCCAGTCCATACCCGCCACGCCAGTGCAACAGATACAGATCGATATAATCGGTATTCATGCGCTTGAGACTGCGTTCGAATGCCGCGATCGTTCCCCTGCGGCTGGCATTGCCCGGCAATACCTTGCTGACCAGAAACACTTTGTCGCGTCGTCCGGCAATGGCCTCTCCCGTCACTTTTTCGGCACCGCCCGAAGCATACATTTCAGCCGTATCGATCAGCGTCATGCCCAGATCGATCCCGCGTTGCAGTGCGGCGACCTCGTCCTTTTTCGCCAGTGAGGATTCACCCATGAACCACGTCCCCTGACCCAGGGTCGGCATCGTGATACCATTCGGCAAGGTAATAACATGTGAAGGCATAGTACTTTCCTGAATAAACGTTTATCAATCCGGATACGGCAAACCGGAATTTTCCGCCCTGGAAAACCGCAGCCGCATCCACAATATGGCTTTCATTATTGCATCGAGACTCCGTCAAGGACAAGAACCCCGACACACCGATCACAGAAAGTGACTGATAACCACAGCACCGTCAAACCGGTATCCCATGACATGAAATCATCCCTTTTGGCACGCTTCGGAGACGCACTGGAACGTCATAAGGCTCCGGTTGCACTCATCCAGTGGACGATGGTACTGCTCTACGGTCTGTTGTTGCTGGTACCGCTCGTATCCCCTTCGCACGATACGTCGCGCGCCGTCCGTATCATGTTCTGGGGAATCGGCTGGCCACTGATCGTCTTGAGCGTCATGCTCTCCGGACGTTTCTGGTGCGGCCTTTTCTGCCCGGACGGCACACTGACCGAATTCGTCAGCCGGCACGGCAAAAAAGGCTCTATCCCGCGCTGGATACGCTGGAAAGGCTGGCCATGCGTCATGCTGGCGCTTACCACACTGTACGGACAAGCCACCGGATTCCAGAACCATGTCCATGCCACACTGGTCCTGCTTGGCATCCCGACCGTGCTCGCGCTGGCGACCGGCTATCTGTACGGAAATGGCAAACGCATCTGGTGCATGTACCTGTGCCCCGTCAACGGTCTTTTCGGCATGCTGGCCCGGCAGTCCCCCATTCACTTTTACGTGGACAAGAAACAATGGGCGACATTCGATGGAACATCCAAACGTATCAACTGCGCCCCGCTTATCAATATCCGCCAGATGCAAAGCGCTTCCGCCTGTCATGCCTGCGGACGCTGCAGCGGCTACCGCAACGCCGTCCGGCTCACCGCACGCCATCCGGCACAGGAAATTTTGTCGGCCGACAGTCATTCGATCGAGAATGCCGACATGTTCCTCCTGCTCTGGTGCATGGCAGGCATCTGCACTCTGTCGCTGGCATGGCCGGAAAGTCACTGGTACCGGCTGTACATGGAAACCATCCTGTCGGCTGGCCTGCCTTTCGATACCGTCTTTCCATGGTGGCTGGCTGAGAGCCCGGCGGCACTGTACCGTCTTTTTCTGATTGCGGCCGGTGGTACACTGCTTTGCGCCGTTCTTTACGGAATACTCCGTCTGGCAAGCCGGCTGGCGAACCTGCCGTCATGGAAACCGCTGGCGCTATGCCTGATTCCACTAATCGGCTGGAGCCTGTTTTCGGGCATTTGCCATATCAGTTTCTCCATCTGGCAGGAATATGGCCTTAGCGGCAGCTGGTACCGTACATTTGAATGGTACGTCCTGGGATTTGCCAGTACCTGTTCTTTATGGCTCGGCATGAAAACCATCCTGCCGCATCGTGCTCCGGCACGTCTGGTATCACTGGCGCTGTACGGCCTGTCCGCACTGTTGCTGGATCTGGTCTGGCTGGCATAGCGGCTGATACCGACAGCCTATTCCAGTTCCAGCACCCTGTTTTCCGGTTCGTCGCGCGCGGGTGCCGGCGTTTCGGGAAATATCAGGCTGATCTCTCCCTTTTCATCGAGATCGACCGTGACGGCACCGCCATCGACGAGACGTCCGAACAGCAGTTCATCGGCCAGTGCTCTCCGGATCAAATCCTGTATCAGGCGCAACATAGGACGCGCGCCCATCAGCGGATCGAACCCCTTTTGCGCCAGCATCCGGCGCAATGCATCGGTAAAGACAACCTCGACTTTCTTTTCATGCAGCTGTTCTTCCAGCTGCATCAGGAACTTGTCCACCACGCGCAGGATAATGGCTTCGTCAAGCGGTCTGAAACTGATAATCGCATCCAGACGGTTACGGAATTCCGGAGTAAACAGACGTTTGATATCCGCCATTTCATCGCCTGCCTGACGACTTCCGGTAAACCCGATCGACGCTTTCTGGAGACTTTCCGCACCGGCATTGGTCGTCATGATGATAATGACATTGCGGAAATCGGCCTTCCTTCCGTTATTGTCGGTCAGCGTGCCATGATCCATCACTTGCAACAGAATGCTGAAAATATCCGGATGCGCCTTTTCGATTTCATCGAGCAACAGTACTGCGTGCGGTTTCCGCGTGATGGCTTCGGTCAGCAAGCCACCCTGATCGAAACCGACATATCCCGGCGGCGCACCGATCATACGACTGACGGCATGGCGTTCCATGTACTCGGACATGTCGAAACGGATCAGTTCGATACCCAGCGCAAAGGCAAGCTGGCGGGCCACCTCGGTTTTCCCGACACCCGTCGGCCCGGAAAAGAGAAACGCCCCGATAGGCTTGTCCTGCTTGCCGAGCCCGGCACGGGCCATCTTGATGCTAGCCGCCAGCGCCTCGATCGCCTTGTCCTGCCCGAACACGACATTTTTCAAATCGCGTTCAAGATTCTGCAATTTGGCACGATCATCCTGATTGACAGACTGCGCGGGAACACGGGCAATCCGTGCGATGATTTCCTCGATCTCTGCCTTGCCGATCGTTTTTTTCTGTTTCGACTTCGGTAAAATCCGCTGCGCGGCACCAGCTTCGTCAATCACATCGATCGCCTTGTCCGGCAAGCGTCTGTCGTTGATGAAACGCGCAGACAATTCAGCCGCCGTCGTCAACGCCGCCACGGAGTATTTGACCTTGTGATGTTCCTCGAAACGTGACTTCAGGCCGCGCAGAATCTGCACCGTCTGTTCCACCGTCGGTTCGTTGATATCGATTTTCTGGAAACGCCGTGCCAATGCATGGTCTTTCTCGAACACATTGCGGAATTCGACAAAAGTCGTCGCACCGATACATTTGAGCTGTCCACCGGACAAGGCCGGTTTGAGCAGATTGGAAGCATCGAGCGTACCACCTGACGCCGAACCCGCACCGATAATGGTATGGATTTCGTCGATGAAAAGAATGGCCCCCGGATTTTCTCCGAGCTGCTTCAATACCGCTTTCAGACGTTGCTCGAAATCGCCTCGATACTTCGTTCCCGCCAGCAACGCCCCCATATCGAGCGCATACACAACCGCGCCCTGCAACACATCAGGAACCGTTTTCTGCGTGATACGCCATGCCAGACCTTCGGCGATCGCCGTCTTGCCGACGCCTGCTTCACCGACCAGCAACGGATTGTTTTTTCTGCGGCGGCACAAGACCTGAATGACGCGATCGATTTCTTCCTCACGTCCGATCAACGGATCGATCCTGCCGGCAGACGCTTCCTGATTGAGATTCTGGGTATAAAGTTCCAGCGGCGACTCTTTGGTCTGGGCGGTATCATTGCGTGAATCCCCGGCACCTTCCGTCTGCTTCGCTGGTTCCTGCTGCACATTCTTGCGTACGCCATGCGAGATGTAATTGACCACATCCAGACGAGTCACCCCCTGCTGGTGCAGGAAATAGACAGCATGCGAATCTTTCTCGCCGAAAATGGCGACCAGCACATTCGCGCCGTTGACTTCCTTTTTGCCATTGGATGAGGATTGCACGTGCATGATGGCACGCTGGATAACACGCTGGAAACCCAGCGTCGGCTGGGTATCCACGTCAGCCGTTCCCGGAACGACCGGTGTATTGTCACGGATGAAATCGCCCAGCATTCTCCTCAAATCGTCCAGATTGGCGTTGCATGCCCTGAGCACATCGGATGCGGACGGATTGTCCAGCAATGCCAGCAGCAAATGCTCGACCGTGATGAACTCATATCGTGCCTGCCGCGCCTCGACAAAGGCGGTATGCAAGCTGACTTCCAATTCCTGTGCAATCATGCTTCCTCCATTGTGCACTGCAACGGGTGACCTTCCTGACGCGCATGCCGGATAACCTGCTTCACTTTCGTACTGGCAATATCCCGCGGAAAAATGCCGCATACGCCCTTTCCTTCGTGATGTACCTTGAGCATGATCCGCGTCGCCGTTTCCGTATCCTTGTGAAAGTATTCCTGTAATATGAAAATCACGAAATCCATCGGCGTGAAATCATCATTCAACAGAACAACCTTGTACATCGGTGGCGGTTTCAGAACCGTTTCCTCTCTTTCGAGAAGCGTTTCGTTTCCCTGTTGTGTCACCATTGTTTCAACTTTATACGACTCAAATATTTTTCCTGTGCGCAAGCGCAAGCACAAGTTCGATGATACGTGTTTTTGCCGGTTCATGCAGCCGGCCCGCCACCAGTTGCCTGTTTGCATTCCGGATTTTGGCCGCCCTCAAAAAACCTGTCTTTTTTGGGGAAAATCGCTTGACTTTGCCTACCTTTACGCCAACAATGATTTTGTTGATAAGGGCTTGGTCCCGCTTTTGTCAGCGATAAAAAAAACAAAAGGACTGGTTCGGATCAAATTCCATTTTATCCGATGGTTTCGTGAGTAAATGCATTTATAGAAAGACCCTCTTTTATGGCAACTGGTACAGTCAAGTGGTTCAACGATTCTAAAGGCTTCGGCTTTATTACCCCGGAAGACGGAGGCGAAGATTTATTCGCTCACTTTTCCGCTATCAACATGAGTGGTTTCAAAACCTTGAAAGAAGGTCAGAAGGTTCAGTTTGAAGTCACCCAGGGCCCCAAAGGCAAACAGGCATCCAACATCCAGTCCCTGTAATCCCGGTCATTGGATCAAGCCGGAAAAGCCCCGCCTGAAGCGGGGTTTTTTCTTGCACGCGATCCTGACGGATGGTATCACACCGTTTTCACGATTCAATACCGCAAATTCCTGTACACTGTCCCGATGGACATGACGCTGGAAAAGATATTGCAAAGTCAGGGATTCGGCAGCCGTAAATACTGCCGCGCCCTGATACGGGATTGTCGGGTCTCGGTTCGTGGCGAACCATGCGCCGACCCGGATACATCTTTCGAAACGACAGGTCTGGTCTTTTGCCTCGATGGAAAGAACTGGACATACCGTGACAAACTGTATCTGGCGTTGCACAAACCTGCCGGCTACGAATGCTCTCACCGGCCGCAACACCATCCAAGCGTATTTTCCCTGTTACCCCAACCGTTCATCCAAAGAGGCCTGCAATGCGCAGGCAGGCTGGATCAGGATACCACCGGACTGCTGCTCCTGTCTGACGACGGCAATTTTATCCACCGGTTCACTTCACCACGCAAAAACATCCCCAAGACCTATCATGTCACGACCGTACACCCTGTGGACGACGGACTGATTTCCCGACTGGGAAACGGCGTGATGCTGCGCGACGAGAGCACTGTCACCCGCGCGCTGCATTGTCAGGCGAATGCGCCCCGTCAGGTCACGCTGGTCATCACGGAAGGCAAATACCATCAGGTCAAACGGATGATCGCCGCTGCAGGCAACCGGGTGGAGAACCTGCATCGCGCCGCCATCGGCGGATTTTCGCTGGATGCCTCCCTACCCGTCGGCCACTGGCGTTTTCTCGACGAGACCGATCTGGCATTGCTCGATACACCTGGCTCGATGTGAGCATTCACTGCCCTTTTCGTTTCGGAATGAACAGATCCGTAATCGTTCCCAGCCCGGCCTCCGCTGCCAGCATGACCGTTTCCGACAACGAAGGATGCGGATGGATCGTCAATGCGATATCGTCCAGATCAGCCCCCATCTCCAGCGCCAGCGTCATTTCCGAAAGCAATTCGCCTGCATGCACGCCAGTCACCGCCGCACCCAGCAAACGGCCTGTTTTTTTGTCCCATAACAGCTTGGTTCGCCCTTCCTGACGCCCCATCGTCAGCGCACGCCCCGAAGCGCTCCAGGGAAATACGGATTTTTCATAATCGATTCCCCGGCTGCGGGCATCCCGTTCAGTCAGTCCCATCCATGCCACCTCCGGATCGGTATAGGCTACCGAAGGAACTGTCATGGCATCGTATTCCGTCTTGAATCCTGCGATCGCCTCGGCGGCTACCCGCCCTTCATAACTGGCTTTATGCGCCAGCATGGGTTCGCCGCAGACATCCCCGATAGCATAAATATGGGGAACATTCGTTTGTTGCCGCCGGTTGATGATAATGAAACCGCGCGGATCCACTTTGACACCGGCAGCTTCCGCACCGACCGTCCTGCCGTTCGGTGTGCGTCCTGCCGCCACCAGCACCCGATCGAAAATCTGCGGTTCAGCCGGTGCGTTCTTTCCATAGAACGTAGCCTTGAGCTGATGTCCTGATGCTTCCAGCTTCGTAACCCGTGTATTCGTCAGGATCGCTTCATAACGTTTGCCGATCCGCTCCAGCAAGGGACGAATCATATCCGGATCAGCCGATGGAATCAGATCGCCGGAAAGTTCCACGACCGTGACCCGCGAACCCAGTGCATCGTAAACACAGGCCATTTCCAGTCCGATGATGCCCCCGCCTATCACCAGCATGCGCCGCGGAATATCGTCCAGTCGCAACGCACCGGTCGAATCGACCAGTGCCGGATGACCATACGGCAAACCGGCCAGTTTCACGGCAGACGAGCCTGCCGCGATGATGGCATGCGAAAACTTCACCTGCCACGTACCTTGCGCACCCGATACCGTCATGCCATGTGCATCCGAAAACGTGCCGACCCCGTGCAAGACCGTTATCTTCCGTGCAGCAGCAAGAGCGGATACCCCCTCTGCCAGCCGATCGACCACACCCTGTTTCCACTGCCGCAACTGAGCGACATCGATTTCCGGCTTCCCGAAACGGATACCGCAAGCTGAAATTTCCTGCGCACCGGTAATGACACCGGCTGCGTGCAACAACGCCTTCGACGGGATGCAACCGACATTCAGGCATACCCCGCCCAATACCGGATACCGTTCGACCAGCACGACTTTCTGTCCGAGATCGGCCGCACGGAAAGCCGCCGTGTACCCGCCCGGACCTGCGCCAAGCACCAGCGTATCGCATTCGATTAGCAATATCTTTTCCATCGCAGACTTTGAGGAAACGGTTGCCGTTTCGCTGGCATCGTCCACGTCCAGCAACAGCAACAACGAACCTTCCGATATACGATCACCCAGTTTGACTTTCATTTCACGGACAATACCCGCCTG
>CAKQQG010000012.1 GCA_934270705.1 uncultured Oxalobacter sp. | reverse complement strand
GTTTTGTCCTGCGTGAAGGAAAAAAACGGCAAATCCGCAGGATGTGCGAAGCGGTCGGATTGAAAGTCATCGGCCTGAAACGGATACGTATTGGCAAAGTCAGGCTGGGCAACCTCCCGCCCGGACAATGGCGTTATCTCGGCCCGGATGAAACGTTCTGAGCAGACAAAACCATATCCCCGAACGCAAACGGCATTCAATCGTCCTCGTCTTCATCGAATGCTTCCGAAAAACCGAACAAATCGAGATCAGGCATGCGCATCGGGTACAAGATGCCGTCGAGATGGTCGCATTCGTGCTGGACGACCCGCGCATGGAAACCATCCGCCTCCCGACTGATCTTGTTGCCGAACTGGTCGAATCCTTCATAGCGGATTTTTTTCCAGCGCGGCACCACGCCTCGCATACCTGGCACAGACAGGCATCCCTCCCAGCCTTCATCGAATTCATCTGTCAATGGCGTCATGACCGGATTGATGAGTACCGTTTTGGGAACAGGCGGTGCGTCGGGATACCGGTTGTTTTCGTCATAACCGAAAATCACCACCCGTTTGAGCACACCGATCTGCGGAGCGGCCAAACCTGCGCCATCCGCCGCATGCATAGTGTCGAACATGTCGGCGATCAGTTCATCCAGTTCCGGTGTATTGAACGCTTTAACCGGTTCGGACTCCCGTAACAAACGGGAATGCCCCATCTTCAGAATTTTGCGTACAGCCATAGAATATTCATTCCGATAAATGCAAATCGTATAAAAAACGTCTGAATTCATCCCTGACTTCCGGATGTTTCAGACCCATCGTCACCATCGCCTGCAAATAGCCGACCTTGGAACCGCAATCGAAGCGTTGTCCCTCGAAATGATAAGCGCATACCGCTTCTCTGGCGATCAAACGCGCGATCCCGTCGGTCAACTGGATTTCACCGCCCGATCCTTTTCCCAGCGTTTCCAGACACCCGAATATGGCCGGATTGAGAATATAGCGCCCGACAACCGCCAATGTGGAAGGTGCCCTTTCAGGTACAGGTTTTTCGACAATGGCTCTTACATGCTCCAGTCCCGCACGATACGGCAAGGCATCGACGATCCCGTATTGCATGGTGTGTTGTCTTGCTACATTCTGGACAGCCAGAATGCTGGATGATTCCTGTTCATACAATTCCACCATCTGTTTCAAAACCGATGGCCTGCCTTCATCGACAGTCATGAAATCGTCCGCAAGCAATACGGCAAATGGCTCGTTTCCGACAACCGGACGTGCGCACAAAACCGCATGGCCAAGACCAAGCGGTTGCACTTGCCGGATATAGATGCATGTCACGTCTTTCGGTAATATTTTCTGGATCTGTTCAAGCAGTCCGGTTTTGCCTGCCGCTTCCAGTTCGGTCTCCAATTCATAGGCCTTGTCGAAATGATCCTCGATCGCCCGCTTGTTGCGTCCGGTAATGAAAATCAGTTCATTGATTCCCGCAGCCACCGCTTCTTCCACGGCATACTGAATCAACGGTTTGTCCACGACAGGCAGCATTTCTTTGGGCTGCGCTTTCGTCGCAGGTAAAAAACGGCTGCCCAGCCCGGCAACCGGAAATACGGCTTTAGTTATTTTCGTCATGTTTCACCAGTCGCAAAAATGCATCTTCATCCAGAATACGGACTCCCAGTTCCTGAGCTTTCGCCAGCTTGCTGCCGGGATCTGTGCCTGCCAGCACATAATCGGTCTTCCGCGATACCGCACTCATGACCTGCCCGCCATGCTGCCTGATTAGTTCCGCCGCCTCTTCACGCGTCAGTGACGGCAAGGTTCCGGTCAGGACGAACTTCAGGTTTTGCAAAGGCAACGCCGAAGGTTTTTCCGCTACAATCCGTTCCGGCCAGCGTACGCCACAAGCCCTCAGTTTCCCGATCAGCGCACGATTGCGTTCATCTCCGAAAAAGCGGATCAGTGAATCCGCTACCACCGGTCCGATATCGTCTATCGTCAGCAGCTGCTCTTCCTTGGCCTGCATCAGATCGTCCAGATTGCCGAAATGCGCCGCCAGCGAACGTGCCGTCGTTTCACCGACATGGCGAATACCCAGGGCATACAAAAACCGCGCCAGCGTCGTCTTTCTCGACTTGTCCAGTTCAACCAGCAAATTGTCAGCCGACTTTTCCGCCATCCTGTCCAGTCCCGACAAGGTTTCCCTGTCCAGACGGTACAAGTCCGCGGCATCGGAAATGATTCCTTTGTCCACCAGCTGGTCGATCAACTGCTCGCCCAATCCTTCGATATTCATGGCCTTGCGTGATGCGAACAGCTGCAAACCACCCTTTTTCTGGGCAGGACAATTGATCCATCCTCCGGAACAACGTGCTACCGCTTCGTCCGCCAAACGCACGATCGGCGAACCACATACCGGACATTGCGCCGGCATGACGAATTCCCTGACATCACCCGTCCGCTTTTCAGGTACGGAAGCGATCACTTCGGGAATGACATCTCCGGCACGCCGGACGATTACCGTATCGCCGATCCGGATATCCTTGCGCCGGATTTCATCTTCATTGTGCAAAGTGGCATTGGTGACGGTCACGCCTGATACGAATACCGGCTTCAGACGTGCCACCGGCGTGATCGCACCGGTACGTCCGACCTGCACATCGATACCGGTCACTTCCGTCATGACTTCCTGTGCGGGAAATTTGTGCGCCAGCGCAAACCGCGGTGCTCTTGAAATAAATCCCAACGCCTCCTGTTCAGAGCGTCGGTTGACCTTGTAAACCACACCGTCTATTTCATAGGGTAATGTATCGCGTTTCGCGCTGATCTCACCGAAAAATTTCAGCATCCCTGCAAGACCGCGAACGACTTTGCGTTCATTGCAAACCGGAATCCCCATCTGCATGAACCATTTCATCATTTCGTCTTGCGTCTCCGGCGCGGGAACGCCTGCCAGCTCACCTGTTCCATAGGCAAAGAATTTGAGCTGTCTGGAAGCGGTAATCTGCGAATCGAGCTGGCGCAGACTGCCCGCAGCGGCATTGCGGGGATTGACGAATTCCTTTTGTCCATTTTCGCGCTGACGCCGGTTGAGTGCACGGAAGGCATCCTTGAACATCAGGACTTCGCCGCGTACTTCCAGAATATCCGGCGGCGCCAGATCCAGCAGGCACAACGGAATGGAACGAATCGTCCGGATGTTTTCCGTTATGTTTTCGCCATAGGTACCGTCTCCGCGTGTCGCGGCCTGAACCAGTATGCCTTTTTCATATCGCAAATTGACCGCCAGCCCGTCGAACTTCAATTCGGCTTCGTATTCCACTTTACCGATACCCAGTTCCTCAGCGATACGCCGATCGAAGGCCGCGACATCTGCATCCGAAAAACCGTTTTGCAGCGACAGCATCGGCACACGGTGCGTCACTTTCTCGAATTGCGCAAGCGGCGTTCCTCCGACCCGTCTGGTCGGCGAATCCGGCGTCACCAGCTCCGGATGAGCGGCTTCAAGCGCCTGCAATTCGGCGAACAGGCGATCGTATTCCGAATCGGGAACGATCGGTGCATCCAGAACATAATAGGCATGACCGTATCGTGCCAGATCACGGCGCAGGGCCTCTGCACGTTTTGCAGGTTCTTCCTGATCCTGTACTGTGCTGAACAAGTCGGTCTGCATGATCAGCCGAACAGTCTCATCGCACGATATGAACCGGCCGGTATGCCGCCTTTTTGCATATCAAGATAAAAGTCATTGACCTGTCCGGCGATTTCCTCGATAAACTTGTCTGTCAGCAACTGGTTGCCATCATCGATCAACGCGCCGTCCAGACGGATGCACAACGCTTTTCCGCACTGTATCATTTGCGCGAAACCGTCCGTTTCCTGTGCGACACAAGGCACATCCATCAACAAGGTCAGGCGTGTCGCCGTTTCGGATGCAGCCACTTCGTTGGTGGAAAGCGTAAACAGAACCGTACCCTTTTCCTTGTCTCTCATGACGAACAGCCCGTCAGGTCGCGCTTCGAAGCCCTGCTTTTCCAGTGCGGTCGCCAGCGTCACCATTTGCCATGGAGCTCCGTTACTGCGAATGCTGATCCCCAGCTTCGCATCGTGATCCGATACGAACTGATAGAGCCGTCTGGCCTTCTCGATCACATCTGCCATTTCGGGAATTTCAGGTTCGGCACCGATCGCATCTGCAATCTGGCGTAAACGCATTAGCAATTCGGAATATTCGATTTCGTTTAATGCACCATTGCGATTGGCAAGCAATACGCATGCCCTGATCTGGCGATAACTCTTCCCCGGAACAATTGCCTGCCAGTCGTTTCCATTGTCTTCACCGTCCGGCAACCCCAGAAAACGGACAGGCTTGTTTCCCGTATAACGCAACGACTGAAGATGCGGCAATATTTTTTCAGCACGCATACTGTCTTCCAGAACCAGCGTCACCGGCAGTTCGATCAGATCATCCACAGGCATTTCCGGCGTTTTCGGCATCATGACTTTCTCGTCCACCAGATTTTCGTCATCGTTCGGCGATAACGTCGATCCGTTTTCAGACTGCGAAGCCGTGTTTTCCATCCGGACGGTACCGTCGAGAACCGGTTCCTTGCGTTCCGTTCTGCTTTCTGTCTGTGCGGTGCCCATCAACACGTCTTCCACCGGATCGGAAAACGCCCGTTCGACATGCTTTTTCGCACGATATTCCTGCCATTTGTTATAGGCAATGACCCCGATGACAATCGCTATACCGATACCGATCAGGCTTATCTGTAAATCCGTCATGCTCTTAAAACCTCATTTGAAAATTTCGCCGCATCCCGGATATCCACCGCCACTATCCGTGAGACGCCCTGTTCCTGCATGGTCACGCCGACCAGCTCTTCCGCCATCTCCATAGCAAGTCGGTTATGCGAGATGAACAAAAACTGTGTCTGTTGCGACATGGTATTCACCATATTGCCGAAACGTTCCGTATTGGCATCGTCCAGCGGCGCATCCACTTCATCAAGCAGACAAAAAGGTGCCGGATTCAGCTGAAATAACGAAAAGACTAATGCTATCGCGGTTAGGGCTTTTTCTCCACCGGATAACAGGTGAATTGTGGTATTTTTTTTGCCGGGCGGCTGCGCCATGATCTGGACACCCGCGTCCAGAATCTCGTTCCCCGTCATCAGCAACTGGGCACGCCCTCCACCGAACAGCATCGCAAAAAGCGCCTGAAACGACTGGTTGACCTGATCGAAAGTGTTTTTCAGCAACATCCGTGTTTCCCTGTCGATCCGTCTGATGGCATCCTCAAGCGTCACGATGGCATCGCTCAGATCCTGAAACTGCTCCTGAAGATAGTGCCGCCTTTTTTCTCCTTCTTCCAGTTCCATGGCCGCTCCCAGATTGACCGCTCCCAGGTTTTCAATCGCAACCGACAAACGACTGATTTCGGCTTGCATGACCTGTATCCTGGCTTGCGATGGCATCGTGCGAGTCAGCTCTTCCACATCGGCCCCGGCTTCCGCCAACTTCTGGTCATATTGTCCGATATGAAGTCGCACAGCCTGTTCCTTCAGCTGCAATGCGACTATTTTATCCCGTTGCGGCTGCAAACTTCTTTCCAGCTGCAACCTTTGTTCCTGCAAACCTCGCAATGATTGCGCCAGCTCATCCAGATGCGCTCTGGCTTCGGCCAGCGCTGTTTCCTGTACGATACGCGTATCCAGCAGTTTCTGAAGATTCTCGCGCGCCACCCCGTCGTCCAGTTCCTGCAATTCCAGCTGTCCTTGCCCAGACTCTCCGGCAATTCTCTGTATCTGGTTTTCTGCCGACGCGATCTGCCGCTCCAGTTCGGCGATCCTGTTGACAAGAGATTCCCGCTCGAACCCGCATTGCTGTACTTTGCGTTCAGCCTGCCGTATCGTTTCCCGCAAATGCCCGAGATTTTCTTCTTCGGCGGTTACCTTGTCATGAATCACGACTTCCCGTTCCTGCCACTGTGCCAGATACGCATCCAGTTCCTCAAGCTTTTTTTCCTCTTCCAGCAAAGACGCTTCCCTGTCATGCATCAACTCCAGCAATTCGGACAGTTCGGTTTCTGTCCTGTCCGATTGCTCGTGATACAGCCTGACAGCCTCTTCCCGTTTCAGAATGGCCAGTTTGCCGTCATGTATGCGCTCATTGAACGCAACCATCTCATCCTGCAGCGCTTCAAGCCGTCCCCTGACTTCTTCAATGTCTGTCACGGCATGACGGTATTGCCGTTCTGCATCGGCAAGTGTTGCATCCAGCTCCTGTTGCGCATGCTCCAGACGCCCGATTTCCTGCTGTCGTGCAAATACGCCATCCAGCCCTGATTCGGAAGCGAAAAGCCTGATACTGTATCTGTCTGCCATATGACCCGCCGGCACCACGATACAGGCATCCTCAGGCAGCATATCCCTGTATCGCAAAGCTTCTTCCAGACTGTTCGCAGCATACACGCGCAACAACCAGTACCGCAACACCAACGAAACGGATGATTTCTCACACTGCAGCTTTTCCACCAGCAAAGGCAAGGCGAATGCGGCCGTCTTCGTCTCCCCAATATCACCTTGCGGCATCGAAAAAAAACAGATTTTCGCAGGCAACTCCGTGTCTGCAAAGGGAACGACACGATCAAGCGATGAAACTTCCAGCGCACGCATTCTGTCCGCCAGCGCCACTTCAAGCGCCGTTTCCCAGCCAGCTTCGATATTGACCGACTTCCAAAGAGGCGCCAATCCTGCCAACCCCTGTTTTTCCAGCCAGTCGCCCCATTTCCCGCCAGATTGCGTTTTCTGCTGCAACTGTTTCAGGGCATCCAGACGTGCCTGTCCCTGCATGCGCCGTTCCTGCCAGGCATTTAAGCGTTCACGCCGGATATGACACTGTTCTTCCAGTTCGGGAATGCGCGCTTTTGAAGATTCCATGTTTTCGCGTATTTTCTCAAGTCCGCATTCCAGTTCAACCAATTCCTCACGCCATACGTTCAGCTCATCCAGATCCGGTTTGACCGTCTGTCTTTGTTGCTGCAACAATTTTTCCTGCCGTACCCGTAAATCCTGTACAGCATCACACAAATTTTTATGTCCTGCCGAGGCAACAGCAATCCGCTGGCGTATTTGTACGATATGCTCATGAATATCCTTCGCCTGTTCCCGGACAGCACTGACAGTCTCTTTCGCCCGTGGCAATTCCTGCTCCTGCGAAAGATGGTATTCCCGCGCAGCCTCTTCATTGAGGACCGCATCAGCCAACCGTTCCTTGGCAACCGTCAACTCATCCGAGAAAGATACAATTTGCCCTTTCCACTGGTCTTGCTGTTTCCGGTACGACAACAATTGCGCTTGCAAACGTTTTTTCGTTTCCTGCACATACCGTATTTGCGCCTCAATGCTGCCGATTTCGGCATTTGTCTGATAAAGCACTCCCTGTGCGATATGCAGACTCCGGTTCGCGGCATCATGTGCTTGCCTGATCTTTTCCAGTTCCGCTTCGCGCTTGAACATCTCTGCCTGCATGGCTTCCAGCCTGGTTTGTGCCTGACCGATTTCCTGCGCCAGCTCGGCCTGTTCGCGCAAACCTGCCCGTTTTTGCATCAGCCACAACCACTCCTGCTGCCGTTTTTTCGCCGACATGAGGTGATGGTACTGCATCGCCAGATCGGCTTGCATTCGCAGTTTTTCCAGATTCTGGTCCAGTTCATGCAAGATATCGGATACACGATTCAGATTCTCACGTGTATCTGAAAGCCGGTTTTCCGTTTCACGACGTCTTTCACGATATTTCGAAACGCCAGCCGCTTCTTCCAGAAAAACACGCAATTCGTCCGGTCGTGCCTCGATAATACGTGCGATCATGCCTTGACCGATAATCGCATACGCTCTGGGCCCCAGACCGGTTCCCAAAAAGATATCCTGCACATCCCGACGCCGCACCGGCAAATTATTGATGTAATAGGTGGACCCGCCTTCACGGGTCAAGATCCGTTTGACTGCCAGCTCGTTATACCGCCCCCATTGGCCGGCCACGCGGCCGTCGCTATTGTCGAATACCAGTTCGACAGAGGCTCTGCCAGCCGGTTTGCGTTGTGTCGTCCCGTTGAAAATCACGTCTTTCATCGATTCGCCACGCAATTCGGATGCCCGCGATTCACCGAGTACCCAGCGTACCGCATCGATGATATTCGACTTGCCGCATCCATTCGGCCCCACCACGCCGATGCGCTGCCCGTTGATCCGGATCACCGTTGGATCGACAAACGATTTGAAGCCCGATAATTTGATCGATGTTAAACGCACCGGATAAAACACCCTTTCATAAAGTCATCATCATAACATCCGTTTATCCGGAATATCGCTGTTCACGCCAAAGGGATACCTTAATGACATCCATTGCACAACTGGCTACCGATTTACATGTAATGAAACAACTATTGCGGGTAACTGCTTGCCATTTCTCAGTTTTTTTACATTTTTCCCGTTTTTGTCCGACAACTTTTTCGGTATACTGAAAGCCTTGTTTACAGGAGCGTTATCATGCACAAAATCATAAGCGGATTATTGTCACTGATCATCTTGTGCGTTTTTACCGCCACGCCAGGTCTGACCGCTCCCCAAAAACCCGTCAAGTCTTCCGCCAGAAAGACGACTGCAAAAACTCTTTTGCAACGCAAAAACAATCGGACATCCCCTGTCGCACGGCGATATGCCATCCAGCCGAGAAACAAAAAAGCCCGTATCGTCTCGACCAGAAACAACCGTCGCACCGCAAAAAAACTGGTTTCGCTGGAGAAACGCACCTGGCGCGGCAAAAACCGGATGGGATACCGGAAAGTTGCTTTCAGACGTGCCGCACCAGCCGCTCCGAGATATTCTTTCGGTGATCTGGCAGGCCTCAAGAACACCTACGACCCATTGTCCCTGAAATCGAATGCCGCCCTGGTTCTGGATGAGTCGAATCTGGAAATTTTGTTCGAAAAAAATGGCAATATCGCCCTCCCGATGGCATCGATCACCAAACTGATGACGGGGCTGGTCGTTGTCGAATCCATGCAGGATATGAATGAAGTGCTCGAAATCACGGAAGACGATGTCGATACGAAAAAATATACCAGCTCGCGTCTGAAAGTCGGAACCCGGATGACACGCGGCAACCTGCTGCACCTTGCATTGATGAGCTCGGAAAACCGTGCTGCGGCAGCACTGGGCAGAAACTACCCGGGCGGATTGCCCGCTTTCGTCCATGCCATGAACGTCAAGGCGCAAATGCTGGGTATGTCTGATTCACAATACGTTGACTCCAGCGGACTTTCCAGCGGCAATATGGCCAGCGCACGTGATCTGGCAAAACTTGTCATGGCGGCAGCACAGCACCCTATCCTCAGACAATACTCCACAGACACCTACTATTCTGTCGATGACGGCTTGCACGAAATACACTACGGCAACACCAACCGTCTCGTCCACAACCCTCAATGGCAGATCCGTCTGCAGAAAACCGGCTATATTTCCGAAGCGGGACAATGTCTGGTCATGCAAGCCATTATCCAGGGACGTCCTATCGTCATGGTCTTTCTGGACTCCAAGGGTAAGGGAGCGCGTCTGGCCGATGCGCAGCGTATCCACAACTGGCTGACCCATCCAGACTCCATCCAGATGGAACCGAACGTCTGATCGTTCATTCCATAAAAAAGCCGGCACATGCCGGCTTTTTCGTCTTCTGGATCAGGCCTTGAAAGGATGACGTAACACCAGTGTTTCTTCACGATCCGGACCGGTCGATACCATATCTATCGGTTTGCCGACCAGTTCCTCGATGCGCCTGATATAGGCCTGCGCATTCTTCGGCAGTGCATCCATGGATTTCGTACCGATCGTGTTTTCTTTCCAGCCCGGCAATTCTTCATAAATCGGCTCACATCGTGCCGCATCTTCTGCGTTGGCCGGAAAAATCGAAATTTCCTGTCCGTCAAGCTTGTAACCGACACAAATCCTGATCGTATCGAGCCCATCGAGTACATCAAGCTTGGTCAGACACAGTCCGCTCAGACCATTGAGCTGTGCAGAACGGCGCAACAACGCTGCATCGAACCAGCCGCAGCGTCTCGGTCGTCCGGTTACGGTACCGAATTCCATACCGACTACGGACAGATGTTTGCCGACACCTTCATCCGTGGACAATTCCGAAGGGAAAGGTCCTGAACCGACACGTGTCGTATAGGCCTTGGTAATTCCCAGAATGTAATTGAGCATTCCCGGTCCGATACCCGCACCTGCCGAGACATTGCCTGCCACGCAATTGCTGGATGTGACATATGGATAAGTTCCGTGATCAACGTCGAGCATACTGCCCTGCGCACCTTCAAAAAGCAGGTTGGCACCGGATTCATATGCCTGATTGAGCGCCAGCGACACATCAGCGATCAATGGTCTGATACGTGGCACGACTGCCAGTGCATCCGCCAGAGTCTTCTGGTAACTGACCGGTTCGACCTTGAGATAGTGTTCCAGAACGAAGTTATGGTAATCCATGTTCTGTTTCAGCTTTTCCGCAAAGCGTTCCGGATTGAGCAAATCGTAGACGCGGATAGCACGACGCGCCACCTTGTCCTCATAGGCAGGACCGATACCCTTGCCTGTCGTACCGATCTTGGCATCCCCCCTTCTCAGTTCACGCGCCAGATCAAGTGCAGTATGGTATGGCAGAATCAGCGGACAGGCACCGGAAATCTTCAGGCGCGACATCACCTCGATACCCAGCGCCTCAAGCTTGTCGATTTCCCTTAGCAAATCGGGAATGGACAGCACGCATCCGTTCCCGATATAGCAGGCGACGCCAGGACGCATGATACCGGACGGAATCAGCTGCAATGCCGTCTTCTGACCTCCGATCACCAGTGTATGGCCGGCATTGTGCCCTCCCTGGAAACGGACGACGCCCTGGGCATGGTCTGTCAACCAGTCAACGACCTTGCCTTTTCCCTCATCTCCCCATTGCGTTCCGACTACTATTACGTTTCTGGCCATATTTCCACTCATTCGTTACTTGCTGTTTCTATAATCCAACCACCGCCATTCGCTTCCTGCACCAGACGCCGGTCACAAACAAATTCATCATGTTCCGGCCGTGAATCCGGCAATTCGTAAACAACGATTTCTCCCGATCCCCTCAACTCCCTGATCTTTTGCTGCAACGATGCATCATTACTCCAGGGCGCCAGAATGGCATGACGCTTTTCGGCAGATGGCAATATCCGCGCCAGCTCCCTCAAGTCCATGGAAAAGCCCGTGGCAGGACGTGACCGCCCGAAAGCCTCGGCGACATGGTCGTAACGCCCGCCCCGCGCAATCGCATTGGGCAAACCCGGTACATACGCCGCAAACATGACACCATTATGATAGTGATAGCCATGCATATCGGCCAGATCGATCGTCACACGCTTGCTGTCAGCTTGCTCTGCCAGATATTCCAGTTCGCCCAGTGCCCTGGCAATACCTTCGGTATCCGGCAACACTTTGCGCGCTTCATCGAGGACACCGGTATCGCCATACATATCCGGCAAGGCCAGCAGCGCCTTTTTGGTGTCGGCATGGAAATCACGCGTAAGTTCGATCAGCCCGGGCATATCTTTCGTTTCCAGCAAATCGAAAAGCTGTGCCTCGAACAGCTGCGCCAGTGGATCGCTGGCAATCAGTGCCTTCAACACGCCAACATGGCTCAGATCCAGACAGACCCCCTCAATGCCCGCAGCTTTCAGGGATGACAATGCAAGCGCCTGTATCTCGGCATCCGCCTCGATACCCTGATAACCGAATATCTCGGCACCGATCTGCAAGGGTTCACGCGTGGCTTGCAATCCGGCCGGACGGGTATGCAGAATACTGCCTGCATAACACAAGCGGGTCACTGCATCGCGGTTGAGCAAGTGTGCGTCGATTCTGGCCACCTGTGTCGTCATATCGGCACGAACTCCCATGGTGCGGCCGGACAACTGGTCGATCAGCTTGAAGGTATAAATTTCCGTATCCTGTCCCACACCAGTCAACAACGACTCGAGATACTCCAGCATGGGCGGAATGACAAGTTCATAACCGTACGAACGGAACTCGTCGAGAATGATACGCCGCAAATCCTCCATCTTGCGCGCTTCGGAAGGCAGCACATCCGCGATAAATTCCGGTAAAAGCCAGTTAGGCATGATTCACATTCAGCAAAAAATTTCAATGATAATACAAAGAAGCGTTTTGTATGCAAAAAAATATTACTGTGCACCCTTCGGATGTTTCATGTACCGGAAAAACTCGGAACTCGGATCCACGACAAGAATATCTTTTTTGTTCCTGAAACTTTCCTTGTAAGCTTCCAGACTGCGATAAAAACGATAGAATTCAGGGTTCTTTCCAAACGCGCTGGCATAGATACGGGAAGCCTTGGCGTCCCCTTCCCCTTTTATTTTTTCCGCATCACGAAACGCTTCCGCCAGAATAACGGTTCGTTGCTTGTCGGCATCTGCCCTGATTTTTTCCGATTCGGCCTCACCGATCGAACGCAATTCATTGGCCACGCGGGTACGTTCCGATTTCATCCGTTCGAACACGGAATTGTTAATCTGTTCGACATAATCGACCCGTTTCAGACGTACATCGATGATTTCCACACCGATATGGGACGTTTCACGCGCCATCTTGTCCTTGACCGCCGCCATCATTTCATCACGGTTTCCGGAAATGACTTCGCTGACCGTACGTTTGGTGATCTCATCGTTTAATGCCGCCTTGACGATCTGCGCCATCCTGTCCTGCGTACGCTGCTCGTCACCGCCGAAGCTGACATAAAACAGCTTCGGATCGACGATGCGCCATTTGACATAGGAATCAACCAGAATGTTCATCTTTTCAGCCGTGATGATTCTGTCCGGCTCATGGGTTTCGGTGGACAGAATCCGCTTGTCGAGAAACAGTACATTCTGGAGCGGCGCCGGCAACTTGAAGTACAAGCCGGGTTCCTCGATGATCTCCTTGACTTCGCCCATGGCGAAAACAATCGCATACTGCCGCTGATCCACTACGAAAAGACCTGTTCCTACCGTCAACGCCATGACGGCGAAAATGAAAAAGCCGATAACGTACTTCATTATCTTCCTCCTCTTGAACGATCATCGCGTACACGTTCCCGTTCAACCTGGCCGGCCGGTGCCGACGTTGCCGCCGGAGCGGTCGGAGAGGCTGTATCCGTATCGGTTTCTTTCGCGCCTCCGGTTTGCGAAACCAGCTTGTCCAGCGGCAGGTACAACAGATTGTTGCTCGAACGGGTATCGATCATCAGCTTGGTCGTATTGGCGAAGATCTGTTGCATCGTTTCCAGATACATTCTGTCACGTGTAACGGCGGGCGCCTTCTGGTATTCCGCAACGATCTGTCTGAAGCGCGATGCGTCACCCTCGGCATTGGCGATCACCTTTTGCCGATAGGCTTCGGCTTCCTCTTTCAGACGGGCGGCGGCACCTTTTGCCTTTGGAATGACATCGTTGGCATAGGCCTGTCCCTCGTTTTTCAGACGTTCACGATCCTGTCCCGCCTTGACTGCATCATCGAAAGCGGCCTGCACCTGCTCAGGCGGTTGCACTCCCTGCATGGTCACATTCGTGACCATGACACCGGAACGGTACTGGTCGAAAATCTGCTGCATGATCTGCTGCGCTTCGGTCGCTATCTGGTCGCGCCCTTCATACAGCACGAAATCCATTTTCTTGCGTCCGACAACCTCACGGATAGCCGACTCGGCCACCTGTCTGACCATGTCTTCCTGGTCGCGATTGTTGAACACCCAGTCGGCCGCATTTTTCAGGCGGTACTGGACAGCGAACTGGATATCGACGATATTTTCGTCGTTCGTCAGCATCAACGCTTCGTTAAGTTGTTTGTTGCGCAAGTTATTGCGATATCCCACTTCAACGGTGCGTACCTGTGAAACATTGACGACCTCATGACTTTGTATCGGCCATGGCATGCGCCAGTTGATACCGGACGTCGTGAATCCGCTGAAGCGACCGAACGTCATGACTACGCCTGTCTGGCCTTCCTGAACAGAATAAAAACCGGTTCCTGCCCAGAAAACGATAGCGATGAACAGAATCAGGCAAAATGCGATCTTGAGCGCACGTGGACGCGTGTCCCTGTCGTTGTAGGGATCATCGTCCGGATCACGATCTTCCTGCCTGTTACCTTTCTTTCTCCATTTGAAAAGATTGTTCAACTTGCGGTTGAAATCTTTCCACATTTTTTCAACATCAGGTGGTTTCTCGTCTCCGAATCCCTGTCCATGTCCAAACAGATCGTCACGAAACGGCTCCGGTTTGTGCAAATCGGATGATGGTGAAGGCTGCATGCTAACACTATGTGAGATGGTTCAAATCAAATACTGGCAATATCGGAATGATTGTCAGGTCTGCTTCTTTCATCCATATCACCTGAACGGGTGTTTTTCTCGTCTTTTGCATACTCGGCAATGGCCTCACGCAACAAATCCAGCCCGTCGCCGGTTCTTGCACTGGCAAAGACGCGTCTGATTTTACCATACTCGTCCCGCTCGATACCCGGTTTTAAACCGGCCAGATCGATCTTGTTCCAGACAAGCAGTTGCGGAATCCGGTCTGCTCCGATCTCTTCCAGTACGAGATTGACCTGTTCGATCTGCTCGTTGCGCATGGGATTGCCGGCATCCACGACATGCAGCAAAAGATCGGCATGGATGGTTTCTTCCAGCGTAGCCCTGAACGCTGCAACCAGCTGATGCGGCAGTTCACGGATGAATCCGACAGTATCGGAAATCACTACATTGCCGACATTTTCAAGATAAATCCGTCTGGATGTCGTATCCAGCGTGGCGAAAAGCTGGTCGGCTGCGTAAGTACCCGCTTTCGTCATCGTATTGAACAACGTTGACTTGCCGGCGTTGGTATAACCGACAAGCGAGACAGAAAATATCTGATTGCGGTTGCGCGAGCGCCTTTGCGTTTCCCTCTGCCGCTGCAATTTCGACAAGCGAGCCCTGAGCATGCGTACCCGTTCACCGATCAGGCGGCGGTCCGTTTCAAGCTGCGTTTCACCCGGACCTCGCAGCCCGATACCGCCCTTTTGCCTTTCCAGATGGGTCCACCCGCGAACCAGACGTGTCATCAGGTGCTGGAGCTGCGCCAGCTCGACCTGTACCTTCCCCTCATGGCTTTTCGCACGTTGCGCGAAAATGTCGAGGATGAGACTGGTTCTGTCCACCACGTTGATATGCAGGCGCTTTTCCAGATTGCGCTGCTGTGCAGGCGAAAGCGCATGATTGAAAATCACCAGATCGGCGCCGTACAAATGAATCGCTTGCGCCACTTCATCGACTTTCCCGCTACCGATATAAAATGCAGCATCCGGACTTGAGCGTTTTCCGGTCACGGTAAAAACGGGCTCCGCACCTGCCGACCGTGCAAGAAGCGTCAGTTCCTCAAGACTTCCTGCATGATCGCCCTTTCCGAAATCGACACCGACAAGAATGGCTTTCGTCATGTCAGCAACCCGCTTTCAGGAGAAGATCAGGCATTTTCTTCATCCGTCCCCAGACTGATCGCACGAGAGGGCACCACCGTCGAAATGGCATGCTTGTAAACCATTTGCGTCACACTGTTGCGCAGCAGGACGACATACTGGTCGAACGATTCGACCTGCCCCTGCAATTTGATACCGTTAATCAGATAAATGGAAACGGGAATGCGTTCCTTGCGCAGGATATTCAAAAAAGGATCCTGCAACATCTGTCCCTTGTTCGCACTCATATTTGACTCCACGAATAATAATTGTTGTTGGATATTGGAGACTGAATACGGCCCGTCGTGCCGCAAATAAAACCATTCTTCGAAACAGGTCAACTATACCCTATTTGATTCCCGAAAATATGACCAGACCCGTGTGAAAACCGATTATTTTGCAAACGGATTCTTTCCGGAGCGGAATTCGATTCGCAAAGGCGTACCCACCAGCGAAAAAGCATCCCGGAAATGCTTTTCCAGATAACGTTTGTAATCGTCGCCGATATTTTCCAGACTGTTGCCGTGTATCACGATCACCGGCGGATTTTGGCCGCCTTGATGGGCATAACGCAATTTCGGCCTGATGGAACCCTGGCGACGCGGCGGCTGTTGGTGAGCGACCGCTTCTTCCAGCACCCTTGTCAGGCGCGGTGTCGGCAATTTCGCCATGGCTGCCGCATAGGCCGCATCGACAGAACGCATCAGCGAGGCGATACCGGTCGCTTTCAGTGCCGAAACATAATGGAATTTCGCAAAAGACAAAAAATGGAGCTTGCGCTCGACTTCGGAACGGATTTCCTTGCGCTTGTCCGGCGAAAGGCCGTCCCACTTGTTGATACCGACAACCAGTGCACGACCGCTCTCCAGTACGAAACCCGCGATATGCGCGTCCTGTTCCGATATATCCTGCCGTGCGTCCAGAAGCAGCAAGACGACATTCGCTTCCGAGATAGCCTGCAAGGTTTTGACGACAGAGAATTTTTCGATAGCCTGGAACACTTTTCCGCGTTTCCTGAGACCTGCCGTATCGACCAGCGTATAGTGTTTTCCGTCGCGTTCGAAAGGAATCTCAATGGCATCACGCGTCGTTCCGGGCAAATCGAAAGCGATGACCCGCTCCTCACCGAGAAGCGCATTGATCATGGTCGATTTGCCGACATTGGGACGCCCGACGATCGCCAGACGTAAGGACGCCTGTTCCGTTTGCGCTTCATCATCCGTTTCCGGCATGGCCTCCGGTACCCGTTTCAGTGCTTCATCCAGCAATGTGTAAACACCGTCGCCATGTGCGGACGAGATCACCAGCGGATCGCCCATCCCCAGTTCATAAAAATCGGCCACGACAGCCGTATATTTCATTCCCTCAGCCTTGTTGACCGCCAATATGACAGGGCGGCCACATCTGCGCAGATAATCGGTAATGGCCTTGTCATGTGGTGTGATTCCCTGACGCCCGTCCACAATGAAGATCACGACATCGGCTTCTGCAACCGCCTGCTTCGTCTGTTTGGCCATTTCCTGCAAAACGCCTTCCTTGACGACCGGTTCAAAACCACCGGTGTCGATGACGAGAAAAGGACGGTCACCCATTCTTCCTTCACCGTAATGACGGTCACGGGTCAAACCGGGATAATCGGCAACCAGCGCCGCCCTTGAGCGCGTCAAACGATTAAACAATGTCGATTTTCCGACATTGGGACGCCCTACCAACGCGATAACAGGTTTCATCTTTTAATCCAGGGTAAATGCCTGCAATGACCCATCCCGTGTCTGTACGATCAACCGTTCGCCCGATACAACAGGTGTCGCCAGAATAGGTGAGCCATCTGTTTCGATTCGGGCATCGAACGATCCGTCATAACGCGAAAGAAAATGGATAAATCCCTGACCGTCACCGACTACCACATCCGAGCGGTACGGCACGGGTGTCGTCAGGCTCCGATAGGTCATTTTGTCATTGCGCCAGACACTCTGGCCACGCAAATTGGAAAATGCATATACCTTGTCGTCTGTATCGACCGCATAAACGTGCTCGTCATCAATACTGACGCCGACCTTGCTTGAGAATCCCTTGACCCAGAAAGTCGAACCGGACACCACATCAAAGCATCCCATTCGCCCCTGATATGCCGCCACGCAAACCCCCTGCCCGTAAATGGCCGGCGTGCCGGACATGTCCGCAATCCGTTCCAGTTCCGTCGCGCCCTTCGGATCACCGATCGGAATTTCCCAGCGAATCGCACCGTTATTGAGCATCATCGAAATCATGCGTCCTCCCGGCAAGGCAACAATCGCCGTAGGCCCGACAGTCGCTATACCCGGCGATGCACGCAACATCAATGCAGGTGCGCGATGCGGGACGATCCATCGCCGTTCACCGGTATCGACATCATATGCCGCGATCTTGTTATCCAGACTGCGCACGACAACCAGACCATGCGCAATGATCGGCGTCGTCAGGATTTCCGTTGACACGGGCACTTTCCATTTTTCGTTGCCGCCGGAATCCAGTGCGATCAACGAGCCTTTCACGCCCGCAACCACCACCGTATTTCCGTCGCTGGCGACACCGGTCGTCAGATCCGTATCGACATCCCGTCGCCAGACTTCGGCACCGTTTGCCGGATCGACCCTGACCACTGTACCATCCGCTGCGGCTGCATAAACGGCATCAAAAGCGACTGCCGGTGTGAAAACATAGTTTCCAGCCGATCCGACATTGACGGACCAGATACGGTGAGGTGTCTTCGAGGGTGAAAACTGTACCAGTTCAGATGGCGGATTTCTGGGCGGCTTGCTCGCAAACCAGTCATAGATGGCACAGCCGCCCAGCGACAGCGACAATGCCATGCTGACCCATACAAGTATCGATCTCAGCTGTTTTTTCACGGAATTATCCTTTGGCCTCAGGTGAAACACCCAGTTCGTCCAGCTTGAGCTGGATCAGCTGCCTTCCCGGATCGGCATGATCCGCTTTTTCCAGCGCGGCACGATAGGCTGCCCTGGCTTCATCAAGCCGGTTTTGCGCCACATAAAAATCGCCTTTTCTGTCTTCGGCAAGACTTGCGAACGCGGCAGGGAAACTGGCTGAGAGCAGATTCAGACCTTCATCATAGGCTTTTTCATCAAGCAGGATTCCGGCCAGCCTGATGCGTGCGATCGCCTTGTAGCCATCCTGCTTGGCATTATCGACCACCCATTTGAGCTGCTCTCTGGCCACATCGGTATTGTTGTCCTCATATGCCATCTTGGCTGCAACCAGCGTGACCATCGGCGCATATGCCGTACTGCCGAATTTTTCCTGGGTATCTTTCGCAACCCGCAAGGCTCTTTCATTGTCATCGGCCATGACGGCATTTTGCATTTCGTAATACAGCTGGGATGCCTGTGCCGCCTGTTTGCGCTGGTAATATCCCCAATAGGCATAAGCCGCATAGCAACCCAATGCGATAATCAGCACCCAGGTAATCCAGTTGCCATGCTTTTTCCACCATGCCTTGATGGATTCGAGCTGTTCCTGTTCTTCCAAATCGTAAGCCATTTTCGTTCCGATCAATGAATACAATGACCATGTGACGAATGATCGTCACCACACTCGCATTCGCCGGCAATCTGGTCGAACAGATAATCGGCGACTTTTTCGAACGGCACGGCAGACTGGTTCTCGCCATCCTTGCCGACACGTAATGCCTTGACACTGGCCTGACCGCTTTTGATTTCGTCTTCACCGATCAGAATCGCAAACGCCGCACCGCTTTCATCCGCACGTTTCATCTGTGCCTTGAAACTGCCGCCGGAATTCATCGCGGTACAGTAGAGCATGACATCCAGTCCGGTATTGCGCAGCGATTCCGCCAGTACCGTCGCTTCCAGCAACGCCTCGTTCCCCTGATGGGCGATGAACACATCGACCTGACTGGACAGTTCCATATCACCCCTGGCCTTGAGCAGTTCTATCAGACGTTCGACACCCATGGCAAAACCGCATGACGGCGTTGGGCGACCACCGAACATCTCAAAGAGTGGATCGTACCGTCCACCACCGCAAACGGTTCCCTGCGCACCCAGTTCCTCGCTGATCCACTCGAATACCGTCCGGTTATAGTAATCCATTCCGCGAACCAGTCTCGGATTGATCGTGAAAGGTACATTGTTGCGCTGCAAGATCTTCTGAACACCCTCGAAATGCGCCAGCGAATCCGGCCCCAGATAGTCCAGCAGCTTCGGCGCTGCATTGACCATATCCTGCATATGCGGATTCTTCGTATCCAGAATGCGCAAGGGATTGCTATGCAACCTGCGCCGTGCGTCCATATCCAGCAAATCCAGATTCTGTTCGAAATAGGCGATCAGATCGCTGCGGTGACGGTTGCGTTCTTCCGCATTACCAATCGAATTGAGTTCCAGCCGGATATTGTCCAGACCGAGATCGTCCCACAAACGCCGACACAACAAAATCAGTTCGGCATCGATATCCGGCCCCGGAAAACCGACTGCCTCGGCACCGATCTGATGAAACTGGCGATAGCGCCCACGCTGCGGACGTTCATGCCGGAACATCGGACCGGTGTACCACAAACGTTTCGGACCGTTGTATGTCAGATTGTGTTCCAGCACGGCACGTACGACGCCTGCCGTACATTCCGGACGCAACGTCAACTGGTCACCGTTAAGGGAATCCTCGAAGGAATACATTTCCTTTTCCACAATATCGGTCACCGCACCAAGCCCGCGAGCAAAAAGCGCCGTTTCTTCAACGATAGGCGTCCTGATACGTTGATAGCCATAACTTTTCAGCACCGATTCCACCGTATTTTCCAGCAATTCCCAAAGCGGCGACTCGTCGGGAAGGATATCGTTCATTCCCTTGATCCCCAGGATTTTCCTGATTTTTTTCGTCTTGTTTTCTTCCGACATGTTTTTAACTGTTATTCTTCAATCTGTTAGCTTCTTGTTAGCTTTTCCCGAAGCGGGATTCGACATACTTCACGATCATTTGCTGGAATTGCCGGTCGATATCACCACCTCGCAAGGTCACCGTTTTTTGACCATCTTCAAAAACGGGAGCGGCCGGCGACTCTCCTCTTCCCGGCAAACTGATGCCGATATCGGCATGACGCGACTCGCCCGGACCATTAACGATACACCCCATCACAGCGACTCGCATCGTTTCGACACCCGGAAAACGTTCTCTCCAGACCGGCATCTGTTCTCGCAGGAAATTTTGTGTATTGCCAGCCAGTTTCTGGAAAAAATCGGACGAGGTCCGGCCACATCCCGGACACGATACCACCATCGGGATGAAATTGCGCAACCCCATCGTTTGCAGCAATTCCTGCGCAACAACGACTTCTTTCGTCCTCGGTTCTCCCGGGCCCGGCGTCAGCGAAATGCGGATTGTATCGCCAATTCCTTCCTGCAACAACACGGATAATGCAGCCACAGACGCAACGATCCCCTTGCTGCCCATACCCGCTTCGGTCAATCCAAGATGCAACGCATAACGGCAACGGCGGGACAATTCACGGTAAACCGCCACCAGATCCTGTACGCCTGAGACCTTGCATGACAACACGATATGATCCGCCGGCAATCCCCATTGTACAGCCCGATCCGCACTTTCGACAGCAGACGCGATCAACGCCTCGTACATCACACTCTGAACCGGCCAGGGCTTCGGACGCCGTGCGTTTTCATCCATAAGCCGTTCCAGCATACCCTGATCGAGACTGCCCCAGTTCACTCCGATACGTACCGGCTTGTCATGGCGGCAGGCCACCTCGATCATATCCGCAAAATGAAGATCCTTTTTCGCACCCTGACCGACATTGCCCGGATTGATACGGTATTTGGACAATGCTTGCGCACATTCGGTAAATTGTGTCAGCAACAAATGCCCGTTGTAATGAAAGTCGCCGATCAGCGGCACATCGTATCCCGATGCATCCAGATGCTCACGAATCAACGGCACAGCTTGTGCCGCCTCCGGTGTATTCACCGTCATGCGCACCAGTTCGGAACCGGCATCTGCCAGTTCCATCACCTGACGAACCGTAGCTTCGACATCCGCCGTGTCGGTATTGGTCATGGATTGCACGACAATCGGCGCTCCCTGACCGATACGGACCGTATTGTTACGGTATCTGACCTGCACGCCGTACGTTTCTTGCCTGCGCATCACACCGGCAACCAGCGCTTCGGAACACTTTTCCATATTACTTCAGGCTGATCCGTGCCACCGAATTGACTGCGTGCGACTCCAGATCGACAGGAGCTCCCCTGAACGTCATACGAACCCCTGGTGCATATCCGACAATGACCGTCACAGGGCCATTGACATCCAGCGAGCGCTGTTCGCCCGGCAACCCCATATATTCAGCGAGGACAGTGCCGTCATTACCCTGAACCCGAACCCATGACTTTTCACTGAAATTCATATTCAGCTGTGACGCAGCATTCTGTGAAGAAGCGGCCTTCACCGGAACCATTGCAGGCTGTGTCTGGTTGTTTTTGCTTTCGGTTGGCTGCACAACCGCAGCAGCTGGCGCGGCCGTTTTGTCATTGCCGCCTTCGATATTCGCAGACTGTCCGTCCGGTTCTTTTTCCTGAACAGCCTGCGCATTTTCCGGTGCTTTCTGTTCCTGTTTCTCCGGTTGCGTTACCTGTGCCGACGATGATGCCGGAGCGGATGCCACCGGTTGTTTATCCACCTTCGCAGCTTGCCGGTCAGATGAAAACCGCTTCATATTCCATGCCACAATAACTGCGATCACGATGACAATCAGGACAATGACGATCTTGCCGGTCAAATTGCCTTTCTTCCGAAAGGAAACCTGATTCTGCACAAACGGTTCCCCGGCTCCGCCTCGCGTCGATACACTCTTTCCTGGCAAAGTCGCATAGGGGTTACTTTCACCGAACATTGCGACAAGCGGTTCAGGATCGATCTTCAGGACACGCGCATAGGCGCGAACAAAACCTCGTGAAATGGCAATTCCGTGCAAGGCATCGTAATCATCCGCCTCGAGCGCTCGCAACTGCCGCAACGTCATTTTGAGTCGTGAAGCAATCTGTTCCTCGGCAATACCTTCTGCCTTGCGTCTGGCTGCCAGAATGGCGCCCGGTTTTTGTTTGTCGGCTCCTTCAGGCTCGATACCGGTAGCCGGCATCGCTTCCGGGGTGGTCTGCTGCGAGGTGTTGTCTGTCTTATCGCTCTGTACGTTGTCCATTTAAAGCACCATCCTAGAAAAAAGCACTTGCATCCATTGTGAGAAAGCCCATATCGTTGCCCGGCAGACAACAGCGATATTTCCGGCACCGCTTCAGCAATTACTCTGGAAACGGTAATCCTGAACAATCGAAACGGGCATCATTCCGCTTTCAGCCATTCTTTCTTTTACTCTGGTCCGATCCCTGATCTCGCCAGCCAGCAAACCGCAAGCTGCATCGATATCTTCTCCGCGCGTTTTCCGCACGGTCGTCACAATACCGGCATCCTGGAGAATTTTCGCAAAAGCCGCGATCCGTTCGTCACTGGAACGCCTCAACCCTGGCATCGGAATGGAATTGAACGGGATCAGATTCAGCTTGCATGATACCGGATCGGAACCAGTCCGAACCAGCCGAACCAGTTCTTTTGCATGCTCATCCGTATCGTTGATACCATCCAGCATGCAATACTCAAACGTAATGAAATCACGCGGCGCGTATTCCAGATAACGGCGACACGCTGCCATCAGTTCCGACAGGGGATGTTTCCGGTTGAGCGGCACCAGCATGTCGCGCAACTTGTCGTTGGTCGCATGCAACGAAACCGCCAGAGCCACCGGGCATTCCCGGGCCAATCTGTCGATCATGGGAACGACGCCGCTGGTCGATACCGTCACCCGGCGTCTGGACAAGCCATAGGCATTGTCGTCAAGCATCAGTTTCAGTGCGTTGACACTGGCATCGAAATTGAAAAGGGGTTCCCCCATTCCCATCATGACGACATTGGAAATCTGTCGCTCCCCCTTGCCTTCTGGCACGTTTTTCGACCTGCGCAATGCGAATTCGGCCATCCAGAGCTGACCGACAATTTCCGCAGCAGTCAAATTACGACTGAAACCCTGCTTGCCCGTCGAGCAGAACAAACAGTTGACGGCACATCCCGCTTGCGTGGAAACACACAGGGTACCGCGATTGTCTTCCGGAATATAGACTGTCTCGATGGCGTTGCCCTGCCCCACATCAAGCAGCCATTTCCGCGTTCCATCAGCCGATGTATGGTCACGGATAACGGCAGGCGCCCTGATTTCGGCGCATTTTTCCAGTTTTCCGCGAAGCGATTTCGCCAGATCGGTCATCTGTGCAAAATCACTCACACCAAACTGGTGAATCCAGCGCTGAAGCTGTTTGGCACGAAAGGGTTTTTCATCCAGCGTCTTGCAATAATCAATCAGCTCGGCAGGGCTGAACCCCAACAGGTTTGTGCGCGCTTCATTCATGGATACACCTGATACTATGTCATGTATTCGCCTTTTTCATGGCGAATACATGAGCTGGCAATATCAACGGACGCAAATTTGCATTGACGGGAAGAAATAGGCGATTTCAACGGCTGCGGTTTCCGGAGCATCCGAACCATGCACTGCATTGGCATCGATCGAATCGGCGAAATCGGCGCGGATCGTTCCTTTTTCCGCCTTTTTGGGATCGGTAGCGCCCATCAGTTCACGATTCTTCGCAATGGCGTTCTCACCTTCCAGAACCTGTACCATGACCGGACCGGAAATCATGAATTCAACCAGATCATTGAAAAAAGGACGTTCTCTGTGAACGGCATAAAAACCTTCGGCTTCCGGACGGGACAACTGAACCATGCGTGCGGCGACGATCTTCAGTCCAGCTTCTTCAAAACGTGTATAAATCTTGCCGATCACATTCTTGGCGACTGCATCGGGCTTAACGATTGACAAGGTACGTTCAACTGCCATTTTGACAAAACTCCACTATCTGAAATAGAAATCCAAAAAAAGACTAGCTTTTCATTTTAGCACGGATACCTGACAAAATAACGATCTCATATCCCGCTACCGGCTTGCGGATCAAGCGTCACTGATTGCTGTCTGGCTTGACTGTGACATAAGAAATCATATTGTTTCTTTGAATCAGCAATACGACGGCTTTTTTCCGGTCGAGACCTGAAACCAGACGCTGAACATCGCTCTGGCTGGCAACGTCCGTATAATTGACGCGCAAGATGATATCACCCCGCCGGATACCGCTGGCTGCTGCCGGATTGCCGACAGCAGTAACCACAACCCCCTGTTTGACACCATGACTTTTCTTTTGAGTCGCCGTCATATCGGCCACAGACAAACCAAGTATCTGTGATGCAAGCGCCTGATTGCGATTGCCCTGATTCTTTTGGGTACCGGCAGAAACTGTCTCGGACTCCATGGCAGATACCGTTACCGGCATCTTCATCGTTTTTCCCTTGCGCCATACAGACAGTTCCACCGTCTTGCCAGGTGTCGTCTCACCGACAAGTCTGGGTAATTCCGAAATCTTGTCGATCGTCTGGCCATTGAATTTCAGGATGATGTCACCCGCTTCCAGTCCTGCCTTGCCAGCAGGTGATCCTTCTTCGACACGAACGACCAGTGCCCCCTGTCTGTTTTGCAGATTCAGCGCCCGGGCCGTTTCCTCGTTCAGTTCGCCGACCTGTACGCCGATCTGGCCTCGCGTCACTTTACCGTGTGCCTTCAGCTGTTCGGATACGCGAAGTGCCTCGTCAATCGGCACGGCGAACGAAATCCCCATATATCCACCGGAACGACTGTAAATCTGCGAATTGATACCGATCGCCTCACCGGCCATATTGATGAGCGGGCCGCCCGAATTGCCGGGATTGACCGCGACATCCGTCTGTATAAGCGGCAAATAATCGCCCGTATCCCTTGCCTTGGCCGAGATGATGCCGGCCGTCACGGTATTTTCAAGCGCGAACGGTGAACCGATGGCCAGCACCCATTCGCCGGCGCGAATGGCCGATGATTTTCCGGTCTTCAGGTACGGCAAATCCTTTCCGTCGATTTTCAGCAAAGCCACATCCGTCCGTTTGTCGGAACCCACGACTTTTGCCTTGAATTCCCTGTTGTCCGTCAGCCGGACAAAAACATCATCTGCATTATCGATGACATGGTGATTGGTCAGGATGTATCCGTCAGGCGTGATGATGAACCCGGACCCCATTCCACGGCGTATCTGTTCATTCTGTTGCGGCTGCGCCTGTGGACTGTCCGGACGCGGCACACCGAAGAAGCGGAACAGATACTCCTGAAAATCTTCATCCATTTCATATACCGGATTGCGCCTTGCCTGAATTTTTTCCACTGTCCGGATATTGACGACTGCAGGTCCCACCTTTTCAACCAGTGCCGTCAAGTCCGGCAAGCCATTGACCATCCCCGCCGAAGCGCCGTAAACCGTCTGTATCGGCATAGACAATGCCAATACACTTGCCAAAAGGCATATCAACCTGCGAAAAAACCGGAAATTTTGTACTTTCATGACTCAAGCTTTCGAAAAACGTCTACATGACAACCACCCGGTTTTCAGGCGTGATAAAACGGGCTGCCATACCGGATTTATTGTAAACATTTTACATGCAAGGGTTCAATCTGCACTTGTAACACACTGCCACCATCTTTTGACTGACAAAAACAAGGGTGCGAAACAGTTTTTGTCAAACTACCATCGTGTATGGACCGATGTTCCCAGTAACGGACGCAATCTCATTGCAATGGATTCACGTGCACGGAAAATACGGCTTCTGACCGTTCCGATCGGACAAGCCATGATCGATGCGATTTCATCGTAGCTCAATCCTTCGATTTCCCTCAGCGACAAGGCCGTTCTCAAATCATCCGGCAATTCATCCATCGCCATACTGACAGTCTGTGCCACCTGCTTGGAGGCCAATAAGGATTCCGGCGTTTCGATATCCCTGAGATTGCCGCCTTCTTCATGAAAGGTCATATCCTCGACACGTATATCCGCTGAAAACGGAATCTGTCGGCCTCGTGCATCGAGAAAATTGCGGGCGGTGTTGATGCCGATCCGGTAGAGCCAGGTATAAAACGCGGATTCACCCCGAAATTGCGGCAAAGCGCGGTAAGCCTTGATAAAGGTTTCCTGCACTACATCTTCCGCCTCACTCAGATTGTTGAGCAGCCTCATCACAAGCCTGAACAATCTTCGTTCGTACTTTGTCACCAGCATATCAAAAGCCATTTTGTCGCCTTGCCGGGCACGTTCGACAAGCTGCCTGTCTATGTCACGTTCAGTCGCCACGATCGGATACCTCATTTCATGCAACTGTCCGTAACGGTCATGCGTTACATCAGTGCAAGATGTTCATGAAAAACCGGATTTTTTATGAGCATCGATCCACCTGCATGCGACATAAAGTTTTCTGAATGCTTCGGTGTCTGCCGAGTCAAACAAAATAATGAGTCTGGTCGTTTCGCCGGATTCCGTTTCGAGGCGCAAAATCAGCAACCATGACCAGACCGTCGAATGATCTGCCAGCGTCAGGTTGCCGTTTTGACGATCAGGATGGTTTTTCGCAGAAGTCACGAGCTCATAGCGCTTATCTTGCTTCAAACGGATTTGCCCGTTTCCGTAAATATCAAGCGTAAACGTTTTTCCCATTCTGAACAGCGCGCCAACCAGCATTGCACCGGCAGCCAGAAATACACAAACCAGTACCGGTTTTCCGTACGAAACGAAATTACCCAGTCTGTCGAACAGAATCAGCACTGCAGTCAGGAAAAAGCCGAAGGCCATTGCAGCCATCAGCACGGCAAGGCATCGTGACGGTTTTATCTGTACGGAAACTGCGATGGACATCGTACGCAACCTGAAAAACAAAAGCCACATTCACTTGCCGTGAATGTGGCTTTGCCAAAACCCTGAAGTCTCAAATCCTGCCGAATATCAGCGAACCATTAGTGCCACCGAAGCCGAAAGAGTTTTTCAGTGCGTAATCGATACGCATATCTCTTGCCGTATTGGCACAATAGTCCAGATCACATTCCGGATCCTGATTGAAAATATTGATCGTCGGTGGCGCGACCTGATTGTAAACCGCCAGTGCCGTAATGACGGATTCCAGTCCGCCAGCGCCTCCCAGCAGGTGACCAACCATCGATTTGGATGAGCTCATCACGATCTTTCTGGCATGTTCGCCCAGCGAGCGCTTGACCGCCACGGTTTCCGCCTTGTCACCCAACGGCGTGGATGTGCCATGCGCGTTGATGTAATTGACCTGATCCGGATTGATCTGCGCATCATTGATCGCCGCATTCATGCAACGACTGGCTCCACTGCCATCTTCCAGCGGGGCCGTCATATGATGTGCATCAGCACTCATACCAAAACCGACGATTTCCGCATAGATTTTCGCACCGCGAGCCTTGGCGTGTTCGTACTCTTCAAGAACGAGAACGCCTGCACCTTCGCCGAGAACAAAACCGTCACGATCACGATCCCATGGCCTGGAAGCCGTTGCAGGATCGTCGTTTCTGGAAGAAAGCGCACGTGCCGATGCAAAACCGCCGATACCCAGCGGTGATACCGTTGATTCGGCACCGCCCGCAACCATGATGTCGGCATCACCATACGCAATGATGCGTGCGGCGAATCCGATGGAATGCAAGCCGGTCGAGCATGCCGTGACGATCGAAAGATTCGGTCCCTTGAATCCGTAGCGGATCGAAAGAAAACCCGAAATCATGTTGATGATCGAGGACGGGACGAAGAACGGACTGATCCGGCGTGGACCACGTTTTTCCAGTTCTGCATGCGTTCTTTCGATCATGGGCAAGCCACCGATGCCCGATCCGATATTGACGCCGATACGGTCTGCATTTTCTTCCGTAACGACCAACCCGCTATCCTCGATAGCCTGAATACCCGCTGCCATCCCATAATGGATGAATGTATCCATGTGGCGCGATTCTTTGCCTGGAATATAATCTTCCAGCCGGAAATTTTTCACCTCACCGGCAAAAGTCGTGCTGAAAGCGGAAGCATCGAATCGGGTGATGGGTCCAATACCGGATTTACCCGATGTTACTGCATTCCACATATCAGCTACATTGTTGCCTACAGGCGAAATACATCCCAGTCCGGTAATAACGACCCGGCGTTGTCCCATACGGCTCAAGCTGTTCTCCCTGTTTCAGTATGTTTTATCAGGACTGCATATTGGCTTTGGCATAATCGACGGCCTGTTGGACGGTCGTGATTTTTTCAGCCTGTTCGTCCGGAATTTCAATTTCGAATTCGTCTTCAAGTGCCATGACGAGTTCTACAGTATCAAGCGAATCCGCACCGAGATCGTCAACAAAAGACGATTCCAGTTTGATTTCATCTTCAGCAACTCCCAATTGCTCAGCAACGATTTTCTTTACACGTTGTTCGATATCGGACATTTCTTGGCTCCAGTTAATAAAAAACACAAATTTCAGAAAGTGCGCGCATTTTAGCAGGTTTGCGCAAAAAATTTCACTGCACAGGTTAAGTTCCGGCTCATGTGACGCAATTATAGTCAAAAAAACCGGCGTCTAACGATTGCTCCGGTCAGTTCATGAACATACCGCCGTTGACATGCAGCACCGTTCCGGTGATATACGATGCCTGTGGTGATGCCAGAAAAGCGACGGCTGCAGCGACATCTTCCGGACTGCCGAAGCGTGCCAGCGGAATCTGTTTGAGCAGATTGCCGGTGACTTCCTCGCTCAGCGATTTCGTCATGTCCGTATCGATAAAGCCGGGAGCGATACAGTTGACAGTGATACCGCGACTGCCCACTTCGCGTGCCAGTGCACGGCTCATGCTTTCGACACCCGCCTTCGATGCGGCATAGTTCATCTGTCCGGCATTACCGATAGACCCGACGACAGACGTAATATTGATGATGCGCCCGCCCTTGGCACGCATCATGCCGCGCAAGACAGCACGTGAAAGACGTGCGACCGCCGTCAGGTTGACCGCAATGACCTTGTCCCATTCCTCATCTTTCATACGCATGGCAAGCTGATCCTGCGTAATCCCGGCATTGTTGACCAGAATATGGATGGCGCCGTATTCCTTCTGGATTTCATCGACGACCTGACGGGAACGGTCCGCATCGCTGACATCCAGAACGATGCCCTTTCCGGCATCCGGACGGATTTTTGCCAGGTCTTCCGTGATATGCGCTGCGCCCGCTTCCGATGTCGCCGTACCGATCACGGTTGCGCCACACTTCGCCAGCTCCAGTGCGATCGCATGACCAATACCGCGGGATGCACCGGTGACCAGTGCCACTTTTCCACTCAGATTTTCATTCATTTGAGCGCCTCCAGTACTTTGTCGAGAGATGCCTGATCCACGATGGCTTCACCCGTAAGCGAACCATTGATCCGTTTGCACAGACCGGCCAGCACTTTTCCGGGACCGCATTCGACGATATGGGTAATACCCATGGAGGCCATTTTTTCGATGGTTTCCACCCAGCGAACCGGGCTGGCCGCCTGACGAACCAGCGCATCCTTGATGGCCTGCGGGTCGTCGATGATCGCCACATCGACATTGTTGATCAACGGAATTTTCGGCGCGGAGAAAGTCAGGTTCGCCATATATTCCGCCAGACGATCGGAAGCCGGCTTCAACAGGGAAGAATGGAACGGAGCCGACACCGGCAGCATCAACGCGCGTTTGGCGCCTTTCGCTTTTGCCGCATCGCAGGCACGTGCAAGCGCGGTTTTGTGTCCTGCGATCACGATCTGCGTCGGCGAATTGAAATTGGCCGGTTCGACCACTTCGCCTTGCGCAGCCTCCTGGCATGCCGTTTTCAGCGAATCACTGTCCAGACCGATGATGGCTGCCATACCGCCTACACCGACAGGTACCGCTTCCTGCATGGCCTGTGCACGGAAACGAACCAGTTTGACGGCATCCGCAAACGGGATCACACCGGCTGCGACCAGCGCCGAGAACTCACCGAGACTGTGTCCGGCAATCACTTCCGGAACAGCACCCCCTGCCGCGATCCATGCACGATAAAACGCAACGGAAGACGTCAGCATCACCGGCTGCGTATTGGTCGTCAGATCCAGTTCTTCCTTCGGACCTTCGGCAATCAGTTTGTCCAGATCGAAGCCGAGCGCATCCGAAGCCTCGGCAACGGTTTCCTGCACGACTGCATTACCGGCAAAACCGTTCAGCATTCCGACAGCCTGGGACCCCTGTCCCGGAAAAACAAAAGCACATTTAGGCATAGCTCCGTCTCTTCTATCAATCAATCGTCAAACAATCACTTTACATTCTGATGACCACGGCACCCCATGTCAGCCCGCCACCGATAGCTGCAAGCAAAATATGTTGTCCGGGCTTGATGCGACCGTCACGTACGGCGGTATCGATCGCCAGCGGAATGGATGCCGCCGACGTATTGCCGTGCTGATCGACCGTCACGATAATCTTTTCCGGAGGAATATCCAGTTTTTTGGCGGAACTCTGCATGATCCGGAGATTGGCCTGATGCGGCACCATCCAGTCCACATCCGTGTTTTTCAGTCCGGCTTTTTCGAGTGCCTCCATACCGACCTTGTCCAGCCAGGTCACTGCCAGCTTGAAGACAGCCTTCCCGTCCATATAGACGAAGCCCTTGCCATCGATGGCGCCGTTATTGAGATGTCCCGGCAAACTCAGGATATCGCCATAATGCCCGTCGGCATGCAGTGCAGTGGACAGAATGCCGGGTTCCCCGGAAGCCGCCAGTACAACAGCGCCGGCACCGTCACCGAACAGTACACACGTCGTCCTGTCGTTGTAATCGATGATATGCGAATAGGTTTCGGCACCCACTACCAGTACCTTTTTGTACACTCCCGCACGAATGAAACTGTCGGCGACCGACAGGGCATACAAAAACCCGCTGCAGACTGCCTGTACATCGAATGCCGCACAGTTACTGGTAATACCCAGCTTTTTCTGGACCATACAGGCAGTACTCGGAAACCCGCCGAAAAAATCGGAAGTGGACGTCGCAACAATCACCAGTTCAATGTCATTGGCCTGGCAGCCGGCCATTTCCAGCGCTTTTTCCGCCGCTTTTGCACCCAGATCGCTCGATAGCACACCCTGATCGGCGTAATGGCGCGACAAAATGCCGCTGCGTGTCCTTATCCATTCATCCGATGTTTCGACACCTTTTTCAGCCAGCATGGCTGCCAGTTCATCATTGGTAACACGTTTGGGGGGCAAGTAGCTGCCAGTACCGATTATTTTTCCGTAGATGGTCATACTGTTTCTTGTTCCTGTATCCCGTTTTCTTTTCCGAATTTTCCTGCTGCCTGATGATCCTGCGAAGTCCGTAGCAACTCGGCCATGGTATTGGATATCTTCCGCAAAACACCACGCCTGACGGCATCATGCGCACGCTGGATGGCGCAACCATAAGCATAGACATCGGCGCCCCCATGACTTTTGAAAACCAGTCCACGCAGCCCGAGCATGCATGCGCCGTTGAATCTCGATGGATTGAGTCGTTGCCGTACCGATTTCAAAGCCCTGCCAGCCAGCAACGCGCCCAGCATACTGATGAAACTGCTTTTGAGTTCCGAAACCAGCACATCACGGAAAAAACGTCCGAGTCCCTCGATCGCTTTCAGCGTGACATTGCCCGTAAACCCGTCGCAAACCACCACATCGCATGTGCCTTCGAATATATCATTGCCCTCTACGTTGCCACAAAAATTAAGTGTACCATTCCCATGTTCCGTATGGAGCAGCTCGCCTGCCTTTTTTACGACCTCGTTGCCCTTGATGGACTCGGTTCCCACATTGAGCAAACCGATTCTCGGGTGGGGATCACCTTCGATATTGGCGAAAAGCGCCGATCCCATCAGTGCGAACTGATGCAAATGTTCCGCCTCGCAGCCGACATTGGCGCCCAGATCCAGCACATAGGTCGGACCGTTTTTCTGATTTGGCAAAATGGCACAGATCGCCGGCCTGTCCACACCCGGCATGGTTTTGAGAACATAGCGCGACACCGCCATCAGCGCACCGGTATTGCCTGCCGACACACAGACATCGGCCTCGCCATTCTTGACCAGCTCGATCGCCACACGCATGGACGAATCCTTTTTGCGGCGAAGCGCGACCTCGATCTTGTCATCCATCCGGACAACTTCGGAAGCATGTTTTATCGTGATACGCGGATGATTTTCCGCCTTGTGCTTTTTCAGTTCGGCCTCGATCAGTTCCCTCTGGCCAACCAGGATGAGATGTGCCGCATGTTCCTGCCCAAGAAAAGAAAGAGATGCCGGGATCGTAACACGCAATCCATGATCTCCGCCCATGCAATCAATTGAAATTCTTACTGTTTTTGTTTCGTTCTCAAGCACGCCCAAACCGGATTTTTTGTCCGTCCCCCTGCAATACCCAGTCTCGCAAAAATAGCAATAAAAAAGGCGCCAGGTCGATAACCTATTGCGCCATTGATTTCATCAGCATTCCGGATGCTTACTGATCGTTTTTGGTATTCAACACTTTTTTGCCACGATAAAAACCGCTTGGGCTGATATGATGGCGACGATGCTTTTCACCGGATGTCGGCTCGACTGACAACTGGACCGCTTCCAGTGCATCATGCGAACGATGCATACCACGTTTCGAAGGCGATTTCTTGTTTTGTTGGACTGCCATAATTACTCCTGAATCAAAATTTCGAAAATTCTAACACATCCATCCTGCCATATTGTCACAAAATGGAATGCTGTTTGTTTTTTTGTTGTCAACCTTTTGTTTTGAGCGTTTTCAATGCCGAAAACGGCGACTCACGTGTTTCCCGCCACTTGCCGGTTGCGGTATCCGGACAAACCTCATGTCTGGGCGACAGCGGCAACGCCAGCAGCGCTTCGTCCTCGACAAGATCCCTGATATCCACTTTTCCATCCGTGACGATCACTTCGATGGCTTCACCGTCCTCAAACGATTCTTCCATTTCGTCCGCTTCTTCTTCCGTGCGCGCGACCATCACGACTGTTTCCGAATCCAGCTTGCAAACCAGTACTTCCAGACATCGCTGACATACCAGCGCCACATCTCCGGAAACATGGATGAGCAAACGTGATCTTTGGCGGTTGTCCAGCGAACCCGACACTTCCCACGCCAGCTCGCCGGACTGGCTTGCACAGACTGCCGCCAGTCGTTCCAGACCGGATACAGACGCATGACCGCCAAGGCGTTCACCGTTTTTGCAAAATGCAAAAGGATCAATCAGACAAGAGTCCATAGCTCGACAAGAGCGTAAAATTCATAATTTTAGCAACAATATTTCTTATACGTCAAAGCTTTAGTACACTATCGACATTTTAGCCACTTCTTGCACCGACATGTTATCCGATTTCCCTCTGCATCTTGTCCTCGCATCTTCATCAAAATACCGAAAAGAACTGCTCATGAGACTCGGCTTGCCGTTCACAACGGCCAGTCCGGAAATTGATGAAACGCCGCTGGCGACCGAGACACCGGCAGAAACCGCGCTGCGGCTGGCTTGCCAGAAAGCGAAAGCC
>CAKQQG010000011.1 GCA_934270705.1 uncultured Oxalobacter sp. | reverse complement strand
ACCTACATTGTCTACGACATTGTCGGCAATCACTGCCGGATTGCGCGGATCATCTTCCGGAATCCCCGCCTCGACCTTGCCGACCAGATCGGCGCCGACGTCGGCCCCTTTCGTAAAAATACCGCCCCCCAAACGCGCGAAAATCGAAATCAGCGATGCGCCGAAAGCCAGACCGACCAACGGCTTGATCAGATCATGTTGCGAAAGTGAATCGGCAGAAGGCAAATACGTCAAAACCAGATAGAAAACCGCCACTCCCAAAAGCCCGAGACCGGCCACCAGCATCCCCGTAATGGCGCCCCCTCTGAACGCGACGTTCAAAGCGCTCTGCATACCGTTTGATGCAGCCTGTGCCGTCCTGACATTGGCGCGGACAGAAACATTCATCCCGATAAAACCGCATGCACCGGAAAGAACGGCGCCGATCAGAAATCCGATCGCCGTCGCAAAACCGAGACCCGGCAAAAGTGCGATCACGATAAACAAAACAAGCCCGACAATACCGATTGTCCGATATTGCCGGGCCAGATAGGCTGCTGCACCCTGTTGAATGGCGTGGGCAATCTCCTGCATCCGTTCATTGCCCGGATCCTTCGACAGGATCCAGCTTCGTGTAACCAGACCATATATAACGGCCAATACACCACATGCAACCGCAAACCACAAACCTGCTGTCATTTTTCCTCCTTCTGGAAAAGGGGTTTACTTCAGTTCGGCAAGCGAGATGCCCACGCAACCAGTGCTACTGCTTCAGCGCATCCACAATACCCGCTCGTATGGCATCGATCGAACCGACGCCTGACAATTTACGGTAACGCGGTGCCCCAGGTTCTCCGGATGCCGCCCACTTTCCGTAATAATCCACCAAAACTTCCGTCTGATCGTGATAAACCGCCAGCCTTTTCTTGACCGTTTCTTCCTTGTCATCATCGCGGATAATCAGGTCTTCTCCAGTTACATCATCCTTACCCTCGACCTTCGGCGGATAAAATTCGACATGGTAAGTCCGTCCCGATGCAGGATGCACCCTTCTGCCGCTCATACGTGCCACGATCACATCATCCGGCACATCGATTTCCACAACATAATCGATCGCAATACCGGCTTCTTTCATGGCTTCTGCCTGACCGATCGTACGCGGGAATCCGTCGAACAGATAACCCTTTTTACAATCGGGCTGCTTCAGGCGATCCTTGACCAGACTGATAATCAGCTCATCCGATACCAGACCACCGGACTCCATCACCTTCTTGGCTTCAAGCCCCAGCGGCGTTCCGGCAGCCACAGCGGCACGCAACATATCGCCCGTCGAAATCTGCGGAATACCATACTGTTCACGGATGAAAGCAGCCTGCGTACCCTTTCCCGCACCGGGAGCTCCTAACAAAATAAGACGCATTGCAAAATTCCTAGAAAATGTCAAAAAAACGACGGTACTGCCAGTGCGAAACGCCTGACACAGGCCCGTACCGCAAACCATACCGTCTTTCAAATTCCCGATTTTACATTGGAATGCCGACAATTTCGATAATTGTCACGCCCGATTACGCAAATCGAAAACTCGGCGTACTCTTTCCAGATCCTCGATCGTATCCACTCCCGCTTCAGGAATTTTTTCAGCGATATGTACCGCAATGGCATAACCATGCCAGAGCACCCGCAACTGTTCCAGCGATTCGATTTGTTCAAGCGGCGAAACCGGCAACGATGAATACGTCCTCAGAAACTCGTTGCGAAACGCATAAATGCCGATATGCCGCAAGGCATCGAACGGTTGCGGAAAACGCTTTTCCGCTTTCGCATAGCCGTCCCGATACCAGGGAATCGGCGCACGCGAAAAATAAAGCGCCTTGCCGAAACGGTCCAGCACGACCTTGACATAATTGGGATTGAAAATATCTTCCGGCTGCTCCATCCTGTGCGCCGCCGTCGCCATCGGTACCGTATCGGATACCAGTTCTGCGGTCGCCGAAATCAGTTCCGGATCGATCAACGGTTCATCACCCTGTACATTGACCACCGTAGCCGACGACGGCCAGTCCATCATCATGGACACTTCCGCGATCCTGTCCGTTCCTGACTGATGATCCTTTCGGGTCAACACCGCACGAACACCGAAACCGTCACAGGCATCGACAATGGACTGATCATCTGTCGCTACAATACTGTCCAGTGCGCCGGACAGGCGTACCTGCTCCGCCACCCTGACGATCATCGGTTTGCCACCGATATCGGCCAACGGCTTGTTGGGCAATCTGGTCGAAGCCAGTCTTGCCGGAATCACCACATAAAAAGATTTCATTTCTCATCCCCTGTCATCACCGGTTTTTCTTCAGGATACGGATCGATGGATCTGGCACGATCCACCCACATGATAGGAATACCATCCCTTATCGGATATGCCAGCCGGTCGGCACGACATATCAGCTCCTGTTTTTCCTTGTCGAATTTCAGTGGCCCCTTGCACAATGGACATACCAGTATTTCAAGCAATTTTGCATCCACGACATCTCTCCACAATACGTCGTTCCGGTTCATTATCATCGAACTCCACCCTGACCGGAACCACCCATAACCGTTCATCGTCTTTCAACCCGGCGATCTGCGCGCATTTCACCGCATCTTTTTCGGTAATCAGAATCCTGTCGGCCTGAACTTGCGCAAACGGATTGGATGAAAAATCGAAATGATCCGGCAAAGGCATTTCTGAAAACGACAATCCCGCCTGACGCAACGTATTGAAAAAACGGGCCGGATTGCCGATACCTGCTGCTGCGACGATCGTGCCGTGCATATCCGCCAGCCGCATACGGCAACTGCGATCAGACAAGCTTTCGACCCAATCGCTTTTCAACTGCATCCGGTACAGTTCCGGCGTATGGATCGGATTACCCGGAGAAGGATAATTCCTGCCATTGATGATCGTGAAATCGCCTTTTCTGGACAACGGCTCCCGCAGGGGACCGGCCGGCAACATCCACTGGTTGCCGCCGCCACGGCTGTCGAAGAGCATGATTTCGATATCCCGCTCCAGTGCATAATGCTGCATCCCGTCATCCGACACGATGATATCGACATCCGGATACCGGGAAAGCAGATAACGCCCCGCTTCAGGCCGGTCTCGACACACCACCAGCGGGCATCCCGTTTTTTGCACGATCAGCAAAGGTTCATCGCCGGTTTCCGACGGCTTCGATGAATGCAATACTTCAGCGGGTATCTTTCCCGACGAACCATATCCCCGTGAAATGACGCCCGGATGAAAACCGGCTCTTTTCAGCGCCTCCACCAGCCAGATCACGACCGGTGTTTTTCCGGTACCGCCGACAAAAATATTACCGACGACAACAACCGGAACCGGCAACCTAACCGACTTGAACCAGCCCTTGCGATAACCGAGACGACGCAAGGCGACGATGCAACGGAACAGAAGCGATAACGGCCACAACAGTCTGGCGACCATCCCGCGCCGCATCCAGACGCTCATCCAGTAATTCGCATGACTGACCTTGGCTGTTTTCAAAGACGCCTTTCCCGAAACAGATATATCATTGCGGCTTGACCGTCGCAAACGTCAGCCGTTCCAGACCGGCCAGTCTGGCAGCCTCGAGGACGTTGACGATACTCTGATGACGTGCTTGGCCATCGGCGGAAATCACAACCACCGGTCCTTTGCCGTTTTCATCGAACGTGACTCGCTTGCGCATTTCAGCAGCCAGCTGGGACGGATTTTCATAGCGGATCGTTTCCTGACCGATTGCGATACGCCCTGAAGCATCCACCGTCACCATCAATTCATCTGGACGATCCGGAACATTTTCGGCCGCCGCCGTCGGCAAGGTCACCTGCAATTCGGAATACTTGCTGTACGTTGTCGTCACCATCAGGAAAATCAGGATCACCAAAAGCACATCGATGAATGGAATCAGATTGATTTCCGGTTCTTCATGCGCCTTTCCTTTCCGGAAATTCATGATTTTCTCCCTCTGTCAGGAACGGCGAGCCGAGCAAATAACTTCGACCAGACGGGACGCTTGTCTTTCCATCTCGATCAGAAAACTGTCCACAAGCGCCCTGAAATGACGATAAAACACCAGTGTCGGCATTGCGATCAGCAAGCCAAAACCGGTATTGTACAAGGCGACCGAAATACCATGCGCCAGTTGTGCGGGATTCGAACCGACAGCGTTTTGCGAACCGAAAATCTCAATCATGCCGACAACTGTTCCGAACAGGCCCATCAAGGGAGCCAGTGTCGCAATCGTCCCGATCGTTGTCAGAAAACGTTCCATTTGCAACGCAGCTGTACGACCGGCATCCTCCATCGCTTCACGCATATCGTCACGCGAAACATCGGCATGCTGCAATCCTGTCGCCAGAACGATTCCCAGCGGAGAACTCTTTTCAACCCGTGCGATTACCGTATTGTCGATACGACCGTCACGATAATCACGGATCACCTGATCCAGCAATCCGTCAGGCAAAATCCTTTTTCGCCGCAAATAGTACAGCCGCTCGATAATCAGCGCCAGTGCGATAACCGAGGCAATCAACAATAACCAGATCGGCCACCCGGCTGCCTGAATGATATAAAACACAATGGCCTCCCAACGAATGCATTTACCCTTCATGCACAAGCAGGCGCCAGTACAGGCGCCCCCTGTACCACTTACTTACTTGCCCAACCGTTCTTTCAGGGCGGCAACTGCCTTTTTCACCTGTGCCGGCGCCGTCCCTCCGATATGATCCCGTGCACTGACCGATCCTTCAAGCGTCAGGACTTTCAGCACATCGGATTCAATCAGATCGGAGAACGTCCGCATCTGTTCCAGCGTCAATTCACTCAGATCGCACCCTTTTTCCACGCAATAGCGTACCGCCCTGGCGACTGCTTCATGCGCATCACGGAACGGTAATCCCTTTTTCACCAGATAGTCGGCCAGATCCGTTGCGGTTGCATAGCCTTGCAATGCCGCCTTGCGCATCATTTCATGCCGTACGGTAACGGCGCCGACCATATCGGCGAAAATACGCAAGGTATCGGTCACGGTATCCACCGTATCGAACAACGGTTCCTTGTCTTCCTGATTATCCTTGTTGTAAGCCAGTGGCTGCCCCTTCATCAACGTCAGCAATCCGACGAGATGACCGTTGACCCGTCCCGTCTTGCCTCTGGCCAACTCCGGAACATCGGGGTTTTTCTTTTGCGGCATGATGGACGACCCGGTACAGAAACGGTCTGCCAGATCAATAAAACCGACCCGCGGACTCATCCAGATAATCAGCTCTTCCGACAGACGCGAAATATGCGTCATGACCAATGCGGAAGCAGCACAAAATTCAATCGCAAAATCACGGTCTGAAACCGCATCCAGCGAATTGCGGCAGACATCTTCGAAACCAAGCGTTTTGGCCACACGTTCGCGGTCGATCGGAAAAGTCGTTCCAGCCAGTGCGGCCGCCCCCAGAGGCAGGCGGTTTACGCGTCTGCGACAATCGGCGAAGCGTTCGATATCTCGATAAAACATTTCCGCATAAGCCAGCAAGTGATGACCGAACGTCACCGGCTGCGCGACCTGCATATGCGTAAATCCCGGCAGAATCGTATCGTAATGGCGTTCCGCCAGATCGATCAGTGCATTACACAAACGACGCAACAGATGATCGATATCGTCGATCGCGGACCGGAGATACAAACGAATATCCGTCGCCACCTGATCGTTCCTGGAGCGGCCGGTATGCAAGCGCTTGCCTGCATCGCCGATCAGATCGGTCAATCGCCGCTCGATATTCATATGCACATCTTCCAGAGCGATCTGCCAGTCGAACCGTCCGGACCTGATTTCCTCACGTATCTGCGCCAGTCCCCGCTGGATATCGGCATAATCCTGTTCGCTCAGTATCTTTTGCGCACACAACATCTCCGCATGTGCCAATGAACCCTGAATATCGAACTCCGCCAGCCGCTTGTCGAAAGTGACCGACGCCGTATAGCGTTGCACCAATTCATCAACCGGTTCCGAAAAACGGCCGGACCAGACATCACTTTTTGTAGAAGATTGTTCGCTCATAATAAAATCCCGTTGAATAGGCTGGATTATAGAACAAGCCGTATGAAACCACGACAAGACACCGCCAATTTCCTCGTGCACCTATGAAAAACCCCGCACGAAGCGGGGATTTTCAGAGCCGGAAAAGCGCTCATCTGGAAATATCCCTGACCGCGCCACGGTCTGCCGAAGTCGCCATGGCGGCATACATCTGCAAGGCTTTGGAAACCTGACGCTTGCGATTGAGCGGTTTCCATGCGTCTGCGCCTTTGGCTTCCATTTTTTCACGACGTTTTTTCAACTCGTCATCCGACACTTTCAGATGAATGCTCCGTGCAGGAATGTCGATTTCGATTTCATCGCCTTCCTCGATCAGACCGATGGCGCCACCCGATGCTGCTTCCGGAGAAGCATGCCCGATCACCAGACCGGAAGAACCGCCAGAGAAACGTCCATCCGTAAACAAGGCGCAGGATGTTCCCAGCCCCTTCGACTTGATATAAGACGTCGGATACAGCATTTCCTGCATGCCGGGACCGCCTTTCGGTCCTTCGTAACGGACGATGATGACATCGCCCGGATGAATCCGGTCGCCCAGAATCGCTTCGACTGTATCTTCCTGACTTTCGAAAATCCGGGCCCTTCCGGTAAATTGCATGATGCTGGCATCAACCCCCGCCGTCTTCACGATGCAACCGTTTTCAGCGATATTGCCATGCAATACCGCCAGACCGCCATCCTGCGTATAGGCATGCGCCCTGTCACGAATACATCCCGATACACGATCCAGGTCCAGTTCGGCATGGCGTGCATTCTGCGAGAACGCTTCCTGCGTTCTAACGCCACCGGGAGCAGCCTTGTATAACGTACGGACAGCTTCATCTTTCGTCGTCATGACATCGTACTTGCCGATTGCGTCACCCAACGTCGTACCATAAACCGTCCGCGTAGCTGGATCGATCAGCCCTGCGCGGTTCAGTTCCGCCATAATACCCAGAATCCCGCCGGCACGATGCACATCTTCGACATAGTAATCATGCGTGGCAGGAGACACCTTGCACAGGCATGGGACACGACGCGAGACCCTGTCGATATCGGCCATCACGAACGGAATTTCCCCCTCGTTTGCAGCCGCCAGCAAATGCAGCACCGTATTGGTCGAACCGCCCATGGCCACATCCAGCGCCATGGCGTTTTCCAGCGCGGACTTGGTCACGATGCTTCTCGGCAATACGGAAGCATCATCCTGTTCATAATACCGTTTGGTGATTTCCACAATCTTGCGCGCTGCTTGCAAAAACAATTCCTTGCGATCGGCATGCGTCGCCAGCAATGTACCATTCCCCGGGAGTGCCATACCCAGCGCTTCCATCAGGCAATTCATCGAATTGGCGGTGAACATGCCGGAACAGGAACCGCAAGTCGGGCAAGCAGACCGTTCGTAGTCCATCACCACTTCATCGCTGTTGTTCGGATTGCCCGCCTGAATCATCGCATCGATCAGATCGACCTTGATGACCTTCTGACCTTGCGTCACCCCCATGAGCTTGCCGGCCTCCATCGGACCGCCGGAAACGAAAATCGTCGGAATATTCAGTCTCAGCGACGCCATCAGCATTCCCGGGGTGATCTTGTCGCAGTTGGAAATGCAGACCATGGCATCGGCACAATGCGCGTTCACCATATATTCAACAGAATCGGCGATCAGCTCCCGTGACGGCAGCGAATACAACATCCCGCCATGCCCCATGGCGATACCGTCATCCACGGCAATGGTATTGAATTCCTTGGCAATACCCCCAGCCGCCTCGATCTCACGCGCCACCAGTTGCCCCAGATCCTTCAAATGCACGTGCCCGGGCACAAATTGGGTAAACGAATTGACCACAGCGATGATCGGCTTGTCGAAATCGCCGTCTTTGACGCCTGTCGCACGCCACAAAGCGCGTGCACCGGCCATATTCCTTCCGTGAGTCGAAGTCCAGGAACGATATTGAGGCATGTGTAAATCTCCCATTTATTTTGCGATAACGGGATATTTTGACACGAAATCGGAAAGTAAACACCAGAAAGTCCATGCATGCCTGCACATTTTTTTAGCATCCACATACCCCAAAAAGCGTTTTATTTACACACAGACCGCAAAAAAACCTTAACATGTGCCAAAATTCAACCCTTGTAAAAAAGCATGGACACCCCAGTCCATCCAATCCAACAATCATGCTCATACATCCGTTACCCAACCCTGTCGCCTTTTCCATCGGACCGCTCTCCGTCCACTGGTACGGTCTTATGTATCTGCTGGCCTTTGTCCTGTTCATGGTTCTGGGCCGCATACGGCTGAAACAACCGCATATCATGCGTGAAGGCTGGACAACCAAAAATCTGGATGACATGCTCTTTTACGGTGTGCTTGGCGTCATCATCGGCGGGCGGTTGGGCGAGGTGCTTTTCTACAACCCGGCCTATTTCTTTTCCCATCCGTCACAAATATTCGCCGTCTGGCATGGCGGCATGTCTTATCACGGCGGTTGTCTGGGCGTCGTCATCGCCGCATGGCTATGGTGCCGCAAGAACCACCGGAATATCCTTGCGACACTTGACCTGATCGCACCGCTGATCCCGCTGGGATACGCCGCCGGGCGACTGGGCAATTTCATCAATGCCGAACTGCCCGGCAGAGTCGCCGACCCCTCGCTGCCATGGGCCATGATCTGGCCGAATGTCGATATGTTGCCGCGCCACCCCTCGCCGCTTTATCAGGCTCTAATTGACGGTGTACTGATATTCGTCCTGATCTGGCTTTACGCGCGCAAGGAACGTCCGCTTGGCGCCGTCAGCGCCATGTACGCTTTTCTGTATGGCGCGGCACGTTTCTTTACGGAATATTTCCGTACCCCAGATTACGAAGTTTCTTTTGCAGGCATGACCATTTCCGCTGGACAAATGCTCTCCGTCCCCATGATCTTCATCGGATTGTTTGCCTTGTATCTGTCTTACGCATACGCACGTAAAAAAGGGCGGTAACACCCGCCCTTTCATCACTCGTCATCCAAAGACCCGGCGCTTTTCAGCACCTGCCGGATCACCTTCCCGGAAAATCCTCTTTGTTGCATGAAACGGAACTGGCGCGCCTTTTCACGCATGTCCGACGGCACGATACCGAATTTCTTTTGCCAGACGGACTGCGCGCGTTCGAGCTCATTATCCCGCATTTCGGATTCGGCACGACAAAGCGCCGCTGCCGAAACACCCTGACGCTGCAACTCCATCAGCACACGCGCATTTCCGTAACGCGCCGACTGCCGCCTGACATACGTCTCGACAAAACGCGTCTCCGACAAAAAACCGCGCTCCTGCAACCAGACAAGCAGTGCGGCCAGATCATCGTCTTGCGTGACATAAGGCAAAAGCTTGCGCTCCAGTTCAGCCGGACTGTACTCCCGGATAGACAGATAACGCAGTGCACGCGCCTTCAATGTCGGTTTCGTCTTGAGCATGACCGCTCCATTACCTTCTCACCGACAAAACGGTACTTCATGCCTTCGGTGATTCACCATCAGGCGCATCGTCCGGCACAGCCGGCAACTCGCGGACACCGTAGAAAACCCTGACCCTGTTCTCGATTTCACGCGCCAGTTTCGGATGGGTGCGCAAGTAGTTGCGTGCATTGTCTTTTCCCTGTCCGATCCGTTCTCCGTTGTAGCTATACCATGAACCGGCCTTTTCCACGATTTTCGCGTCGGCACCCAAATCAATAATTTCACCTTCACGCGACGTTCCCTCTCCATACAGGATATCGAAATACGCTTCCTTGAACGGTGGCGCCGTCTTGTTCTTGACCACTTTCACACGCGTTTCGCTACCGATCACCTCGTCGCCCGACTTGATCGAGCCAGTGCGGCGTATATCCAGACGAACCGAAGAATAGAACTTCAGTGCATTGCCGCCCGTCGTGGTTTCCGGATTACCGAACATCACTCCGATCTTCATCCTGATCTGGTTGATGAAAATGACCGTCGTATTGTTTTTCTTGATACTGCCGGTCAATTTGCGCAAAGCCTGCGACATCAGTCTGGCCTGAAGTCCCGGCAAGGCATCTCCCATATCCCCCTCGATTTCCGCCTTCGGCGTCAGCGCCGCCACCGAATCGATCACGATCAGATCGACGCCTCCGGAACGCACCAGCGCATCCGTAATTTCAAGCGCCTGCTCCCCTGTGTCGGGTTGGGAAATCAGCAAATCAGGCAAATGCACACCCAGTTTCTGCGCATACCCGACATCCAGTGCATGTTCTGCATCGATAAACGCACAAGTACCACCGATCTTTTGCATTTCAGCAATGACCTGCAACGTCAGCGTCGTCTTTCCCGACGATTCAGGCCCATAGATCTCGATTACCCGCCCTCGTGGCAAGCCTCCAACGCCCAGCGCAATATCCAGACCAAGCGAACCGGTTGAAACCGTAGGAATTTCTTCCACTACCACGCCGGGAGCCATACGCATGATGGAGCCCTTGCCGAACTGTTTTTCAATCTGGGCCAGCGCAATGGACAGCGCCTTGCTCTTTTCCTGACTGGATGCGGTTTTGTTATCGTCCATAAGATTCTTTCCGTTTAGACTGCCAATAAAAATCCAAGATCACATGGCTGTATATATTAACAGTAATTTTGACAAAAAAAAGCACTATTTGCCGACAACGATCAAAATTTATTATCGCTGCGTCTCCTTTAAAAGGAGATGACTTTTCGGATATAATATCGCCAACACCGTACTGCGAACGGTTGTTTCAAGGCGAAAAGATTGGCAACTGTTCTGTTTTGACAGTCATTGTATTTACGGGCGAACTTTATGCCATTGCCACCAGCCACCCAACAACGCGTTCTGAAACACACCCGAACCATTCAGGTACAGTTCTTCTACCGGGACGACGAGTTATGGGACATTGACGCCCACTTTACCGATGTCAAGACACATGATCTGTTCCTCACCTCGATCGTCATTCCTGCAAAACGACCTTTGCATAATCTGTGGCTGCGTCTGACGATCAATGGACAAGGCACAATCGTAGATGCACATGTGGCATTTGACGACGTCCCGTTCGAAGGTTACTGCGAAAACATCCATTCACGATACAAGCAGCTGATCGGTCTGAATGTTCTTCACCATTTCCGGCATGAACTGCATGACAGGTTCAAGGGCATCAATGGCTGCACGCATATGAACGAATTGGCTGAGGCCGTTCCCTCTGTTGCGATGCAGGTATTCGTCTTCGGTGAAGAAGAAGCGCGCGTCAAGGCTGCCTTCCAGAAATCCGGCGAGCGCCCGTTTCATCTGGATCAATGCCACTGCATGGATACATCCGGACCAGCAGTCGAAAAATTCTATCCTGTCTGGTCCATTCACGCCGAACGCAACAAACAGCCGTAATCGGCATACGGCTTGCCACAACCATTGCTTCTGCCGGTACAGACCGGCGTATCCCGGAAGCATATCGTACTGCTTATGTCATCCAGACGCCCACAACCTCTTTCACCGGTACTGAGTGTTACAGAACTCAACGGCATCGTCGCCGACTTGCTTACGCAAAATATCCCGCTCCTGTGGATATCCGGTGAAATCTCCAACTTTACACGAGCCGCATCCGGACACTGGTATTTCACACTGAAAGATGACAAGGCACAAGTACGAACCGTCATGTTCAGAAATCGTGCACAATTGGCGGATTTCATGCCAAAAGATGGCGACCATGTCGAAATTCGCGCAACCGTGTCGCTATACACACCTCGTGGCGACTTTCAACTCAACGCGGAAGCTATCCGCCACGCAGGTGCCGGCAGTCTGTATGAAGCTTTTTTACGCCTGAAAACAAAACTGGAAGCAGAAGGACTTTTCGACCCAAGCCGCAAACGCCCTCTTCCTTTTCTGGCACATACCATCGGTATTGTCACCAGCCCGAAAGCGGCTGCATTACGCGATATCCTGACGACACTGCACAGAAAAGCGCCACATACTTCGATCATTCTTTATCCGGCAGCAGTTCAGGGCGCCGAAGCGCCGCAAGCCATCGTACAAGCCATCGAAACGGCTTCCAAACGTGCCGAATGCGATGTATTGCTGATCTGTCGTGGAGGCGGCAGTATGGAAGATCTGTGGAGCTTTAATGATGAGCAAGTCGCACGCGCAATCGCCAGCTGCAGGATACCGACTATTTCCGGAATCGGTCATGAAACCGATTTCACGATAGCCGACTTCGTGGCCGATTTGCGCGCACCGACACCGACAGGTGCTGCGGAACTGGTCACACGCGCACGAACCGACTGGATGGACTGGCTTGCGACCCAAGCCGACAAACTCCGGTATGCCATGAAACGGTATCTGGACAAAACAATGCAGGAAGCCGATTCGCTCTCGAGAAGGTTGATCAGTCCGTCTGCCTACATCACGCGCGAACGCCTCAAATGCCAGGCGCTGGCTACCCGAATGACGCATACCGGCGCAAGTACACTGGCTGCGCGGCGATATGAACTGAAAAACATGCAAACACGACTCGAAACCCGGTTACCCGATACCAGACCGCTTCATGACCGTCTTTCTCACCAGTGCAACCTGCTGGCGCGAATGATGACTGTACAACTGGCCGGCCACCGCCAAAACGTTCTGTCGTTATCGGCACAACTCGAACTGCTCAACCCGCAACGAACGCTGGAACGGGGCTATGCGATCATGACCGACACGAAAGGACAGATCATTCGTTCCCCCGAACAACTGCCCATACATGCACCGGTATCCGTCCATCTGGCAAACGGTACGGCACAAATCCAGATCGAGTCAGTTCAAAACGCTATTGAATAAAACAGTCAAACCCCTTCTATTTCAAACAAAAGCCGATACTGCCGCATGGCATAGCGATCCGTCATTCCCGCAATATAATCGGCTATTTTGCGTGCCTGCCCGTACTCGTCATGACTGGCGGAACGATACTCCGGTGCGAGCAACTGGGGTTCTTCCATAAAAATCGAGAAAAGTTTGCGTACGATCCGGCGTGCCTTGCTGGTCATCCGGTTTACCTGATGATGACGGTACAAATGTTCGAACAGAAACTGTTTCAGAAAACCCGATTCCCTTGCCATGGCATCCGAGAACGCGATCAGCGGCCCGGCATCACGCACATCATCGACCGACCGAGGATCGGCATCACGTATCCGCGCCATGGAAGTCTGCGTCAGGTCGTAGATCAATGCTCCGATCATTCTCCGTATCGTTTCATGAATGGCCCGCCGCTCCGTAATATCCGGCATCGCCAGATGAACCTCTTTCCAGAAACGGGCGAACAACCCGACATCCATCAACTGCCTGACCGAAAGCAATCCGGAACGCAAACCGTCATCAACATCATGATTGTTATAGGCGATCTCGTCGGCCATATTGGCCAGCTGTGCTTCCAGCGAAGGCCGCCGGTTTTCCAGAAAACGCTGTCCGACATCCCCCAGTTTCGCTGCCGTTTCCCTGTCGCAATGCTTGAGTATCCCCTCGCGGGTTTCATATGTCAGATTCAGTCCGTCAAATCCGCCATACCGTTCCTCGAGCATATCCACAACGCGCAGGCTCTGCAAATTGTGCTCGAACCCGCCATAATTTTTCATGCAGACATTGAGAGCATCCTGACCGGCATGACCAAATGGCGTATGCCCGAGATCATGGGCCAGCGAAATGGCTTCCGTCAAATCCTCGTTCAACGACAGATTGCGTGCGACCGACCGTGCGATCTGCGCCACTTCGATACTGTGCGTCAGGCGAGTCCGGAAGAGATCGCCCTCATGATTGACGAAAACCTGTGTCTTGTATTCCAGACGCCTGAACGCACCGGAATGTACGATCCTGTCCCGGTCCCGCTGATATTCGGTACGCGACATATCGGAAGGTTCTGCAAAACGGCGCCCTTGCGAAACCGCAGGATCGCACGCATAAACGGCCAGTTTCGGAGATCCCATGCGGCTTCCTTTCTTTCAGATCAGACACTCTCCCGACCAGGCGCCGAACTTTCACGCAATGTAGCATCCAGCAAATTCATCGGCACAGGAGTCACTACAGCTTCACCCAGCGCCCTGAGCAACACGAACTGGATTTCGCCTCCTGCATTTTTCTTGTCCACCTGCATCAATCCGACCCAGCGTTCCACGCCCAGATCCGGTGAGACGACCGGTAAACCCGCCTTTTCCACCAGTGCACGTATCCGGTCCCGCGAAGTCACATCCAGCCACCCCATCCGGCATGACAAATCGGCGGCCATCACCATCCCGCAACCTACCGCCTCGCCATGCAACCATTCACCATAACCCAAACCGGCCTCAATCGCATGCCCGAAAGTGTGTCCGAAATTCAATATCGCTCTCAATCCCGTGCTTTCACGCTCGTCCTGACGAACGATATCGGCCTTGATCTCGCACGAACGACGAATGGCATACGCAAGTGCCTCCCTGTCACGTGCCAGCAACTTGCCGATATTTTCTTCCAGCCACCCGAAAAACGGCCTGTCGATAATCGCGCCATACTTGATCACTTCTGCCAGACCGGCGACCAGCTCCCGGTCAGGCAACGTATCCAGCGTTTTGGTATCGGCGATCACCGCCTCGGGCTGGTAAAACGCGCCGATCATGTTTTTGCCGAGCGGATGATTGATCCCCGTCTTGCCGCCCACCGATGAATCCACTTCTGCCAGCAACGTCGTCGGCACCTGCACGAAAGGTACGCCACGCATGAAGCTGGCTGCCGCGTATCCGGTCATATCGCCGATCACACCACCGCCCAGTGCCACCAGCGTCGTCTTCCGGTCGCACTTGTGCTCCATCAGAAAATCAAAGATTTTCATCAGACTGGCCCAATTCTTTTCTTTTTCACCATCAGGCAAAACGAGTGACTGCACGGTTTTGCCAGCTGCTTCGAGCGAACGTGTCAATGTATCAAGATAAAGCGGCGCGACGACCGTATTGGTGATGATGACGATACGCCTGCCGGAAATCAGTCGTCCCAGCAACGCGGTATCACTGAGCAATTCGGCACCGATTTCGATCGGGTAACTGCGTTCGCCGAGATCGACTTCAAGATGAGTATCGCTGTTTTTCATGTTCGTTTGTGCTTTCTTCATGCGATTCGCAGGAAGTTTCTTCTGTTTTCTGGACGTCTTGCCTTTCTGGTAATTCGCCAACTGCGCCATAATCGACTGCACCATGGCATGGACATTGGGCCTGCCCGTATCCACGATGATGTCGGCCACTTCACGATACAGGGGATCTCGCTGCCTTGCCAGCTCTTCCAGCTTTTCTTTCCGGTTTTCCGTCTGCAACAACGGACGACTTTTATCATGCATGGTTCGTTGCAAGATATTGTTCACACTGGCACGTAAATAAATGACCGTCCCCCTGTCTTTCAGATGCTTTCTGTTTTCCGGATGAATCACGGCACCGCCGCCTGTCGCCAGCACCACTCCGGAGCGCGCCGTCAAATCCCTGATCGTTTCGACTTCACGCCTCCGGAAACTTTCTTCACCCTCGATTTCAAAAATCCATGAAATCGTGGCACCGGTACGTGCCTCGATTTCATGATCCGAATCTACAAACCGCAAACCCAACCTTTTCGCCAGCAAACGACCGACTGTCGTCTTGCCTGCACCCATCAGACCGACAAGAAAAATATTCTGTTGCATAAAAAAATAACCATCGTTTCGGTATTGCTGAATATATCAGATATATCCGTTTGCAATCGCAATTCTTTTGCCGGCTCGCGCCTTTCATTCTGAAACAGTTCCTTACATATTTAAGTGCTAATATTGCGGGTTTAATGGATAATGCGCGTATTGCCTTTTTTGCCGAATAGCATGTTTAACAAGAATCAGAACAACGACCGACCCCCTTCTTCAGGATCGAGAGTAACCCGATCGTTTCTTGTACGTATTCTGATCCGGTGCGCGATACTGGGTGCCTCTGCAGTACTGGCCGGCGCACTCATTGTCATATTGGCCATGGCGCTGATCTATCCCAAACTGCCGCCGATGGACCAGCTTACGGATTACCATCCGAAAATGCCACTGCGCATCTACACGGCAGACCGCGTCCTGATCGGAGAATTCGGTGAAGAACGTCGCAGTCTCGTCCGGATCAACCAGATTCCCGACATCATGAAAAAAGCTGTTCTCGCCATCGAGGATGACCGGTTCTACCAGCATGGCGGCGTCGATTACATCGGCATTTTGCGTGCTGCACTGCACAATCTGGTCAGCAGCAACCGACAAGGCGCATCGACCATCACCCAGCAAGTCGCCCGTAACTTCTTTCTGACAAGCGAACAGACATTCAAACGGAAACTTTACGAGGTTCTCCTGGCATGGAAAATCGAACAGACGCTGACCAAAGACCAGATTCTCGAAATTTATCTGAACCAGATCTATCTGGGGCAACGTGCGTTCGGTTTCGCTGCGGCAGCGCAAGTTTATTTTGGCAAGCCCCTGCAAGACATCACTATCGCCGAAGCCGCCATGCTGGCCGGTCTGCCCAAAGCACCTTCCGCCAACAATCCGATCACCAACCCTACCCGCGCCAGACAACGCCAGCTCTACATCCTGCTCCGCATGAAGCAGCTCGGCTATATCACGGAACAGGAATACGAAAACGCCAGAAACGAAGCGATCAAAGTCAAAACCAGCCGCAACGAATTCAACATCCACGCACAATATGTCGCTGAGCTCGTTCGCATGATGGTCTATGACCAGTACAAGGACGAAACCTACACACGCGGCCTGAACGTCTATACCACCATTACGCAAAAAGACCAGGAAGCTGCCTATCATGCTGTCCGGCGTGGTGTACTGGATTATGACAAGCGTCACGGTTACCGCGGGCCGGAAGGATACATGGATATTCCGTCCGATCCCAATGCGGCTGCCGATGCCATCGAAGACGAACTTGCCCGATATCCTGACAGTGACGGCATATTGAGTGCTGTAGTGCTGGATGCGTCGGGCACGGTTGTCCATGCCGTTCTCTCATCAGGCAAAACCGTCACCATCACAGGCAACGGACTCGCCTTTGCCGCTTCGCGTCTTGGACAGAATCCAAACAGTAACGGTCAGATTCGGCGGGGTGCGATCATACGCGTTATGCAAGATGCCGAAAACAAATGGAGCATCGTCCAGATGCCACAAATCGAAGCGGCTTTTGTTTCGCTTGATCCGAACGACGGAGCCATCCGCTCACTGATAGGCGGGTTCGATTTCACACAGAAAAAATTCAATCATGTCACACAGGCATGGCGGCAACCCGGTTCATCTTTCAAACCCTTCATTTATTCCGCTTCCCTCGACAAGGGGCTGGCACCAGCCAGCATCATCAATGATGCCCCCATGACTTTTACCGGCCTGCCCGGAGGTCAGATCTGGAAACCGAAAAACTTCGATTCGAAGTATGAAGGTCCCATGACCATGCGCCGGGGCCTGATGAAATCGAAAAACATGATTTCGATTCACATCCTCAACCAGATCGGAGCCCAGTACGGACAAGAATTCATCACCCGTTTCGGTTTCGACCCTGACAAAAACCCGCCTTACCTGACACTGGCACTGGGTGCCGGCTCAGTGACGCCACTGCAAATGGCAAGCGCTTACTCAGTTTTCGCAAATGGCGGCTACCGGATCAAACCCTACATCATTTCTTATATCACCGACTCGGATGGCAAAACGCTTGCTCAGGCACAACCGGACAAGGCGGGTGATGAAAACAATCGTGTCATAGACGCACGGAACGCGTTCATCATGGACACCCTGCTCAAGGATGTCGTACGTGGCGGGACAGCTGCCAGAGCCAACGTTCTGAACCGTCCGGATCTGGCTGGAAAAACCGGCACCACCAATGACTCCTACGATGCATGGTTCGCAGGTTACCATCCTCGTCTCGTTGCCGTTGCATGGCTTGGATTCGACCAACCTCGCAACATGGGCGGTCGAGAAACAGGGAGCGTCCTTGCCTTGCCTGTCTGGATCAATTACATGCAAAAAGCCCTTGCCGGAATGCCTGTCGAAATCAAATCCCCCCCTGAGGGTGTGATTTTTGAAAACGGCGATTATTATTATGCCGAATATCCGCCCGGTAAAATCATCACCAACATCGGTGTCGGACAAAAGGATTATGAAAAAATCTACGAATCGGAAAACCATCGCATCATGGATGAAATCTTCGCAAACTGACATAAGTTTGGCTGGATACACCGGACATACCCTGTCGGTTTGCGTGTTACACTCCTCATACGACAAACCGTGTGATACTTTACCGGATGGACAAAAATGACATTTCCCGGACCATTACGATGGCTTTTAACCTTGTTGTTTGCTGTGAGTCTTTGCACAGGTCTTGGTGCGTGCGGGCAGAAAGGTGCGCTGATACTGCCACCAACCGACACGACACCCAAACCGATCACGCCGCAGACGTTCCCTGAACCGGAAACAGAAGAACCTGAATCGGAAAGAGCGCCTTTGGGCATTCTTCCCGGCAGTTTGCCGACACTACCATAAATACCATGAAAACAGTTCCTCATTTTTATTATCGCAACGACATCCTGACCGTCGATGGCATACGGCTTGACGAACTGGCATCGCAATACGGAACGCCGCTTTATGTCTATTCAAGAGAGGCTCTTGCCGATCATTACCACCAGTACGCCACGGCATGCCGCGCGCACCAGTCGGACGAAATCAGCTCACTGGTCTGTTATTCGGTCAAATCCAACTCCAACATCGCCATCCTTGACATACTCGGACGTGAAGGAGCAGGTTTCGATATCGTATCCGGTGGCGAACTGCTGCGCGTGATCGCAGCTGGTGGAGATCCCGGCAAAGTCATTTTCTCCGGTGTCGGCAAAACCGCCGCAGAAATCCGCCTCGCACTGGAACATGACATTCTCTGCTTCAATATCGAATCGCTGGCCGAACTGCATCGCATCAATCAGATCGCTTCGGAAATGAACAAAACCGCACGTGTCTCCTTCCGTGTCAACCCGGACGTCGATCCCAAGACCCATCCTTACATATCGACCGGCCTGAAAGAAAACAAATTCGGCATCCCGTACGAGGAAGCACTCCCAAGCTATCTGACGGCAGCAAAAATGCCAAATATTGCGGTAACCGGTATCGATTGCCATATCGGCTCCCAGTTACTGGATGATTCACCGTTGCTTGAGGCGCTCGACAAACTGACCGATTTGTTCGACCGTCTGGGACAACACGGCATCGAACTGCGCCACATCGATATCGGCGGCGGTATCGGTATCACCTATGACGATGAACAACCGGTTCCCGTTGCAGATTATATTGACCGTGTTTTTCACCGTATCACCGCATGGAAAACTGCGAAACACCCCGGAAAGCCCTTTACCATAGTCTTCGAACCTGGCCGTTCCATTTCAGGTAACGCGGGACTTCTACTTACGGAAGTCCAGTATCTGAAAACCAATGCGGCGAAACATTTTGCGATCGTTGATGCCGCCATGAACGACCTGATGCGTCCTTCGCTTTACGAAGCATGGCATGGTGTATTACCTGTCACAAAACGAACCGGCGATGCCGTTACATACGACATTGTCGGCCCTGTCTGTGAATCCGGTGACTGGTTGGCACGCCAGCGAAAACTGACTATTGAGGCAGGAGACTTGCTTGCAATCATGAGCGCCGGCGCCTATGGCATGGCCATGTCTTCCAACTACAACACACGAGGACGCGCTGCAGAAGTTCTTGTCTCCGACGGACGGGTTCATCTGATCCGAAAACGTGAACGGCCTGAAGAACTGTTCGCACTGGAAAGTGTCGTATCCTGAATCTTTACCATCCGGCGGGATAGTCACTATTCCGCCCAATCGGAGTCATCATGTCGAAGTTATGGCAAGCACGCTTTTTCAAAACCGTCAATCATTTGCATGACTTGCCTCGTCTTGACGTGCCGGAGATCGCTTTTGTCGGCCGCTCCAATGCGGGAAAATCTTCGGCAATCAATACATTATGCAACCAGAAAGGCTTGGCCTTCGCCTCAAGAACCCCAGGGCGAACCCAGCATATCAATTATTTTGCCATTGGCGGCGGCCATGTCGCACAGCATCGCCATGACCCGATCAATCTGCGCGAGATCGAATTGTTTCTGGTCGATTTGCCAGGTTATGGCTATGCACAAGTATCAGGCGCAGCAAAAAACCACTGGCAAAAACTGTTGAGCGACTACCTGATGACACGACAACAGTTGAAAGCATTGATACTGGTCATGGATGCCCGTCACCCTTTCCAGCCGCTTGACGTCGAACTGCTGGAATGGTTCGCGCCGACGGGGAAGCCCGTTCACTGCCTGCTGACGAAATCCGATAAACTCAATCGCAGCGAATCTACCAGCGTCCTGAAGCAGACAAATACCATCCTCTCGAGCTATGTCGATGATAAAGGCATGCCATTTCCGTTTTCGGCACAACTTTTTTCTTCCATGAAGCGCAATGGTCTCCAGGATGCCACTACCGCCATTCTGCAACTGGCATCTGTTTCCGCATAGCGTGCTGCTATGACAGTATGAGCCGCCCATTCGGTATTTAAGTGAAATTTCACAGAAATTTATCCGGACGCTCCATTATCATGCTCGCATACAATGCGCCTTCTGCAAGACCCCTCCAAACGCAGACAACCCGATGAACAAACCGATTTCATACGGTCACGAAGTATTCAGAAAAATCATCCATCTCAGTTCCCTCTGGATGGTGGTATCTATTGGCTATTTCCCAAAATGGTTCAATATCGCCCTGTTCGCCTCATTGCTGGTCATTACGCTGCTTGTTGAGTACGGGAACCATAAGCGCTGGCCGATTTTCACCATGACTTACGGTGCCATGTTCAATCGTATCCTGCGCGAAGAAGAAACGCAGGTCACCTTCCGCCCCAGCGGAGCACCATACCTTATCGCCGGAGCACTGGCAGTCACGATTTTGTTTCCCGGAATCATCGCCATGACTGCCCTGTCCGTCATGCTTGTCGGAGACACCTTCGCCGCACTGGTTGGCAGAAAATTGGGACGACATAAAATCAACATGGGCACAAAAAGCATCGAAGGCAGCATAGCCTTCTGGTTTTTTTCGTCCATTGTCCTGCTGATATTCTGTCATTATTATCGGCAACCATTTTCATTTCTGGTGAGTGGAACATTCGGCATCACTCTGGCGACATTTGCAGAAATCTATGAAAACCGCCTTCATATCGACGATAATCTTTCCATTCCCGTCATTGTCGGCTTCAGCCTGATAGCTTCACAATGCCTTTGAAGACAGGCGATATCTCAGACCGTTTCACTGGCAATCCATTCCAGATACGGTCGTAGTCCGAAAACGACGGGTACCGCCAGTATTTCCGGCAAATCATATGGATGCATCGACTGTATCGTCTCCTCGACAGCATCATACCGATCGCTGACTGTCTTTATCGTCAGGGTAATCTCACGCGCATCTTCCACTTTACCTTCCCAGCGATAAACGGAATGCGATGCCGCCGAGCAATTCACGCACGCAGCAAGTCTTCGTTCCACCAACACCCTGGCCAGACGTCGTGCAATATCATCGTCTGGTACGGTGCAAAAAACCAGAATCGGTTTTTCCATTTCATTCTCCCACAGTGTCTTTGGAACGAGTATGCCACAGCCGGCGATATTTCATGGCAATAAAAAAGGGCTGGAAATTCCAGCCCTTGCAACAGAGTACAAAAAACTTATTTGCTTTCTGCGGCTTCCGTTTTGGCTTCCTGTGGTCTGTCGAGCAGTTCGACATATGCCATCGGAGCATTGTCACCCAGTCTGAAGCCCATCTTCAGAATACGCAGATAACCACCGTTACGATTGGCGAAACGCGGACCCAGCACATTGAAGAGCTTGACGACGATTTCACGATCGCGCAAACGATTGAATGCCAGACGCTTGTTGGCTACGGTATTGGTCTTGCCGAGAGTAATGATCGGTTCTACAACGCGACGCAATTCCTTGGCCTTCGGCAAAGTGGTCTTGATCGCTTCATGACGGAGCAGGGAAACCGTCATATTACGAAGCATGGCCAGACGGTGGGAAGAAGTACGGTTCAGTTTTCTCAAACCATGACGATGACGCATGATATTTTCCTTATAAATCTTTCAATACGGCTCTTCTATCAGTCAGAACTGCGGGCCGTTCGGGTTAAACATTATTTTTCTAGTCCGGCAGGTGGCCAGTTATCCAGACGCATACCCAAGGTCAAACCTCTGGAAGCAAGCACCTCCTTGATTTCGTTGAGTGACTTGCGCCCCAGATTCGGGGTTTTCAGCAATTCGTTTTCGCTACGCTGGATCAGATCGCCGATGTAATTGATATTTTCGGCTTTCAGGCAATTTGCCGAACGCACAGTCAATTCCAGATCATCGACGGGACGCAGCAGGATCGGATCGACAGCCGGCACTTGCGTCAGTGCTTCAGATGTCGTTTCTGTACCTTCCAGAGCGGCAAAGACGCTGAGCTGATCAACCAGAATACGTGCCGACTGGCGGATCGCTTCTTCAGCAGTAATGACGCCGTTGGTTTCGATATTGATGATCAGCTTGTCCAGATCTGTACGCTGTTCGACACGTGCGGATTCGACAGAATAGGAAACACGGCGTACCGGTGAGAAAGATGCATCCAGAATGATACGTCCAATAGTCTTGTTCGCATCTTCCGACAAACGTCTGACATTACCCGGAACATATCCGCGTCCCTTTTCAACCTTGATCTGCATGTCGAGCTTGCCGTTGTCCGCAAGATTTGCGATGACATGATCCGGATTGATGATTTCGACGTCGTGAGGCAATTCAATATCGCCTGCTGTGACTACACCCGGTCCCGTTTTTTTCAGAGACAGTGTGATCGAATCGCGGTTGTGCAGCTTGAAAACGACGCCCTTGAGGTTCAGAAGCAGATCGACTACATCTTCCTGAACGCCATCCAGCGTCGAATATTCATGAACGACGCCGGCAATCGTGACTTCCGTAGGCGCATACCCCGTCATGGACGACAGGAGCACGCGTCGCAACGCATTACCCAGCGTATGTCCATAACCGCGTTCAAACGGTTCCATTTCGACAACGGAACGACCGCCACCCAGCGATTCGACGTTGATAATACGCGGTTTGAGAAAGTTGTTTTGCATAATTTGTCCTTTTCAATACCCTTGGCTCGTTACACCAATAAGGCTGATGGCTCTGATAATGCGGTAATTAACGTGAATACAATTCGATGATCAGCGATTCGTTGACGTCGTTTGCAAATTCGCTGCGATCCGGAATGCGCTTGAAAACGCCTTCCATCTTCTTGGAATCGACAGAAACCCAATCGGCCATACCGATCTGTTCGGCTAGGGAAAGCGATTCGATGATGCGAGCCTGCTTCTTGGCTTTTTCACGAACAGTGATGACGTCTTCAGGTTTAACCAGATACGAAGGAATATTGACAACCTTGCCATTGACCATCAGTGCCTGATGGCTGACCAGCTGGCGACTTTCAGCACGTGTGGAACCGAAGCCCATACGATAAACAACATTGTCCAGACGGCATTCAAGCAACTGCATCAGGTTGTCGCCAGTATTGCCCTTTCTGCGTTCAGCTTCGGCAAAATAACGACGGAACTGTTTTTCCAGAATGCCATACATACGCTTGACCTTCTGTTTTTCACGCAGCTGATTGCCGTAGTCGGATGTACGGGCACCCGATTTCATACCATGCTGGCCGGGTTTGACATCCAGTTTGCATTTGGAGTCGAGAGAGCGTCTTGCGCTCTTCAGGAAGAGATCAGTGCCTTCACGGCGGGAAAGCTTTGCTTTTGGTCCGATATATCGTGCCACAATAATTCCTTTTCAAAATTGATTGACGCCTCGCTACAGGCGCAAGTTATGCCACAAACGGCATAACAGTGGTCTTCTTTACAATGAAATCAGATACGGCGACGCTTTGGCGGGCGGCAGCCATTATGCGGAATCGGTGTAATATCCTGAATCTGCGTAATGCGAATTCCGAGACCGTTCAATGCGCGAACAGCCGATTCACGACCAGGCCCCGGGCCCTTGATCTTGACTTCCAGATTCTTGATACCGTATTCGATAGCTACCTTGCCTGCTGCTTCTGCGGCAACCTGTGCTGCAAACGGAGTGGACTTGCGGGAGCCCTTGAAACCTGCACCACCGGAAGTAGCCCACGTCAGTGCGTTGCCCTGGCGATCCGTAATGGTAATGATGGTGTTGTTGAAAGAAGCATGCACATGTGCAACACCTTCTGCAATATTTCTCTTCACCTTCTTGCGCACGCGAGCTGCTGCACTATTCGATGCTTTTGCCATAAAAATTCCTCGATCCGTCTTACTTGTTCAAACTACGTATGCCTGCATTATTTCTTCAAAGACTGTGCAGCTTTACGTGGACCTTTTCTGGTTCGCGCGTTCGTCCGTGTACGCTGGCCTCTGACCGGCAAACCACGGCGATGGCGCAAACCACGATAACAACCCAGATCCATCAATCGCTTGATACTCATGGAAACTTCACGGCGCAGATCGCCTTCGATCACGAATTTGTCGATTTCGACGCGAAGTTTTTCAAGTTCGTTGTCATCGAGATCCTTGACTTTCTTGGTCGGATCGACTCCAGTAGCGGCACAGATAGACTGTGCTCTCGGACGTCCGATACCGTAAATAGCCGTCAGGCCAATGACAATGTGTTGATGGTTGGGAATATTAACCCCTGCAATACGTGCCATTCGTTCTGTCCTAAATTGACGTTAATTAACCTTGTCTCTGTTTATGACGTGCTTCGGTGCAGATCACGCGAACCACGCCCTTTCTCTTGATGATTTTGCAGTTGCGGCAAATCCGCTTGACTGATGCCTGAACCTTCATTTTCACCCTCTTTCTAAAAACTGTTGAATCCAGCTATTTTGTTCTGAACACAATGCGAGCACGACTCAAATCATAAGGGGTCAGCTCTACCGTTACCTTGTCGCCCGGAAGAATACGAATGTAATTCATACGCATCTTGCCGGAAATATGCCCGAGAACCATATGTCCATTTTCCAGTTTTACGCGAAAAGTCGCATTGGGCAAGTTATCGACGATCTCGCCCTGCATCTGGATAACGTCATCTTTAGCCATAAAACCAATATCTTTTATGAATTATTAACGCTGTAAGCTGTTGCTCTTGAAATTTGCTTTCCTCAACAGCGAATCGTACTGCTGGGACATAATGTAATTCTGGATCTGCGCCATAAAATCCATCGTGACAACGACGATAATCAGGAGAGACGTACCGCCGAAGTAAAACGGAACCTGCCAACGCGCGACCAGAAATTCCGGCAACAAACAGACTAATGTAACATAAATCGCGCCCGCCAGTGTCAATCTCATCAAAATTTTATCGACATAGCGTGCGGTCTGGTCCCCTGGGCGAATGCCAGGGATGAAAGCGCCACTCTTTTTGAGATTATCTGCTGTTTCACGGCTATTAAACACCAATGCCGTGTAGAAGAAACAGAAAAAGATGATGGCTGCCGCATATAAGATGGCATGAACCGGTTCACCCGGCGCCAGCGACGCGGACAAATCTTTCAAAAAACGAACGAACATGTTGTCCGACTCGGAGCCGGTAGCGAACCAGCCGACGATCGTAGCCGGAAACAGAATGATCGACGACGCGAAAATCGGCGGAATGACACCGGCCATATTGACTTTCAATGGCAGAAAACTGCTTTGTCCGCCGTAAATCTTGTTGCCGATTTGCCGTTTTGCATAATTGACCAGAATACGACGCTGACCGCTTTCGATAAAAACAACCAGAAAGGTAACCACAGCAACGATAACGCAAATGATCAATGCAGTCAGCGTATTCATCGAACCTGTACGAACCAGTTCGACAAGACCGCCGATCGCATTGGGCAAACCTGCTGCGATACCCGCGAAAATCAGCATGGAGATACCGTTACCCAAGCCACGCTCGGTGATCTGTTCGCCAAGCCACATCAGGAACATTGTACCGGTTACAAGCGTAACGACAGCCGTAAAGCGGAAAGCCATGCCCGGCTCGATTACCAGACCGGGCTGCGATTCCAGCGCCACAGCGATCCCCAGTCCCTGAAATGCAGCCAGGACAAGTGTACCGTAACGTGTATATTGCGTCATCTTTCTCTTGCCGGCTTCGCCCTCCTTTTTCAATGCGTCAATCTGCGGGGATACGATACCCAGCATCTGCATGATAATAGAGGCCGAAATATACGGCATGATGCCCAGAGCAAATACGGTAAACCGCGAAAGCGCACCACCCGAGAACATGTTGAACATGCCGAGAATACCGCCCTGATTCTGTCTGAACAGCATGGCAAGCTGTTCGGAATCGATGCCGGGAACCGGTATGTGGGCACCAATGCGGAACACTACCAATGCTCCGAGCAAAAACAACAAACGCCGCCACGGAAAACCGGCTGTAGCATTTTTTGCCAAATTAGATGACGTTGCCAACTGGATACCCCTGTTAGTTGTTTACTTAAGCGACCTTGCCACCCTTGCTTTCAATGGCAGCCTTGGCTCCCTTGGTCACAACAAGTCCGTTTACGGTCACGCTGCGATTGATTTCGCCAGAAAGAATGACTCTGACATTCCTGACCAGACCGGACACCAGACCAGCCTGCTTCAGTACCAGCAAATCGATTTCATCAACACCCAGCTTGTCCAGATCGGACAGACGGACTTCAGCACGGGTCAATGCAGCAGGAGACTTGAAACCACGCTTCGGCAGACGGCGTTGCAACGGCATCTGACCGCCTTCAAAACCGACACGGTGGAAACCGCCCGCTCTTGATTTTTGGCCCTTGTGACCACGACCAGCCGTCTTTCCCAAACCGCTGCCGATACCACGACCGACTCTGCGCTTTGCCTGTTTAGCGCCATAGGCAGGCTGCAAATTATTCAAATTCATAGCTTATCCTGTTTGCCGCTTCGTTCAGGCAATAACCTGAACGAGATACGATACTTTCTTAATCATTCCACGAACAGCAGGCGTGTCCTGCAAAGTGGATACGGAATTCAATCGACGAAGCCCGAGACCACGAACAGTGTCACGATGCGACTTGCGCGTTCCGATCAGGCTTCTGACCAGTTTCACGGTAATTTGATTAGACATGCCGATCACCTTATCCAACAATTTCCTCTACCGACTTGCCGCGTTTTGCTGCGACATCGGCAGGCGTGTTCATCGAAGCCAGCGCATTGAGGGTCGCTCTGACCATGTTGTACGGATTGCTCGAGCCAAAGGACTTGGCGACAACGTTGGTTACCCCCATTACGTCGAAGATCGCACGCATAGCACCGCCTGCGATCACACCGGTACCCTGCTTCGCGGGATTGAGCATAACCTTGGAAGCGCCATGCTTACCGATAATCGTATGCTGCAAGGTACCGTCCTTGAGGGTAACCTTGATCATGTTGCGGCGAGCTTCTTCCATTGCCTTCTGGACAGCGATAGGCACTTCTTTCGATTTGCCCTTGCCCATTCCGATGCGGCCATCGCCATCACCGACCACCGTCAGCGCAGCAAAACCCATAATACGACCGCCCTTGACGACTTTCGTTACGCGATTGATCGCGATCATCTTTTCGCGCAATCCGTCATCCGGCCGATCACCCTGCGTCTTTTGTTGCATTTTTGCCATGGTTATATCCTTAGAACTTCAGACCTGCTTCTCGAGCAGCTTCAGCCAATGCTTTGACACGGCCGTGGTAACGAAAACCGGAACGATCGAAGGCCACTTCGGTAATTCCGGCCTGCAATGCCTTTTCGGCGACTCTCTTGCCTACCAGCGTGGCAGCCGCAACATTGCCGCCGCTCTTACCAGCAAGCTCCTTGCGGACATCCGCTTCCAATGTTGACGAAGAAGCCAGAATCCGGGCATCCGGGCCAATAATATTTGCATAAATATGCAAATTGGTACGATGCACCGACAAACGAGTTGCCTTCAGAACAGCAATTTTGGCCCGGGTCTGACGGCCACGGCGCAAACGTGATTGTTTCTTGTTCATCAATCGCCCCTATTACTTCTTCTTAGTTTCTTTGATCTTAACCACTTCGTCCACATAACGAACGCCCTTGCCCTTGTATGGTTCAGGCTTGCGATATGCGCGTACATCAGCGGCAACCTGACCAACCAGGTGCTTGTCGATACCCTTGATCACGATTTCTGTTTGCGAAGGTGTTTCGCACTTGATACCTGCCGGCATGACATGAACGACAGGATGGGAAAAACCAAGAGACATATTCAGCTTGTCACCCTGCGCCTGTGCTCTGAAACCGACACCGACCAGACTCAGACGCTTTTCGAAACCCTTGCTGACACCCAGAACCATATTGTTCAGCAGGGCACGCGTCGTTCCCCACATGGCAACAGCTTCCCGGCTGTCATTGGCAGCCTCGACCTTCAACATCTTGTCTTCCTGCTTGACAACAACCAGATCGCTCAGCGTTCTGCTCACGGAACCCAGAGGTCCCTTGATGGTAATCTGATTGCCCGCGATTGCAGCCGTCGTGCCTTCAGGAACAGCGACCGGCATTTTTCCAACTCTAGACATGCTTCACTCCTCAGGCAACATAGCAAAGAACTTCACCACCGACACCGGTAGCTCTCGCCTTACGGTCCGTCATGACACCTTTGGGTGTCGACACGATCGCAATACCCAATCCATTCATCACACTCGGCAGCTCGTCACGCCCCTTGTAGATACGAAGACCAGGGCGGGAAACACGTTCAAGCCTTTCGATAACCGGACGACCGACATAGTATTTCAGCGCGATATTCAGCTGTGCCTTGCCTGCTTCTTCGCTGACTTCGAAGGAATCGATATAGCCTTCATCCTTCAGTACCTTCGCGATGGCGACTTTCACCTTGGACGAAGGCATGGCAACAGAACCCTTTTTGACCTGCTGCGCATTACGGATGCGAGTCAGCATATCTGCGATAGGATCGCTCATACTCATAACAATTCCTCCTGCTACCAGCTAGCTTTAGTGATTCCCGGAATTTCGCCGTTCATGGCGAACTCTCTCAGTTTTGAACGTCCCAAACCGAACTTGCGATAGGTACCGCGCGGTCTTCCGGTCAGTGCACAGCGATTACGCTGACGCGTCGGATTGGCGTTTCGCGGCAACGACTGCAGCTTCAGACGAGCTTCGAAACGTTCTTCATCAGACTTGGTCTGATCGTCGATAATAGCTTTCAGTTCAGCGCGTTTGCCTGCATATTTTTTTACAAGCGCCGCGCGTTTCAATTCACGATTAATTAATGCCAGTTTTGCCATGGCTATCTCAATTTCTAAACGGAAATTTAAATGCGGAAAGAAGCGCCTTTGCCTCTTCATCTGTCTTGGCGGTGGTGGTGATGCTGATATTCAGACCACGCAGCGCATCGATTTTGTCATATTCGATTTCAGGGAATATGATCTGTTCCTTGATGCCCAGATTGTAGTTGCCACGACCATCGAAAGAGCGGCCGTTGATACCACGGAAGTCACGTACTCGAGGCAGTGCAATCGTTACCAGACGGTCAAGAAACTCATACATTCTTGCTCCGCGCAAGGTAACCATGCATCCGATGGGATACCCCTCACGAATCTTGAAACCCGCGATAGACTTGCGTGCCTTGGTTACGACCGGCTTTTGACCTGCGATTTTCGCCAGATCGCCAGTGGCATAATCAATTACTTTCTTGTCCGCAACCGCTTCCGACAACCCCATATTCAGGGTGATCTTGGTAATACGAGGAACTTCCATTGCAGACTTGTAGGAAAATTTTGCCATCAGATCGGCAACGATTTTTTCCTTATATAAATCCTGTAGACGCGCCATAATTATTTAGCCCCGACAACTTCACCATTCGATTTAAAGACGCGAACCTTCTTGCCGTCCACTTCCTTAAAACCCACACGATCAGCCTTGCCCGTTTTTGCATTGAACAGGGCGACATTGGAAACATGAATCGGCATCAATTTATCGACAATGCCCCCCGTCGCACCCGTCATCGGATTCGGCTTGGTTGTTTTTTTGGCTACGTTCACACCAGCCACAACGACACGATCTTCAATACATTGCTGAACGACGCCACGTTTGCCCTTGTCTTTTCCGACCAGAACAATCACTTCATCGCCTTTGCGTATTTTGTTCATAACATCCCCTCACAATACTTCCGGCGCAAGTGAAACGATTTTCATAAATCTTTCCGTACGCAATTCACGAGTTACCGGCCCGAAGATACGCGTTCCGATCGGTTCGAGCTTGTTGTTGAGCAACACAGCAGCACCTTCGTCGAACTTGATCAGAGAACCATCCTGACGACGAACACCTTTTGCAGTACGGACTACGACTGCATTATAGATTTCGCCCTTCTTGACTCTGCCACGCGGCGCAGCACTTTTGACGGTTACCTTGATAATGTCACCGATCTGAGCATAGCGGCGCTTTGACCCACCGAGAACCTTGATACAAAGAACCTCTCTGGCACCCGTATTGTCGGCCACTTTTAAACGACTTTCAGTCTGAATCATAATTTTCTTTCCCAACTTAATTCGCCTGAACTTCAGCGATCAGTCTTGGTCCCGCCAGACGCACATGGTGCGACTGATTAGGTGTACATGATATATAGAGAACTTCGCACCGCACCCATCAGGTGTGATGCGAAGTTTTGCATTATTGCATCATCCAGGGACAAATGCAATCTTTTTATACAATTTGCGCAACCTGAATAATTCTGGTGAGAACCCAAGATTTGTTTTTAGAAATTGGACGACCTTCCTGAATTTCAACGGTATCGCCAATTTTTGCCTGATTGTTTTCATCATGCGCAAGATATTTCTTGGAACGACGGACAATCTTCCCATACAGCGGATGCTTGACACGGCGTTCGATCAAAACGGAAACCGTTTTGTCCATCTTGTCAGACACAACTTTACCAATCAGAGTGCGTTTCAACACGGACTTTTCCTGATCGTTCATTATGCTTTACCCTTTGAATTCATGACAGTTTTTACCCTAGCAATATCCCTTCTCACTTTTTTGAGCTGGGAAGTATTGGTCAACTGCTGGGTCGCCAATTGCATGCGCAGGCCAAATTGAGCCTTCAAAAGATCGTTGAGTTCGGTCTTCAGCTCAGCCTGATCCTTGGAACGCAGTTCGGATGCTTTCATATTCACTCCCTATTACTGGCCAAGCTGACGGACGACGAAGACCGTCGGCAATGGCAATTTGGCAGCGGCCAGACGGAATGCCTCACGGGCCAGAGCCTCATCCACTCCGTCCATTTCATAAAGAACCTTGCCAGGTCTGATTTCTGCGACATAGTATTCCGGATTACCCTTGCCGCTACCCATACGGACTTCGGCAGGTTTTTCCGAAATTGGCTTGTCCGGGAACACACGTATCCAGATACGGCCGCCTCTCTTGATGTGACGCGTCATGGCACGACGTGCTGCCTCGATCTGACGTGCCGTGATACGACCCCTTCCGACCGCTTTCAGACCAAAGTCGCCAAACGATACCTTGGTACCTCTTTCATGAGAAATACCGGTATTGCGACCCTTCTGCTCTTTTCTATATTTTCTACGAGATGGTTGCAACATAATTATTCTCCTGCCGCTTCAGCAGGCGCACTTTCGGTCGCCGCCGCTGCATTTTCAGGTTTTCTGGCACGAACGCGTTTGGCTCCGGTCGAAGGAGCTTCCGATGCACCGGCACCTTCAGACTTTCTGACACGCTGTCTGCCCGGACGGGCATCATCACGGCGTGCGCCACGACGTTTCTTGTCTTCTTCATTCGGTGCCTCGATCTTCGGAGCTTCGCCGTTTTCCAGACGATCGCCCTTGTATACCCAGACCTTCACACCGATAATGCCGTAAGTCGTCTGTGCTTCGGAAAAACCATAATCGATATCAGCACGCAAGGTATGCAAAGGTACACGACCTTCCCGATACCATTCCGTACGTGCGATTTCGATACCGTTCAGTCGTCCGGAAGACATAATCTTGATACCGACGGCTCCCAGACGCATCGCATTCTGCATGGCACGGCGCATGGCGCGGCGGAACATGATACGTTTTTCCAGCTGCTGGGTAATCGAATCGGCGATCAGCTGTGCGTGCAGCTCCGGTTTGCGAATTTCCTCGATATTGACATGAACCGGCACGCCCATAATCTTGGACAAATCCGACTTCAGCACTTCGATGTCTTCCCCCTTCTTGCCGATCACGACACCAGGGCGAGAGCTGTAAATGGTAAAACGTGCATTTTTTGCCGGGCGTTCGATCACAACCTGACCGACCGAAGCGTTTTTCAGTTTTTTCTTCAGGTAAGCACGTGCTTTCAGATCCTCATTGAGCATACCGGCAAAATTGTTGTTGCCGGCATACCAGCGTGAAGACCAGTTACGCGCAACTGCCAGACGGAAACCTGTTGGATGTATCTTTTGTCCCATCGTGACCCCCTTAATTACCGACCGTCACATAAATGTGACAGGTTTGTTTAGAAATACGGTCACCCCGTCCTTTTGCACGAGCCGAGTAACGTTTCATAAAAGTTCCTTTTTCTACATAAATCGAAGAAACTTTCAGTTCATCAATATCCGCACCGTCATTGTGTTCCGCATTGGCGATAGCCGATTCCAGCACTTGCTTGATAATGACAGCACCTTTTTTCGGTGTGAACGACAGAATATCGAGCGCCTGATCCACTTTCTTGCCACGAATCATGTCGGCAATAAGACGACCTTTTTGCGCTGACAAATGCACACCACGAAGAGAAGCTTTTGTTTCCATCATTGGTCCTATTTCTTAGCTTTTTTATCGGCTGCATGACCCTTGAATGTTCTGGTCAATGCGAATTCGCCCAATTTATGACCAACCATATTTTCGGAAATGTAAACGGGAACATGCTGCCTGCCATTGTGAACAGCAATCGTCAGCCCGATAAAATCCGGCATAATTGTTGACCGACGAGACCAGGTTTTAATTGGCCGCTTATCCTTGGATGCCTGCGCAGCTTCAACCTTGGCAATCAGATGCGCATCGCAGAAAGGTCCTTTTTTCAACGAACGTGTCATATGCTACCCCTTATTTCTTGTTGCGGCGCGAAACGATCATCGAAGTCGTACGCTTGTTGCTACGCGTTTTCAGACCCTTGGTCTTCTGACCCCACGGCGTAACCGGATGACGTCCGCCGGATGTTCTTCCTTCACCACCACCATGCGGGTGATCAACCGGGTTCATGACAACACCACGTACCGTCGGACGCACGCCACGCCAGCGCATTGCGCCAGCTTTACCCAATTTGCGCAGATTCTGTTCCGCATTACCCACTTCACCGATTGTCGCACGGCATTCGATATGGATACGACGGACTTCGCCGGAACGGAGACGAACCTGCGCATAAGATCCTTCGCGTGCCATCAAAACGACTGCCGCACCTGCCGTACGCGCCAGCTGGGCACCCTTGCCCGGCAGAATTTCGATACAGTGCAACGTTGTACCGACAGGAACATTGCGCAATGGCAGGCAATTGCCAGCCTTGATCGGTGCTTCTGATCCATTCATGATCTGGTCACCGACCGACAATCCCTTCGGAGCGATGATGTAACGACGTTCACCATCGGCATAGCATACCAGTGCAATGTTTGCAGTACGGTTCGGATCGTATTCGATACGTTCCACCTTTCCGGGAATACCGTCCTTGTTGCGGACAAAATCGACGACGCGATAGTGATGCTTGTGACCACCACCGATATGGCGCGTCGTGATATGGCCGTTGTTGTTACGACCGGCACTCTTGGATTTCTTTTCAACCAGAGCAGCATAAGGACGCCCCTTGTACAGTTCCGGATTGACCAGTTTGACCATGCCCCGACGAGCCGGGGATGTTGGTTTGACTTTAACGAGAGCCATTATTTAGCCTCCTCGGTAAAATGAATTTCCTGACCAGGCTTCAGGCAAACGTAAGCCAGCTTCTGGTTGCGCTTGCGTCCCATACCGTTACGCGTCCGTTTCTGTTTGCCCAGACGATTCAGTACTTGCACTGACTCGACTTCGACCTTGAACATATTTTCTACGGCCGCCTTGATTTCAGGCTTGGTGGCATTTTTCAATACACGAAAAATGACTTGTTCATATTTTTCAGCGATAAAAGTCGCTTTTTCCGAGACAACCGGAGCCAGCAGAACTTTCATCAGACGTTCTTCACTTATTTTCATGACCGCACTCATGCCAGCATCTCCTCAATCTTACCCAGAGCCGCCTTGGTAATCAGCACATCCTTGAAATACACAAGGGAAACAGGATCAGCCTGGTGTGGTTCAACCACCAATACATTCGGCAAATTGCGCGACGCCAGATACAGGTTTTCGTCGAAATTGTCTGTAATGACGAGTACGGATTCGAAACCGAAAGCCTTGAGTTTCTGAGCCAGCATTTTGGTCTTCGGTGCCTCGATAGCCAGTTCGTCGATCACCGTCAGCCTGCCCTCACGTGCCAGCTGCGAGAGAATCGAGCAAACACCTGCACGATACATCTTCTTGTTGACTTTGTGAGAAAAGTTTTCGTCTGGCGAATTGGGGAATGCACGACCACCTCCACGCCACAACGGCGAGGACGACATACCAGCACGCGCACGACCGGTACCTTTCTGACGCCACGGTTTCTTGGTGGTATGCGCAACCGTTTCACGGCTCTTTTGCTGACGATCTGCCGTTCTGGCATTGGCCTGGAAAGCGACAACGATCTGATGAATCAGCGCTTCGTTATATTCACGACCGAAAATGGTATCCGGAGCTTCCACTTTGCCAGCAACCTGGTCTTTCCCATTTAGGAGCTTCAATTCCATCTGTTATGCCCCCTTGCTTACTTTGGTTTTTACGGCAGGACGTACGACTACCTGCGCATTCTTGGCGCCCGGAACGGCACCCTTTACCAGCAACAGATTTCGTTCTGCGTCAATACGTGCGATTTCCAGATTCTGGACGGTAACGGTTTCATCCCCCATGTGGCCCGTCATTTTCTTGCCTGGAAAAACACGCCCCGGATCCTGATTCATACCAATGGAACCCGGAACGTTGTGCGACAGTGAGTTACCATGGGTAGCACGCCCGGAACCGAAGTTATAGCGCTTGATGGTACCGGCATAACCTTTACCGATCGAAACACCCTGGACGTCGATCTTCTGGCCGACTTCGAAAAGGGTGACAGGCAACACATCACCTGCCTTGACTTCAGCTGCCTTGGCAGCATCCACTCTGAATTCGCGCAATACCGTACCAGCTTCGACACCTGCTTTCGCATAATGTCCGGCGGCAGCTTTATTGACACGGGAAGGACGGCGTTTGCCGAATGCAACCTGAACAGCCGTATAACCGTCTGTCTCGGTCGTCTTGACTTGCGTAACGCGGTTATCGGATACGTCAACCACGGTGACGGGAATGGTATCACCCTCATCCGTGAATATACGCATCATCCCAACCTTACGCCCGATAAGGCCTAGGCTCATTTTTATCTCCATTCCTGCCTACGATTGGGCAGGGCTGTTTGTCATTTTATAGAAACAAGAGCAAAAACAATCTCTTGACTTGCTCAAGCGGCGCATTATATCCCGCATGCGCCGTTTGCACAACTGATTATTGCCCGCAAGGCAATTATTGCAACTTGATTTCAACATCGACACCCGCCGGCAAGTCCAGCTTCATCAGGGCATCGACAGTTTTGTCGGTCGGATCGATGATATCCATCAGACGCTGGTGCGTACGGATTTCGAACTGATCACGCGAGGTTTTGTTGACATGCGGCGAACGCAGGATATCAAAACGCTGGATACGTGTCGGCAATGGAACCGGTCCCTTGACGACGGCACCAGTACGTTTTGCGGTATCGATGATTTCCTGCGCAGACTGGTCAATCAGTTTATAGTCGAATGCCTTGAGGCGAATGCGGATTTTCTGGTTTTGCATAATATCTTTCCAAAGAACGAGCTGCGGATGGCTTGCCATCCGCAGCATTTGAATTATCTTACAACGGCGAATTACTCGACGATTTTGGAAACGACGCCAGCGCCGACGGTTCTTCCGCCTTCACGGATCGCGAATCTCAAGCCTTCT